>JACCTY010000098.1 GCA_013812145.1 Geodermatophilaceae bacterium | reverse complement strand
ATGGTGAACACCGAGGCGTCGGCCCCCGCCCGGGCCACGATCGCCGCGGCCGCGGCCGGGCGGCCCCAGGAGACCCGCCCGCCGGACTGGATGGTCACCGTTCCGGTCCGACCCGCGGCGAGCGGGTGTGCCGGGTCGGCGATCGTCAGTGCCGATCCCGGCTTGTCGCCGTAGTCGGTGCCCGCAACTGGACCGGTCAGGCCGAAATCGTCGAACAGGTACGGCTTGGCGACCCACACCGGAACGGAGACCCCTGCCAGGGACTTGACCGAGGCGAGGTTGGCGTTCGTCGACTGGCCAACCAGGACGAAGGACTTGCCGGTTGTCTGCGTGGCGGAGACCGCGTTGTCGTCGGCCACCGTGACCGTGAAGCCGCTGGCCGTGAGCCGGCCGACGACGGCGTTCTCACCGCCGGTCAACGCCGCGGGAGCGGCCACGACGAGCAGCACGTCGCCGCCAGTCGGGGGCGGTCCGTTGGCAACGGTGAAGGGGACGGTGTCGGTACCGGCCTGACCGGCCGTGTCCGTCGCCGTGGCCGTCACCGTGTGCGTCCCGTCCGAGACGCCTCCGGAGTTCCAGAGCACCGAGTACGGCGCACTGTCGTCGACTCCCACCGGTGCGCCGTCGACGTCGAAAGCCACGTTCATGACGCCGGTGTCGTCGGTCGCGGTCGCGGTGAGCGCGACCGTGTCGCTGATCGAGGAGCCGGCGGACGGGAACGTGACGGTGACCTCCGGCGGCGTGTCGACGGGCGGCCCGGCGGTGCAGTTGGCCGCTGTCCAGGATGCGGTGGCGTCGAACATCGCCCAGCCGTCGGCGGTGTACGTGCTAGGCGCATTGCCGAAGACCGGGAAGGTGACCCGGCAGGCCGGGGCGGGCGAACCGTTGGCCAGAGTGTCGCCGGGCTGCACGGTGAACACGCTCGGATCGGTGCCGGCCCGGGCGACGATGCTGGCCGAGGCGGCGGGGCGGCCGATGGACAGCCGTCCGCCGGACTGGATGGTGACCGTGCCTGTGCGCCCGGCCGCCATCGGGTGGGTCGCGTCGGCGATCGTCAGGGTCGAGCCCGGCTTGTCGGCGTAGTCCGTTCCGGGAACGGCGCCGGTGAGCCCGAAGTCGTCGAACAGGTACGGCTTGGCGACCCAGATCGGCACCTCGACGGAAGCGAGGGACTTGACAGTGGCGAGGTTGGAGCTGGCGGACTGGCCGACCAGGACGAACGCCACCCCCGCTGCCTGCGCCTGGCTGACTGTGTTGTCGTCGGCGAGGGTCACGAGGTGGCCGGCGTCGGCGAGCCGCCCGCGTACTGCGGTCTCACCGGGGGTCGGCGCGCCGGGAGCCGCCACGACGAACAGCACCTCGCCGGCGGCTGCCGCTGGGGCAGCAATGGGACCAGCCGCCGCCACCGCGGTGGCAACGATCAGGGACAGCACCATCGAACGTGCGCGCATCGTTGTCTCCATGGGTCGACCCGGGCGGATCGACGACCACCGACGGAGAACGGAGCAGGCAGGGGCGTGGTGGCAGCGACGGTACGTGGTCGTCACAGCCTTTGTAGCACCCGCGGGCGACAGAACCAACAACTACCCGACATGCCGATGCGCGGGCCCCGCCTGGCCGGTATAACGAAGCAACGCCACCGACGAAGCGGAGTCAGCATGACGAGCACCTTGGACGCACCGGCCCAGACCGCCCAGGATCCGGCGTACGACGTCGCACGCACCTGGCTGGACGCCTTCGGTACGGCGCTCCGAGAAGGTGACCTCGACGCAGTCGACTACCTGTTCCTGGCCGAGGGCTGGTGGCGCGACCTGCTGACATTCACCTGGGATCTGCGCACCATCCACGGGACGGCCGCCATCAAGAGCACGCTCGCGGCAACTCTGCAGGCCACCCGGCCCAGCGCGTTCCGCCTCACCGAGGGCAAGCCACCGGAGCTCGTCGAGGCGGACGAGAACACCCGCTGGGTTCAGGGCTTCTTCGACTTCGAGACCGCGATCGCGCGAGGTCGCGGCTTCTTCCGGCTGATGCCTGCGGGTGAGCACTGGAAGGGCTGGACCGTGCTCACCGCGATGGAGGAGCTCAAGGGTCACGAGGAGCGGCTCGGCCCGAATCGGGTCAAGGGGGTCAACCACGGCGAGCAGGAGCGGCGGACGAGCTGGCTGGATCGCCGGCGCGCCAAGCGGGACTTCACCGAGGACGAGCCGCAGGTGCTCGTCGTGGGCGCCGGTCAGGCCGGGCTGTCGATCGCCGCGCGGCTCGGTCAGCTCGACGTGGACACCCTGGTCATCGAGCGGAACGAGCGGATCGGTGACAGCTGGCGCAATCGCTACCGCTCCCTCGTCCTGCACGACCCGGTCTGGTACGACCACATGGCATACCTGCCGTTCCCCAAGCACTGGCCGGTGTTCACCCCCAAGGACAAGCTCGCCGACTGGTTCGAGTCCTACGCGTCGAGCATGGAACTCAACGTCTGGACCAGGACCGAACTGCTGTCCGCGTCGTACGACGACGCGACCAAGAAGTGGACCGCCACGGTGCGGCGAGAGGACGGCGCCGAGCGGGTCCTGCACCCCAACCACGTCGTGCTCGCGACCGGGATGAGCGGCGTACCCAAGGCTCCGGAGATCCCCGGAGCGGAGGTGTACGCCGGAGTCGTGACGCACTCCAGCGGACACTCCAGCGGCCAGGCCTACGCCGGGAAGAACGCGATCGTGGTCGGCTCGTGCAACAGCGGGCACGACATCGCGCACGACTTTCACGAACAGGGCGCGAACGTCACGATGGTGCAGCGTTCGTCGACGTACGTCATGACCAGCGAGAACGGGATCGCGACGCTCTTCGCGGGCACCTACGAGGAGGGCGGTCCGCCGACCGAGGACGCGGACCTGATCTTCGCCTCCATCCCCTATCCGGTGCTCGCCCACATCCACCAGGGCGCGACCCAACAGATCGCCGAGCTGGACAAGGATCTGCTCACCGGCCTGGAGCAGGCTGGTTTCAAGATCGACTACGGTGAGGACGGCAGCGGCCTGTTCATGAAGTACCTGCGACGTGGCGGCGGCTACTACATCGACGTCGGCGCGTCGCAGCTCATCGCGGACGGGAAGATCCTCGTCAAGCAGGGCGTGGAGATCGAGCGGTTCACCGCGACCGGGGTCGAGTTCACGGACGGGACCGAGTTGGCGGCGGACATCGTCGTCCTCGCGACCGGCTACGAGAACATGCGCGAGAGCGCCAGGGCGCTGTTGGGCAACGCCGTCGCCGACAGGTGTACACCGGTGTGGGGGCTGGACGAGGAAGGTGAGCTGCGAACGATCTGGCGGGACTCCGGTCACGACGGCTTCTGGTTCATGGGCGGCAACCTGCACCAGTCCCGGCACTACTCGAAGTTCCTGGCGCTGAAGATCAAGGCGATCGAGGAAGGTCTGCTGGCTCGGGTCGCGAGCTGACGCACCGGCCGGGCACCCTGCCATTGCACGTCGGCTGTGCAAGGGTTAGCTGATCCGGCGGATCGCGCCGGTGCCGCGGTGGTACCGCGGGTGTATTGGCCGGGACAAGGGGGCTGTCATGCCGTCACATCCGTACGATCCGCCGAACCGCGACGATGCCGCGGAGGCGCCGGATGACACTGCCGGGCAGCGGCCGGGAGCCACTGCCGCACGGCCGGATCAGACCGCCGCAATGCCTGGTCAGGGCGACCCGGCCCAGTCGGCACCGCCGGGACAGTTGACGCCGCCGGCGACATCATCTTGGTCGGGGCGGCAGCCGACCGAGCGAACGTCGGCAGGGGAGGGGCAGCCCGGGTCCGCGCCGCCGGCCGCCCCGGCCTACGGAGGGGGGCCTGGCTGGACCCAACCGGAGGAGCACGGACCTCCCGGGCAGCACGACCACGGCGGCTACCCGTCACAAGGTGACCGCGAACACCACGCGGACCCCTACCAGCAGGACGCTTACCAGGAGCAAGACCCGAACCGGTCCCCAGACGGGGCATCGGCGCTGGACGGTGACGCAGTGCGCGCTCGGGAGAAGGAGGCGTTCGGCGGGGTCAAGGTCGGCGCCGCCTTTTTCGGCTGGCTGACCGCCGTTGGCGCCACCGTCATCCTGGTGGCCGTTGTTGCCGCAGTCGCCTCCGCCTTGGACCTGAGCACGACGGTGGACGGCAGCACCTCGTCCCAGGACCCCAGCACGCTTGGGCTTACCAAGATCATCGCCGGTCTGGTGATCCTGTTCGTCGCCTACTACTGCGGCGGCTATGTCGCCGGACGGATGGCTCGCTTCAACGGCGCCCGCCAGGGGGTCGCCGTGTGGCTGTGGGCGGTGATACTCGCCGCCATCCTGACGCTGATCGGAGTCTTGTTCGACACCAACAGCGACCTGGCCCAGAATGTCAGCCTGCCGGACTTCCGGGTCGACTTCGACACGGTGACCGCGGAAACCCTGATCGCCATCGGCATCGTGCTCGGGGTGACGCTGATCGGCGCGATCATCGGCGGGCTGACCGGCATGCGGTTCCACCGTCGGGTCGACCGCGCGGGCTTTGCCTCCGACCCCTACTGATCATCGCCGGGTGGGCCGGTTACGGGAGGGTGAAGCCGGGGCCGCGCAGCCGTTGGAACAGGTCCCGGTGTTCGGCCACCCGCTCCAGCACCTCGTCGGTGGTGAAGCGTAGATCCGTCTCCGTCCGGCAGGCCTCGATCTCCTCCCACGTGACCGGCGCCGAAACCGTGGGCGCGGGACGGGCGCGCAGCGAGTAGGGCGCCACCGTCGTCTTGGCGGCGCTGTTCTGGCTCCAGTCGATGAGCACCTTCCCGCTCCGCAGCGCCTTTGTCATCTGCCACACCACCCGGTCCGGGTGCTCCTTGGCGACGCGCTGGGCCAGCCGGCGGGCGTACTCCCAGGGCCGTTCCGGGTCGACCTCCTCGAGCGGCACGTACAGCTGCATTCCCTTGGAGCCGCTCGTCTTGGCACAGGCGTACAGGCCGTCCTCGGCCAGGACGTCGCGGACGATCGCGGCGACCCACGCGCAGTCGACGATCGTCGCCGGCGGACCGGGATCAAGGTCGAACACCATCAGATCCGCACCGCGCACGCCCCCGCGCGGCCCGACTGTCCACTGCGGAACGTGCAGCTCCAGCGCGGCCAGGTTGGCCAGCCAGATCAGCGTCGGGAGGCCGTCGACGACGATGTACCGGATCGTCTCGCGCTGCCGCGTGCTGCCCGGCGTCGGTAGTTCGACAGCGCGGACCCACGCCGGCTTGTGTGACGGGGCGTTCTTCTCGAAGAAGAACTTGCCGTCCACCCCGTCGGGGTAACGCTTCACGGTCAGCGGCCGCCCGGCCAGATGAGGAAGGAGCACGTCGGCGATCCGCGCGTAGTAGTCGATCACCTGGCCCTTGGTGAAACCGGTGTCGGCGTACAGCACCTTGCCCAGGTTGGACAGCTGCAGGGTGCGCCCGTCCACGTCGACGCTGACCCGCTCAGAATTCGGCACGCCGTACATCCTGCACGGCCACGTCCTGACGCAGCCCCCGCCACGACGGGTGCCGGAGCCGGCCCTCCGGAGTCCATTCACCGAACTCCACCTCACCGACGAGCGTGGGACGCACCCATCGCGCATCCCGGGCGTGCTCGCGTGGCACCTCGGTGAACGGCGATTCTGGGACCGCCAGTTCGGCCAGCATGCCGGCGATGCTTGCCAGGGCCCGGTCGGTGAAGCCGGTTCCCACCTTGCCGACGTACTGCAGGCCGCCGGGTCCGGGTATGCCGAGCAGCAGTGAGCCTGGCAATCCGCTCCGTCGGCCCTGTCCTGGCTTCCAGCCGCCGACCACGACGTCCTGCGTGCGCAGGTTCTTCACCTTCAGCCAGTACGGCGAGCGTTGGCCCGGCTGATACGTGGAGTCCAGCCGCTTGGCGAGGACCCCCTCCAGGCCGTTGCTGATGCTGGCCGCGAGGACGTCGGCGCCACCGCCCCTGAAGTGCGGCGGGGTCTGCCACGAGGGACCACGCAGATCCAGCGCCTCGAGGACGTCTCGTCGAGACCGGTAGGGCTTCGACAACAAGGACCGGCCCCGCAGGGACAGCACGTCGAAGAGCAGGTAGGTCACGGGTACCTGCTCGACAAGGTGGATCAGCGAGGTTCGGGCCGTGACGTGCATGCGCTGCTGCAGGGCACCGAAGCTCGGACGTCCCGCCGCGTCGAAGGCGACAAGCTCGCCGTCCACGACTGAGTCGTCGATCGCCGTCGCGGAGCCGAGGGCCAGCACCTCGGGATAGCTGACGCTGATGTCGCGGTCATTGCGGCTCACCAACATGAGCTGACCCTTGTTGACGTGTCCAAGCGCCCGGACCCCGTCCCACTTGAACTCGTAACCCCAGAGCCGATCCTCGCGCGGCAGCGCCACGGCAGCTGTGGCCAGCATGGGGCGCAGCGGCGTACGCGCAGCTGCCCCGTGACGTTCTGTGGAGCTCAGCTGAGGATGCTGACGCCGCCCGGCCCCACGAGGAGCCCGACGACGATCAAGACGATTCCCCAGAGCAACTCGCGGCGGAACAGGGCCACGATGCCCGCGATGACGAGGATGACGGCGATGATCCAGAGGATGGTGTCCATGCGTGCATCCTTGCCCTAACGCCGTCCAAACACACGTTCCGAGCCGGTCGGATCGGAAACTTTCATGTGTGTCACCGTGGCAGCCCGGCCTGCTGCATCGTTCCACGGTCGGATGGCAAGGTGACCAACGTTCTGTCGCAGGACCCTTGCGGCCGGGCGACGGGCGGGGTTAGTGTCGCCGCGGGGGTCGTGATCACGCCCCTTAGGTCCCGGTCATGACGCGGCCGGTGGAAAAGGCTCTGCCAACGCAGCGCCGAAGCCAGCAGGGCGATGCAGCCGATCACTGTGAGAGTGCTCGGAGGGCTGCCGCTGTCCATCGGATCGACGGATTGCAGGGAGTTGCTCATGACCGCTGTCAATGAACTGCCCATTGTTGCCGAGGGGGTGGCGACACAGCGACAAGCAGACCGCGCCCATGTGCATGACCTGCTTGTCGAGTTGAACCGTCCCTCTGCGATTCTCGGGCGACCGGCCGCGGTGCGTGAGGAACTCGTCAGCACCCACCTGTCCTTGGCCGAGCACCTGGCGCGTCGCTTCAGAAACCGCGGTGAGCCACTCGACGACCTCGTTCAGGTGGCGGTCGTCGGCTTGCTCAAGGCCATCGACGGCTTCGACCCGGATCGGGGGGTCGACTTCACCAGCTACGCGATCCCCACGATGGTGGGCGAGATCAAGCGGCACTTTCGCGACAAGGGATGGAGCGTGCGGGTGCCGCGCCGGCTCAAGGAGCTGAAGCTCGACGTCACCAAGGCCACGATGTCGCTGACCCAAAGCCTTGGCCGGATGCCGACCAATGCCGACCTGGCCGACTACCTCGGAGTGACCGAAGACGAGATCCGCGAATGTCAGCTCTCGGCTCGGGCTTACTCGGCGGTGTCCCTGTCCGCGCCCCTGGGCGACGAGGATGCCGACAGCACGCTGGCCGACGTCCTGGGGGAAGCGGACAAGGGCATCCAGTCGGTGGAGGACCGCGAGTCGCTGCGTCCGCTGATCGAGGAACTACCGCCGCGCCAGCGCCGGATCATCGCGATGCGCTTCTACGGCAACATGACCCAGTCCCAGATCGCGGAGCGGGTGGGCATCTCCCAGATGCACGTGTCGCGGCTGCTGTCCCGCTCCTTGACTCATCTCCGCAAGGGGATGCTGCTCGACGCCTGAGGGTCTGACCCCCAGACTGTGACGGTGAGCCAGCCCGTTGCGACCGGTGCCGACGCCGTCGTCATCGGCGCCGGTCACAACGGGCTGGTGGCGGCCAACCTCCTGGTCGATGCCGGTTGGCGCGTCGTCGTACTGGAGGCCACGCCCAGCCCCGGTGGAGCGATCCGGACCGCCGAGGTCGCCGCCCCTGGGTTTCACAGCGATCTCTACAGCGCCTTTTATCCGTTGGGCTTCGCCTCACCGGTCCTCCGCTCGTTGGACCTGCCGGAGCACGGCCTGCGCTGGCGACGCAGCCCCAGCGTGCTGTCCCACGTTCTTCCGGACGGACGTACAGCCACGCTGTACCCCGACGTCGACAAGACCGCGGCCTGTGTGGAGACGTTCGGGCGCGGGGACGGCGAGGCCTGGCGGGCGATGTACGACGAATGGCTGCGGATCGGGCCTCAGCTGATCGAGGCGCTGTTCCGGCCGTTCCCGCCGGTACGACCGTCGCTCGGGCTGCTGCGGGCACTGGGCTCCAGCGCCGAATTGATCCGGTTCCTGCGCTTCGCCCTGCTGCCGGTCCGCCGGCTCGGGGAGGAGCGCTTCGGCGGCGACGGGGCTCGGCTGCTGCTGGCCGGGAACACGTTGCACACCGACCTGGCACCGGAGAGTGCGATCAGTGGGGTGTTCGGTTGGCTGCTGGCCATGCTCGGCCAGCAGGTCGGATTCCCCGTCCCCGAAGGTGGCTCGGAGCGGATCGTCGACGCGCTGGTGGCCCGGCTTCGGGCCCGTGGTGGCGAGCTGCACTGCTCGATCCCGGTCCGCTCGGTGATCGTGCGCGACGGTCGGGCCTGCGGCGTACGCACGTCGGACGGCGAGGAGGTGCGAGCGGGGCGGGCCGTCCTCGCCGACGTGCCGGCCCCGATCCTGTATGAGCGGCTGGTCGCCAGCGAGCACCTGCCGCGCCGGTTGCTGCAGGACCTTGACAACTTCGAATGGGACCACGCCACGATCAAGGTCGACTGGGCGCTGTCCGCTCCGGTGCCGTGGTCTGATCCGGCCGTCGCCGAGTCCGGCACCGTGCATCTCGGCGGGGACATGGACGGCCTGACCCGCTATGCGGCCGATTTGGCGACCCGCACCGTGCCGACAAAACCGTTCCTGCTCTTCGGGCAGATGGCCGCGGCCGACCCCTCCCGCTGCCCGCCGGGTGCGGAGGTGGCCTGGGGTTACACGCACGTTCCCTGGCGGGCCGAGTTGTCAGCCGACGTGGTAGCCGAGCAGGTCGACCGGATGGAGGCGGTGCTCGAGCAGGCCGCGCCAGGGTTCGGCCAGCTCATCGTCGGCCGGCACGTAGCCGGGCCGCAGGATCTCGAACGCGGTGATCCGAGCCTCGTCGGCGGCGCCATCAACGGCGGTACGGCGGCGCTGCACCAGCAACTGATCTTCCGGCCGGTTCCCGGTTTCGGGCGACCGGAGACGCCCGTGCGGGCGTTGTATCTCGCCAGCTCCTCTGCCTACCCCATGGGGGGTGTGCACGGCGCCCCCGGGTGCAATGCGGCGACGGTGGCGCTACGCCGCTGCCGCCCGCACGGAGCCGTCAAGGCGGCGGGGACGGACTGGGCGCTGCGGCGGCTGTACCGCTAGCTGCTCAGGACCGAAGTTCGTCGCGGTTAGTTCAAGCTTGGTCGTCACTGAGGTGAAGGCGGCGGCGCATTCGAGGGCGTCTTCGGGTGGCACTTTTCGGCCCAATGCTTGGGATGCCGGCCATCCGGCCGACTACCGGGCAAAGGACCAACAGGTGCCACCGCGGCGAACACCCTGCAAGAACGGGCTCACCGGGCCTCGGCGACGGCCAACCCGACGAACCTACGGTCCTGACCACTAGCTGCTCAGGCGCGGGCCCGGTGCCGACCGGTGCTCGGCAAGGGCAGCCAGCCGTTCCAGGGTCGCGACGTTGCGAGCGTGCAGCAAAGCCTCAGTCACGGGTCCGAGTAGCCGCCACGGACCGGCTACGACGGTCTCGGTCAGCGTCACGGTGCTGCCCGTGCCGCCGGGGACCGGGTCGACCTGGAAGTCCACATCGCCCTCACCGACCGGCCAGATCCGCACCCGCACCAGCAGCCGACGACCCGGCGTGAGTTCGCGCACGGTGGTGGTATCGCGGATCACCAGTGGATACGGCCCCACCGCGTGGTGGATTCGGCTGCCGGCTGCCGGCCAATGCGGATCGACAGCGCGGATGTAGGACGTGCCGACCACCCAGCTCGCGTACGTCCAGCCGTCCGCGAGAATCTCGAAGACCCGCTCGGGCGGGACCGCGACGTGACGGGTCACCTGCGTCATGGCTTCACTATGCCCGATCCGCGCCAGCCCACTCCTCGGGCTGCGCAACGACGCAGATGAGCTGATGATCCGACGATGGGGATCGATGCCAAAAAGGCGCAGCGCCGTACCCCCGAGGCTAGCTGCTCCGCGCGGCCGCGGTTGCGCGCGTGTTGGCCTTGTCGATCGCGGTGATCAACTCGTCCTTTGTCATCCGGCTGCGACCGCGGATGTTCAGCCTCTTGGCGATGCCGAGCAGGTGCGCCTTGGTCGCGTTGCCGTCGACCCCGCCGTACGTCGAGCGAGGCCGCTCACGGCTGGCCCGGCCTTGTTGCGCCGCCTGCGGATCGGACGGGCCTTTGTGACCCTTCGGCTCCCAGTGGTCGCCGACCTTCCCGTGTGTGTGTTTGAGGGCGGAAAACGCAGTCCGATGAGCCCGTTCTCCCTCGCCGTACTGGTCCACAGCCGAGTCGTGCGTCTTCCCCCACGTCTCCTGGGCCTTCTTTCCTGACCGCTGCAGGGTCGAGGGCATGTCCTTCTTCGCGGGCACGGAGCACCTCCTGGCTTGGTTACGCGGTACCGGGATAGGTCGTGTCGGGAATTATCCGGTCATGGCGCGAGCAGTAACCAACTCGGTACGAAAGATGCCGACCCTGGCTGGTATACGGCAGCATGAGGGGCACAGCTGCGATCACAGGAGGACACCATGCTGGACCAGGCAAGCGGGGATGACCTGCTCAACGCGACCGTGTATGACACCGAGGGAAACAAGATCGGCCGGGTCGGCCGGGTCTACCTGGATGATCGAAGCGGCGAGCCGGAATGGGTGACGGTCCATACCGGATTGTTCGGCACCAAGGAGAGTTTCCTTCCGCTGGCCCAGGCCCGGCTGGAAGGTGAGCAGTTGACCGTCCCGATCGGCAAGGACGCGGTCAAGAACGCCCCGCACGTCGATCCCGACTCCGGCCATCTCAGCCTGGAGGAGGAGCGGCAGCTCTACCAGCACTACGGCTTGAGTCACGACGATGCCGACGATGCCGACGACACCGACGGCGTCGATGACACCGGCCCGGGGCAATACCCGCCGCCCGTGACGGACTCCGGCGCTGCGGCGGACCGGGAGTCGACAGTGGAGCCGACGGCGGCTCTGCCGGTGTCTCCGGCGGGCAGCCCGGCGTCCTCGGCGGACAGCGGTGCTGCGCCGTCGTACCCACCCGCACCGCCCGCGGACTCATCCAGGCCGGCCGAAGGGGCATCCGGGAGGTCGGCTGAGGAGCAGGGCGGTCAGCCCCCGCCCGGGCTCAGGCTGCGCCGACACCTGGTCACCGAGCAGCAGCAGATCACCGTGCCGGTCGTTCGCGAGGAGTACATCCTCGAAAGTGACCCGGACGCTGATTCGGGTACGGACCCGAGTCGCCCTGACGAGTCGGGCACCGAACCGCCCGCGCGATAACCCCTCACTGTCGCTCGCCGACGGGCATGATTTCAGCGAGACCGGGTAAGTTCCGGCTGATCATGCCCGCCGACGAATGGGGAAGACGTGGACGCGCTCGAAAACGCCCTGGACGATGTAGTCGCCTTCTTGCCGAGGCTGCTCGGGTTCCTGCTGATCCTGATCATCGGCTACATCGTGGCCAAAGCGATCGAGAAGATCCTGAACAAGGTGCTGGAGCGGGTCGGATTCGACCGCCTGGTGGAGCGCGGCGGAGTCAAACAGGTCCTCGCACGGTCCCAGTACGACGCCTCGTCGATCCTCGGCCGGATCGTGTTCTACGCGATCATGCTGTTCGTCCTCAGCACCGCGTTCGGGGTCTTCGGACCCAACCCGATCAGCGACTACCTGGTCGCGGTCATCGCGTACCTGCCCAAGGTCTTCGTCGCGATCCTGATCCTCGTCATCGCCTCCGCTATCGCGGCCGGCGCCAAGGGGCTGATCCAGAACAGCCTCGGCGGGTTGTCCTACGGGAGGATCATCGCCAACGCGGTGTCGGCGCTGATCCTCGCCCTGGGCGTGATCGCCGCGCTGAATCAGTTGGAGATCGCGACGAACGTCGTCAACGCCGTCCTGTATGCGTTCCTGGTCGCCATCGTGGGTGTGGTCATCGTCGCCGTCGGTGGTGGGGGCATCAAGCCGATGACCGCGCGCTGGGAGCAGACGCTGGCCCGCTACGACGAAGAGAAGCCGAAGGTGGCCGAGGAGGTCCGCAACGCACCCAGTATCAGGGAGCAGGCCGGCCAGGCCAGGGACATGATGCAGAATCAGGGACAGCAGCAACCCGATGGGCGTAGTGGCTCGACCCAGCAACAGCCGCACCTGCAGCCGCCGTACCAGCAGCAGCCGCAGGAGCAGCACCAGTACCCGCCGCCGCCACCACCGGAGCAGGGCTACGGCCAGCAGCAGCCGTATCCGCAGCAGCAGCCGTGGCAGGGCCAGCCGCCCTACCAGCAGCCCCCCGGGCAACCGCCGTATGACCCGGGCCGCTGATGGAGCGCAGCAGCAAGCACTCGGCCATCCGCGACGATGCCCTCCAAGGCGACGTGGCGGGAATGATCCGGTCGGGGCGCAGCACTCACGCCGAGGACTTCAAAGACCCTGAGCCACCGGCGGACGACGAGCCCGACATCGACCGTGCCCCCGAGGACAGCATGGTCGGGGGGACGCCAGCCGGTATGTCCGGTGCAGAGGTGACCCAGCGCAGTGAACTCGCCGAGACGCTTCGGCGGACGGCGTTCCCCAACGACCGGGACGGCCTCCTGGCCGCGGCCCGTGACGCGAACGCGCCGGATCGGGTCCTGGCCGATGTCCAGAACCTGCCGGCCGGCCAGACGTTCGCCTCGATCGGGGACGTGTGGCGGGCGCTCGGCCACCCGGCCGAGGAGCGCCGCTTCTGATGTGGCCGTTCAACCAGATCGCCAGGCTCGAGGACGCGGCTCCGCTGGACGCGGTGGGCGCCAAGATCAAACCGTTCGTGGAAAAGGCGTTGGCGAACCGTCGTGTCACCGACGCGCTTCACGGCGTCTGGCTCGGACACCCATTGCATCCGGTCCTCGTGCAGGTACCGGTCGGCGCGTGGACCTCGGCGGCGATCCTGGACGCGATCCCTGCCGCCCGGCCAGCGGCGACACTGCTCATCGGGGTGGGCATGGTCGGTGCGGTTCCGGCCGCAGCCGCGGGCGTTGCCGACTGGTCGCAGCAAGACGCCCAACAGCAGCGGACCGGCCTGGCTCACGCGATGGGCAACGTCGCCGCGCTGGGCCTGTACGGCGGCGCTCTGATCGCCCGCAGCCGATCCAGGCACGGGCTCGGCCGGGCGCTGGCGTACTCCGCCTACGCGCTGGCCGGAGCATCGGCAACCGTCGGAGGGCATCTCGCCTACCGGCAGGCCGCCGGACCCAGCCATGCGGTCGCCCACGCCGAGATCGCGCCGCCGGGATGGTCCGACCTGGGTCTGCTGAGCGAACTCCCGGACGGTCAGCCGGCGCAACGCAGCATCGACGAGGTGAAGCTGTTCGTGCTCCGACGAGCTCAACGGGTGCACGTTCTGATCGATCGGTGCAGTCACGCTTCCGGTCCCCTGCACGAGGGTCAGCTGAGCACGGAGAACGGCCGCGAGTGCATCACCTGCCCATGGCACGCAAGCACGTTCCGGGTCGATGACGGCGAGGTCGTCCACGGCCCGGCGACAGCGGGCCAGCCGGCCCTGCAGGTCCGCATCGAGGACGGCCGGATCAGCGTGCGGCTGCCCGGTCTGTCGATGGGCAACGAGGACTGACGGGCTGGCGGTGGGACTGACTATCCGAGCTGGGTCAGTTGGCCGATCATCCAGGGGCTGAAGGCGTCGGGATCGGTTGCCACGTCGGCGCGGAGTTCGGCCATCGATGTCCACCGCCAATCGGCGACCTCGGCAGGGTCGGGGCGCAGCGGGCTGCCGGTGGCAACGACGGTTCGAAAGACGGGACAGATCTCGTTCTCGACGATGCCGTTGGCCATCCGAGCGGTGTAACGAAAGTCCGGCAGCACCACCTCGATGGACCCGAGCGTCAGGCCCAGCTCAGTGGCGGCGCGGCGGCGTACCGCCTCGACCATGTCCTCGCCCGGAGTGGGATGCCCGCAGATGGCGTTCGACCACGCCAACGGCCAGGTGCGCTTCACGGCCGATCTCCGGGTCACCAACACCCGTTCCGCAACGTCCATGACCCAGCACGAAAAGGCCAAGTGCAGCGGGGTGTCCTGGTGGTGCACCGTCGACTTGGGCATGTCCCCGATGGGTCGCCCCTGCTCATCAAGCAGGACGACACGCTCGTCGGTCTTCGACATCGATGTGAGGTCGGCTACCTGCTCGCGGTTGGATCCGGCGGAGCGCTTTGGCCGTCCCAGTCCTTGCCGGCGTCGTACGCGCGCGTGGAGGCACTGTCGGTCTGCTCGGCCACGAGGTCGACCATGTCTTCGTCGTCCAGGCCTTCGCCCGCCGCGTAGGTCTGGCCGCCCTCGGTGTCGTTCGGGTCGAAGCTGTCGTCGACTCGGCCGGAGGCTTCGTCGGTGTCCTGGACATGTACGGCCGCCTCCTCGGCGCTGGCCGCGCCTCCGTCGACGCCGACGTCGGTGGCGATCAGCTGGGCGCTGTCGTCCTCGCCGGCACCCTCGTCGTTCCCAACCAGGCGCCCGGAACGCCGTTCGTCCCTCTCCGGCTCGTCGGGTTCCTCCTGGGCGAGCTTGAGATCCAAGGGTTCCCCCTGCGACATCTCCGCCGCAGTGGTGCCCCAGTCGTCGATGGCCAGCGGGCGATCGTTGGGGATGTAGCCGGCGTCCAACGGGTCTTCACCGATCGGGCCGTCCAGGGTTTCCTCGTTGTCCAGCTGCACGGTCGCACCGGTCTCGGACTGCTGGTCGCCGTAGTCCTCGGGTGGTCCGGTCATGGGGCTCGCCTCCTCACGCTTCGTTCTCAGCTGCTTGCCCAGATGTCGACCCTTTCACACGCGGTACGCCGTTTGCCGACTACCGCAGGCGTAGCCCAGCGGTGTGACCCGATTTGGATACGTGATGTCGACCGGGAGTCTTTGGGGTGCTGGACCGACGACCTGGCACCGCGGCTGCCAACGCGCACCGGTGACAGCACTCCGACCCGGGGAAGATCAGCTCGCTGGCCGACATCCTGGCCCGGCGGATGCCGTACGCGGTCGAGGGCGTGCACGCCTTCGGTAGGGCTCGTCCTCGCATCGAGCGAGGCGAGTTCGGAGGCCTTCTCCATGCCGGCGGCGACCATCACCCGGGAGCGCATCCACCGATGCCCTCGTACCGCTCGTGCGGGTCGCCGCCGTTTTGCTCGACCTCTCAGCTGACCAGCGCGCAGGGGTTTGACGCGACGCCTGCGGGTACCGTCTGCCGGTGCCCCGGCTGCGCCGTAGTGACCTGACCTGGCCCGGGCTGACCAGGCGCCGCCGTGGCCGCGGCTTCAGCTACGGCGACGTTGACGGCTCCCCGCTGCGCGACACCGAGACGCTGGAGCGGATCCGCGAGCTGGCCATTCCACCGGCTTGGAAGGACGTCTGGATCAGTCCGTGGCCGAACGGCCACATCCAGGCGGTGGGCACTGACGACGCCGGTCGCAGGCAGTACCGCTACCACGACGCCTGGCGGATCCGGCGCGACCGGCAGAAGCACGAGCGGGTGCTCGAACTCGCCCAGCGGCTACCCGCCGTGCGCGAGACGGTGACCGAGCACCTCGCCGGGCGCGGGTTGATCCGGGAACGGGTGTTGGCCTGCGCCGTACGCCTGCTGGATCTCGGTTTCTTCCGCGTCGGCGGGGAGGAGTACGCCGAGGAGAACGGCACGTACGGTCTTGCCACCCTCCGTCGTGACCACGTCACGGTGACCCGCGCCGGCCTCAGCTTCGACTACGAGGCCAAGGGCAGCCAGCAGCGGACCCAGGCCGTCGTCGACGAGGAGGTGCGCAAGATCGTCCAAGCGCTGCTGCGGCGCAAGGACCCCGGCGAGGAACTGCTGGCCTACCGCGTCGGCCGGGAATGGCGCGACGTGCGCAGCGACGACATCAACGCCTACCTGCGATCGGTGGCCGGCGACGACATCAGCGCCAAGGACTTCCGGACCTGGCATGCCACCGTGCTCTGCACCGTCGCGCTGGCCCGGTCGCAGCCGGTCAACTCGGCCGCCGGTCGCAAACGCACGGTCGCCGGGGCCGTCCGGGAAGTCGCCGACGCGCTCGGCAACACCCCGGCGGTCTGCCGCAACTCCTACATCGATCCGCGCATCATCGACCTGTACGACGACGGCTCGCTGGCCGCGGTTGCCGTCGACGTGCCGGCCGACCTGGGGCTGGAGCAACTCGCCGCCCGTTCGGAAGTCGAGCAGGCGGTCGTGAACCTGCTCCTGCCGAGCCGACGGTAAGAGCCGTACTCACCCGGACTCGCCTTCCGAGGGCGGCAGTTCGTCCTCGCCGCGGCGGCGCAGGAAACCGATGCCGGGCAACCCGGTGATCACCCGCCGCAGATCCTGGGTGACCTCGAGCAGTTCGTGCAGGTCCGGGCCGACCCGATCCAGGGTGGACAACAGCGGAAGCAGGTCGTCGTCCACATGGGCGATGAGGCGGGGGAGTCGGTCCACCAGGTGGACTGCGGCGTCGACCTCCTCCGCTGACGTGGACTGAGCGAGCCGTTGCAGGACGGGGGCCAGGGTGCGCAGGGACGGTTCGTAGGCGCTCAGCAGCGGGTCGATCCGGTTGACGGTGCCCTGCGCTCCGGCAACCGCATCGTCGGCGCGCCGCTGGGTGATGGCGGCGTGATCAATGACGGCATCGACTCGGCCGGCGGTCAGCTCGACCGAGTCCAGCACCCGGTCCACTCGACCGATGAGGTCGTCGACCCGATCGACGAGCAGGCGGAGGCGCGGCACCAACTCCAGCGCGGCGGTCACCGCATCGCGAAGCGACGCGGCCGCCCTCGCCACATCGAGGGGACCGGGAATGGGAAGCCTCATCGCCGCACGGTATCCGGGACCGGCAGGAAGCGCCCAGCTCAACCGAACCGTTACTAAGACACCGCGCTGTGCGTAGTACGTTAGGCAACCACTGCGTCATGATGTGGCGCAGCGCACACCATCGTTGGTGTGGCACCAGCGCCGACAACGGTGTCGGACCGTGACGGATCGCGTGGGAGGAACGTCAGTGTCGGTGGCCCCGCAACCGATTCGTGCGGTGGCTGCATGCTGACCGTCACCGATTTGTCGGTGCGCTACGGAGCGATCCAGGCGCTCGATCGGGTGACCCTCGAGGTCCCTGATGAGGCGGTCGTGGCCGTGCTGGGCAGCAACGGAGCCGGCAAATCCACACTGCTGCGGGCGATCTCGGGAACTCACAAGCTGCACAAGGGCCGGATCGACACCGGCTCGATCACTCACGACGGGCAGCGCCTGGACAAGCTCAACCCGGCTGCGACCGTCGCCCGCGGCGTGGTGCAGGTCCCTGAGGGACGCCGTATCTTCGGCCGGCTCACGGTGGACGAGAACCTGCGCGCGGGCGGGATGGGTGTCAAGAACCGTCGTCAAGGGTCGGCTCGTGACCGGGTGTTCGAGCTGTTCCCCCGATTGCAGGAGCGACGTGGGCAGACCGCAGCGTTGCTGTCCGGCGGAGAGCAGCAGATGCTGGCGATCGGGCGGGCGCTGATGGCGCACCCGAAGCTGCTGCTGCTCGACGAGCCGTCATTGGGCCTCGCACCCCAGGTGGTGGAGCAGATCGGCGAGATCATCCTGGAGATCAACCGGCAAGGAACGTCGGTCCTGCTCGTCGAGCAGAACGCCTCGATGGCGCTCCGGGTGGCAAACCTGGCCTATGTCCTGGATGTCGGCGAGGTCTCGCTGCACGGCAGCGCGGAGGAGCTAGCAGCGACTGACCAGGTGCAGCGGCTGTACCTCGGTCACGGCGCCGACGAGCCGGCCGGGGCCGGTGCGGCTCCCCGGCGGTCCGTGGCACGGCTGTCTAGGTGGAGCGGATGACCGTGACCCCGCCCGCCTCCGTCCAGTCCGCTTCGGCTGCCCCGGCCAAACCGGCTACCGACAATGCCGGGCCGGCCGTGCCCGAACTCGTCGTCACCGACCTCACCGTCACCTTCGCCGGGATCACCGCGCTGGACCGGGTGTCCTTCTCCGTCGTACCCGGGTCGATCCACGCGGTGATCGGTCCGAACGGGGCGGGCAAGTCGACCTGTTTCAACGTGCTGTCCGGCGTCTACCGCGCGAGCGCGGGAACCGTCCGCTTCGGTGCGGCCGAACTCACCGCAATGCGGCCGCACAAGATCGCCGCCCTGGGTGTCGCCCGGGCCTTCCAGAACATCGCGCTCTCGCCCGGTCAGAGCGTGCTGGAGAACATGATGCTCGGCCGCCATCATTTGACCCGCGCCGGATTCCTGTCCACCGGGCTGCGGCTGCCCAATGCCCGACGGGAGGAGAAGCGGCACCGGGCGCGGGTGATCGAGATCGCCGAGTTCATGGGCCTGGGTCCCCGGCTGCAGCTGCCGGCCGGGTTGCTCGCCTACGGTGAGCAGAAGCGCGTGGACATGGCCCGGGCGCTGTGCACCGAGCCCCGGATACTGCTGTTGGACGAACCGGTGGCCGGGATGAACTCTGACGAGACCGACCGGATGGGCGAGACGATCCGCGACATCCGGGAAGGGATGGGCATCTCCATCGTGCTCGTCGAGCACGACATGGGCCTGGTCATGGAGATCGCCGATCAGGTGACTGTGCTCGACTTCGGCCGCCGGATCGCCGACGGCCCGCCATCGGCGATCCAGAACGATCCGGAGGTCATCCGGGCCTATCTGGGGTCGGCCGCTGACGTCCAAGCCGCGCAAGAAGCCGCGCAACTAGGCGACGCCCCCGAGCAAACCACCGAGGAAGCCACCGACGACCACGATGCCGAGGGGGTGGGGAAGCGGTGAGCTTCTTTCTGGAGCTGCTGATCAACGGGCTGTCCGTCGGTGCGGTCTACGCGCTGATCGCGCTCGGCTTCGTGATCATCTTCAAGGCCACCGAGGTGATCAACTTCGCGCACGGCTCGTTGCTGCTGCTCGGCGGTTACACGATCAGCGAACTGACGCCTGAGACCAACTTCTACCTGGCCCTCCTCGTCGGCCTGACCGTGACCGCGTTGGGCGCATTACTCCTCGAGCGGATCCTCGCGTTGCGGATCAGAACCGCGGACGCCAACACGTTGGCGATCATGACGATCGGATTCGACGTCGTGCTGACCGCCGATCTGGTCCGCCGGATCGGGGTGGACCCGCGCAGCCTGTTCGACCCGTGGAAGAACGACACCGTGCGGGTCGTCGGTGTGAGCATCCCGCTGACCCGGGTGGTCGCCATCGGCTCCGCGGTGGTGTTGCTCACCGCCTTTTTCCTCGCCTTCAAGTACACCACTTGGGGCGTGGCGATGCGCGCGTCGGCCGAGGACGCCGAGGCCGCAACGCTGATGGGTATCCGGCGTGGACGGGTTGCCGCGGTGGCCTGGATCATCGCCGGCTTGCTGGCCTGCATCGCCGTGGTCTTCCTGGTGGCATTCCCGACCCCGGGTCTTGACGGCAGCGTCATCCCGGTCGCGCTCAAGGCGTTTCCGGCCGCGATCCTCGGCGGTCTGGACTCCACCGCCGGAGCGTTGGTAGGCGGGCTGATCGTCGGCGTGGCCGAGCAGCTCACCTTGGGCTACAGCAGCGACCTGGTCTTCCTCGGGCGTGGCTTCGCTGAGGTGATGCCCTACGTGATCATGATCATCGTCCTGCTGATCAAGCCCTCGGGACTGTTCGGCACCAGGGAAGTGACCCGTGTCTGACACGAAGTCTGTCCAGATCACAAAGGATGGTGGGGCTACCACCGCACCGTCGGGCAGTCCAACGGCGGCCGGCACGCCGGCGAAGCGTGGCCGGATCCCCCGCGACAGCGAAGCGCGGATCCAGTCCGTGCTCGGGATCGCGCTGATCCTCGTCGCAATCGCGCTGCCTCTGTACCTCGACAACGCCTTCCTCTCGATGGGGTTGGCGGTCATGGCGGCGGCGGTCGGGGCGATCGGCCTGAATCTGCTCAGTGGGGTCACCGGCCAGCTGTCGCTCGCCCACGCGTTCTTCATCGCGATCGGCACCTACGGATACGCGTACTTCTCCGGCTCGCCCGGCGGTGTCGCCACGCCGTACGGCGGGCTGGAGCTGCCGCCGCTGCTCGGTGCGGTGATGGCGATCGCCCTGGCGGGCCTGGCGGGTCTGGCGTTCTCCCCGATCGCGAGCCGGCTGTCCGGCATCTACCTCGGTGTCGCCTCGCTGTCCCTGGTCTTCCTGGGCCAGCACCTGCTCTTCAACTGGGAGAGCGTGACCGGGGGGCCGAACGGCCGGTCGGTCCCGACGTTCAGCCTCTTCGGTTTCCCGTTCGCCAACCCGGAGCCGGGTGGCACCCAGGTGGTTCTGCTCGGTGTCCCGCTGCAGCGCAACGAGCTGCTCTGGTACCTCTTCCTCGCCGTCCTGATCATCGGATACCTGTTCGCGAGGAACCTGCTGCGTGGCCGGCACGGGCGCGCGCTGCAGATGATCCGTGACAAGCAGACCGCCGCGGCGGTCATGGGCGTCAACGTGCGTCGCTACAAGTCGTCGGCCTTTGTCATCTCCTCGATGTACGCCGGAGCGGCCGGCGTACTGCTGGCGCTGTTCCTCCGGGTCCCCACACCGGGCAGCTTCGGTCTCATCCTCTCGGTGACCTACCTGGCGATGATCGTCATCGGCGGCCTGGGGTCCATTCCGGGAGCGGTTGTCGGAGCCGCTTTTGTGGCGGCGACCCCGCTGCTGCTCAACTTGTACTCGGACTTCTTCCCGTTCCTCGCCGAACCCGGATCCGGCGGCGTGGACTCCGGCACACTGGCGAAGTTCTTGTACGGCGGAGCGGTCGTCGTCGTCCTGCTGCTGGAGCCGGGCGGCGTCGCCGCGCTCGGTCGCCGGGTGTTGCATGCCATCACCGGGACGACGCGCCGGCAGAAGGTGCGAGCCGCGGCGCCAGTAACAAGCCCTGTCGCCGAGACCGGAGAATCACCGGCCGAGAGCACCGCTGTCGAATCTGAGCAGGGCCCCGACCGGGGCACAGATCCATCCACTGAAGGGAATCGGCGTCCATGAGAAAGCAAGGAACACGAGCCGCGGGCCTCGTGATGGCCGTCGTGCTGACGGCCGCAGCGTGCAGCACCAAGGCGGCAGAAGAGCCCGCGGGCGGCGGCAACGGCGACCCCAGCGAGTTGGCGACCGACTTCGGCGTCACCGAAGACACGATCACGCTGGGCATCCTCACCGACCTGACCGGTCCGTTCGCCGCACTGTCCACGGCCATCGTGCAGGGCAACGAGCTCGTCTACGACAAGATCAACGCCGACGGCGGGATCTGCGACCGGCAGATCGAACTGATCATCGAGGACCACGGCTACGACGTTCAGCGGGCGGTCCAGCTCTACGCACAGGTCGAGCCGGACGTGCTGGGCATGACTCAGTTGATCGGCTCACCGATGACCACGGCGCTGCTGGAGACGATCACCGAGACCGAGATGGTCACCGCTCCGGCGTCATGGGCCTCCACCTTGTTGGAGAACGAGTACATCCTGATGGCCGGTACGACGTACGACCTGGAGATGATCAACGGCCTGCAGTACCTGGTCGACGAGGGCATCATCGCCGACGGCGACACGATCGGCGCGCTGTACGTCGAGGGTGAGTACGGCGCCAACGGCTTCACCGGTGTGGAGTTCGCCGCCGAGGCCCTGGGTCTGGAAGTGGTGGAGGCGACGCTGAAGTCGACCGACACCGATGCGACGAGCGTCATCAGCCAGTTCGCCCAAGCCGGGGTCGCCGCTGTCACGCTGACGACGACGCCGACGCAGACCGCCTCGGCCGTCGGAGTTGCGGCCCAGGCGCTGCCCGGCATCAAGTTCCTGGGCAGCAACCCGACGTTCTCGCCGGGTCTGCTGGCCACCCCCTCGGCGGCGGCGCTGGTGGAGAACTTCCTGCTCACCGCGTCGGCGCTTCCCTTCACCGCGGACACCCCGGAGATGGAGCAGCTGCGGACCGAGTTCGCAGCCGAGTACCCGGACGAGCCCGGTAACGGGGGCGTCACCTACGGCTACGGCGTGGCGACGATCTACAGCCAGATCCTGAAGACGGCGTGCGACAGCGGCGACATGACCCGGGCCGGCCTGCTGGCGGCCCTGCAGCAGACAGACGAGGCCGTCACCGGCGTCATCGCTCCGCTGGACTTCTCTCAACCGGGCTCCCCGGCCAGCCGAGAGATATACATCGCCCAGCCGGACGTGGAAGCCGAGGGTGGCCTCACCATCGTCAAGGAGCTCTTCACCACCGATCTCGCTCAGTCCTACGTCGCCCCCGCGCAGAGCTGACCTCGGCACCGCGTTCGCCGATCTTGGTCTGGTCAACCTCTGCTAGCGCGTGAGGCGTTGACCAGACCAAGATCGGCGCGGCGGCTCGGCGCTCCGTACGATCATGCGGTGGCGCGACACAGCGGTGTGCAGCGACCGTCGGTCGCCGAGTTGCGCGCTCGCACCGAACGTCCGGACGCTCCGGGTCGCAGCCGCCGTTCCGGCCGTCAACGGGGCAGGCGCGCCCGGCGGTGGGTCCTCGGTGGGCTGGTCGCGGTTCTGGTGCTCGTCGCGGTCTACTACGTGGGCCTGGTCGCCTATGTCGACAGCACCGTCGAGCGCGTGGACGTGCTCCGACTGGCGGGGCCGGAGATCATTGCCGAGGAGCGCCAACTCGATGCGGAGAACTTCCTGCTCGTCGGCTCCGACGGCGGCGGACGGGACACCACGATCCTGGCGCACCTGTCCCCGGACGGCTCGCAGTCCGTCGTCGTCGTCTTCCCCCGTGATGCATACGTCGACGTTCCGGCCTGTCAAGCGGCCGGCGGACAGCCCACCGAGCCATACAGCGGTCCGTTCAGCTCGGTGATCGGCGCCGGGGGTGCGGCCTGCCTGGTCCACACCGTCCAGGTGCTCACGGGACTCCGGGTCAACCACTACGTGCAGATGGACCTCGCCAGTTTCCCCGCGATGGTCGACGCGCTGGGCGGCGTACCGCTGTGCCTCGGGTCCTCGCTACGCGAACGAGACAGCGGGCTGGAACTGCCGGCCGGTACGTCGGTGATCGACGGCGAGCAGACCCTGCCGTTCCTGCGGCTGGAGACGCGACAAGGGCCGGCCGAGACCGAGCGGATCCAGCGCCAGCAGCAGTTTCTCGCCTCGCTGCTGGACAGGTCACTCTCGCCCGGAACCCTGGTGAATCCGCTGCGGCTCACGCGGTTCCTGACGACCACCGCCGACTCGCTGACCCTCGACCTCGACACGACGCTCGGCGACCTCAAGAGCCTGGTCGAGCTGCTGCGGGACCTGAACGGAGAATTGGTGCTGTTGCTCACCGCGCCGATCGCGGTCCCGGACTTCAGTCCGGTCGGGTCCTCGGCGTCGTACCCGCTGCTCGACGAGCAACTGGGCCGCCAGCTCTACGAGTCGATCATCGAGGATGCGGCGGTTGGACTACCCGGCGCTGCTGCCGCGGATCCGTCATCGCCCGGCGAGGTCGACTGCGGCTGAGGCTGTCGTGCTCGGCGCTGCTGCGCCTCCTGCCGGGCAAACATGACGTAACCGGCCAGCGCCAGGCCGCTGAGGAGAGACCACTGCACGGCGTACGCCAGATGCGGTCCCTCAACCTGCTGCGGCGGGGCGACCGGCTCCGGTTGCGCCTGCCCGGACGGCTGCTGCTCGACCAGTTCGACGTACCCCGAGAACGATGGGTAGGGCAGGTCGTCGGCCAGCTCGAGCAGGTCGATCGCGGCGAGAGTCGGGCCGCCGCTCGCGGGGACAGCGCGGACAGCACGAACCGGCTCCAGCGGTCGAATCCGGCCGAGCACCGACACGTCGCCACCCGGGCCCTGGACGCTACCCGGCCAGCATGTCGACAGCGGCCGCCCGCGTCACCCGCTGACTCATGCGGGGCGATTCTCGACGACCCGCTTCAACCTCATCAACGTCCGCCGGATCGCCTGCTTGTTCTTCGCCGGGAAGCGCGCGAACTCCATCAGCCGGGCAACTGGTGACGTGGACCAGTCCCAGGACTCGGTGACCCTGGTGCCCTCGCGCACCGGCTCCAGCTCATATCGCCAGACGTGTCTGGCCAGATGTTGCCAGCCGATCAGCCGGTTCTCGTCGTACTCGACGACGGTGTTCGTGATGCGGTACGGCAGGCCCACCTTCATCTGCATGCCGAAGCGGGCACCGTGCCCAAGCCGGTCGGGTCCGCTCACGAGGCCCTGGACCGCACCGGACCCGTCGATCAGCCGGTGCTGCCTGGGATCGGCCAGCAGGTCGAAGATCTGCTCGGTGGAGCCGTCGATCACGATGCTGTCGGAGACGATGCGGGGTCTGGACATGCCTCAGCTGCCTGTGGACAGCGCGACCGTGCAGCCGCCGCCGGGAGGTGAGCTGATGGTGAGCTCATCGCACAGCTCCCGAGCCATCCACAGCCCCATCCCGGTCGAGTCGCTGTGCCCGTGGGGTGACAGCAGCCCGGCGAACGGGTCGCTGATCCCGGGCCCGTTGTCGGTGACCGTGCAGTACAACCGGTCTGGCCGGCACCACAGGCGCACGTCGACCCGCGGTCGGCCGTGCGTCAGCGCATTGACCGCGACCTCATTGAAGGCGGCGAGGAAGTCGTCGGCGCGCTCCACCGTCAGCTCAGTCGCCCGTACGGCGAGGTATATCTCGTGCCGTACACCGGCCAGATCGCTGCTGCCGTCGATCTCGAGGATGGGACTGGTCGCCTCCAGCGGATCCCGTTGGGTCGACGGCCCGATGTCGAGCAGGACGTCCTTCGGCTCCTGATAACCAGAGCCGGCGGAACGCACACCGGCCGTCACCAAAACTGCATGCGTCCGGCGGGCGACCGTCACCAGGTCCGCCGGAAGGGTCCGAGTGTCATAGAGGCACAAGCCGTGGAACGGATACGGGGCCATGACGCGGTTGACCATTGCCTCGTAGCGGATCCAGTCCGCGTCGGCTGCTGGGTCGAGTGTGTAGGGGACGGAGCCGACGCTGCGGATCCCTCGGAGCGTGGTGCTGACGTCACGATCGAACAGCTGCTGATACCACAGCAGTGCGGTGGCCGGCGTCTGGTAGTGATCGTGCGAGTCGGAAAACTCCACCCTCGGGTCGTCGCCCACCGCCTCGCGGAAGAGCGCCACCTGCGACTCGCTGCCGCTCACGAGTACCCGGTCGCCGGCTGCCAGGCCGGCGCGAACGAACGGCACGACCGAGGCGACCAACTCCGCTTCGGAGCCGTAGATCAAGGCGTCGTGCAGGCATCGGCTGGCGACCGAGTTCGTCACCCGACAGACGGTACCCGGAACACCCCCTTTCTAGTCGCCGATCACTCGACTGCACGCGCCGGCCGCAGTGCGACGGTGAGCCGATATCCGACACCGCGCACGCTGATCAGATCGGCGGCGTCATCGAGATGCGCCCGAATGCGGCCGATGTGCACAGCTATGGTGTTGGCGCTCGCGACGTCATCGCGCGCCCGCCATACCTCCCGTCGAATCTGGTCGTGGGTCACCACCTGATCCGCATGCAGCACGAGCAAGCGCAGCAGTTCGAACTCTCGCACTGTCAACGGCAGCGGCGTGCCCCCGGCCCGTACCTGGTAGGCGCGCGAGTCGACCTGCAGTGCGCCAACGGAGATCATCGCCTCGTTGTCCCACCGGGCCTTGGCGCGGGCAAAGAATGGGCTCAGGATCGCCTGGAGTTCGTGCCGTCGGTAGGGCCGGCCCAGGACGTCGGTGGCACCGGCGGCCATGGCTCGGGTCGCGTGGTCGACCTCCCCGGCACCGACTGCCACCGCGATGGGGACTGAGGTGTATCGCCGCACCGCCGCGATCACGTCGGAGGCGGCGACCACCGGCAGCCCGGCGCTGATGAGCACGACGTCGGGACACAGCCGCCCGATCTGGAACAGCGCCTCCGCACCGTCGGCGCACCACACCAGCGTGGCGACGTTGGCGGCACAGATCTGCTGTACGACGTGGTGGGCGCGCGGCTCGAGCTCGTCGGCGACCAGCAGCGTCACCGGAGTCGGTTCCCGACCCAGCGCCGGAGGACTCAGCCGAACCGGCCCGAGATGTAGTCCTCGGTGCGCCTGTCGTTGGGATTGGAGAAGATCATGCTCGTGTCACCGATCTCCACCAGGCGGCCGAAGCGGCGGTCGTCGTTCTCGGACTCGACTTCGGCGGTGAAGAACGCGGTTCGGTCGCTCACCCGGGCGGCCTGTTGCATGTTGTGGGTGACGATGATGATGGTGTAGTCGTGCTCGAGTTCGCGCATCAGGTCCTCGATGTGCGCGGTGGCGATGGGATCCAGAGCCGAGCACGGCTCGTCCATCAGGATGACCTCGGGATCTACGGTCAGCGCTCGGGCGATGCATAGTCGCTGCTGTTGGCCGCCGGACAGGCTGTAGGCGTTCTGCTTGAGCTTGCCCTTCACCTCGTCCCACAACGCGGCGCGCCGAAGGGAGGTCTCCACGACCTCGTCGAAGTCGACCTTCATGCGGTTGACCTTGGGTCCGAAGGTGAGGTTGTCGTAGATCGACTTGGGGAACGGGTTGGGCTTCTGGAACACCATCCCGATTCGCCGGCGCACCTCGACCGCGTCGACATCCTTGGCGTAGAGGTTCTGATGGTGGTAGTCGATCTGGCCGGTGATACGCGCGGACGGAATGAGGTCGTTCGTCCGGTTGAAGCAGCGCAGGAAGGTCGACTTCCCGCATCCCGAGGGGCCGATGAACGCGGTGATCTCACGCTGGCGGATGGCCAGCGAGACGTTCACGAGGGCGGGCGCCGAGCCGTAGTGCACTGAGACGTCGCGCGCCTGGAAGACGACGTCGTGCCGGGTAGCGCTTCGGTCCGGAGCCGCCCCCGCACCGGTGTCCTTCGACCAGGCCGAGCCGGCGGTAGGCTGCTCGGTTCGGGCAGCCGTGCCGGTCTCCAGGCGGATCGGCTGAGTCGTCGGTTGGGACTGGGTACTGGTGCGCTGGTCCATTACCTGTTCCTCGCGTAGCGGTTACGGATGATGATGGCAGCGGAGTTCATGAACAGCAGCAACGTCATCAGGACGATGATGGCGGCGCTGGCCACCTGGATCTGGAATTCCTCTTGTGGTCTCTTCACGAAATCGAATATCTGGATCGGGATGGCGGTGTACGCCTCGGACAGGTTCCAGGGCTCGTTGTCGGCCCGGCGGGACCCGACCGCTCCCGCGACCAGGATCGGAGCGGTCTCGCCGACGGCACGGGACAGCGAGAGGATCATGCCGGTCAGGATCGACGGGATGGCCGCAGGAAGGGTCTGCCGAAGCGCCACCTGCAGCGGCGTCGCGCCCAGCGCTAACCCGCCATCGCGGATCTCCCGGGGCACCGCCCGCAGCGCTTCCCGGCTGGCGACGATGACGACCGGCAGCACGAGCAGGGTCAGCGTGAGCGCACCGGTGATCAGCGAACGCCCGAAGCCCAGGAAGAAGACGAACACCGACAGGCCCAGCAGGCCGTACACGATCGACGGCACCCCGGCCAGATTGTTGATGTTCGCCTCGAGCAGCCGGGTCCAGCGGTTCCTCGGCGCGAACTCCTCCAGGTACAGGGCTGCGCCGACGCCGAGGGGAAAGGTCATCAGGGCCACGAGGACCATCAGCGACAACGTACCGGTGAGCCCGGCGCGGATCCCGGCGTTCTCCGCGACCCGCGAGGTGTACTGGGTGAGGAAGTTCAGGCTCAACCCGCCGACGCCGTCGCGGACGATGTCGACGAGCAGTGTCACCAGCACGACGAGTGCCACGCAGGTGGCGAGGAAGAGCACCAGCTGGGTGAACCGCTCCCGGACCGTGTTTCCGACCGGGGCTCGGAAGCCGCCGTCGACCTGGCGGTTGGGCCGCTCGCTCGTCGCCACCGCCATGTTCAGTACTCCTCTCGGAAACGACGCACGACTCGCAGCGCGACCATGTTGACGAGGAATGTAAGCACGAACAGCAGGGCGCCGACGGCGAAGATCGACTGAAAGGTCACCGAACCACGAGAGGACTCGCCGCCGACGGCCTGGGTGATGTAGGCCGTCATCGTCTGGACCTGTTGGAACGGGTCGACCGCCGGCAGGTCCGCGGGGGGCAGGTTTCCGGCGGACAGGGAGACGATCAGCGTCTCGCCGACCGCGCGGCCAAAGGCGAGGATGATGGAGGCCACGATGCCGGACAGGGCCGCCGGGAAGACAACCTTCAACGCGACGTGCCGGCGGGCCGACCCCAGGCCGTAGGCACCCTCCCGCAGGGCGCGAGGAACGGCGCTCATCGAGTCCTCGGAGATCGACGCGATGGTGGGCACCACCAGGATCCCGACGACGATGCCGGCGCTCGCCGCATTGAAGATCGGGACCACCTCGACTCCGAACACCGCGCGTAGCACCGGCGTCATGAAGGTCAGCGCGAAGTACCCGAGCACGACGGTAGGCACTCCGGCCAGCAGCTCCAGGAACGGCTTGACGATCCTGCGCACTCGCGGGCGGGCGTACTCCGACAGGTAGATCGCCGTGGCCAGACCCAACGGGACGGCGATCAGCAGGGCGATCGCGGTGACCAGGAGGGTCGAATTCAGCAGCGGCAACACCCCGATCTTGAACTGATCCGACGACGGGTCGGTGAACGGACGCCACACCGTGCCGGTGAAGAATTCGACGGCCGACACGCCTGGAATCCCGAACAGCGATACCGCCTCGGTGAATAGCACAACGATGATCCCGAAGGTGGTGACGACGGAGATCGCCGCACACAACCACAGCAGCCCCAGCACTACTCGTTCGCCGTACCGCGGCCGGGACGCGGACAGGCTGTGGCTCCCTGGTTCCCTGGCGGACGACGAGCGAACCACGGGTGGGGTGGACGCCGTGCTCATGGTCTCCTGCCGGCTCGACTTGGATCGGACCCGTAACGCGGCGCCCCACCGGGAGATAGGCCACTGCCTCCCGATGGGGCGGGTCCCGGAAGGTTACTTAGCCGCGGCTACAGCTTCCTCGACGGCAGTCTGGGCGGCGGCCAGATCCTCCTCGGGCTCGGGGATGTAGCCGACGCTCTCGATGACGTCCTGGACCGTCTGCACGTAGAACGTGGCGTAGTCCGCCACCTCGGGACGAGACAGAGACTCGTTCTTCAGGTAGATGAACAGCGGACGAGTGAAGCCGTAGCTGCCGTCCTGTGCGGTCTCGATGCTCGGGGCCACGCACCCCTCGCCGGCGTCGTACTCGACGGCGGTCAGGGTGTCCGCGTTCTCCTGGAAAAACGCGAAGCCGAAGTAACCCCAGGCACCCGGGGTGCCTTGGATGCCCTGGACGATGACGTTGTCGTCCTCCGAGGCTTGGAAGTCCTGTCGCGGCTCCTCGATCTCGAGGGTCTCGTTGAAGAAGTCGTACGTACCGGAGTCCACCCCCGGCGCGAAGATCTCGATCGGATCGGCCGGGAAGTCGGGATTGACCTGATCCCACGTGGTGGCGCCGTCAGGGCCCCACAGCGTGATGAGTTGCTCGGTGGTCAGGCAGGTGACGTAGTCGGTCTCCGGGTTGACGACCATGGTCAATGCGTCGGTGCCGACGCGGACCTCGGTGAACTCGATGCCGGCCGTCTCGCACAGAGCGGCCTCCTCGTCCTTGATGGGACGCGAGGCATTGGAGACGTCCGTCTCGCCCTTGCAGAAACGTTCGAAGCCGCCGCCAGTCCCCGACGTGCCGAGGTTGACAACGACATCAGGCTGCGGCACCGAGTATTCCTCGTTGATGGCTTCGGTGAGAGGGCCGACCGTGGAGGAGCCGTCGATCTCGATGTTGCCGCTGAGCGCCTCCTCGCTGCCGCCAGTTCCCGGCGTGGCCGGATCGTCGCCGCCGCAGGCGGCCAGTACCAGGGTGAGCACGAGGGCCATGGGGACAGCTGCACGGCTCAGGGTGCGTCGATTCACGTTGTGGTGCCTCTCTGCAGGGGCCAAGGGTGGCCGCGACGTGACGCAGTTACTCCAGCAACGTAGGTACCGAAGATGACGCAACAGGCGGCTCATGGTGGACGTCGCATGAACGCGACCTGTACACCGTCAGCCCTGCTCGTCGTTCCACTCCGCGGGCGGGCGCGTCGGCATCACGCCGGTGACCACATAGACGACCTGCCGGGCGACCCGCACGCCGTGGTCGGCGAACCGCTCGTAGTAGCGCCCCAGCAGCGTCATGTCGATGGCGGGCTCGACGCCGTACACCCAGGTCTCGGCGATCAGGATGCGGAAGAGGTCCTTGTGCAGCCGATCGACGATGTCATCGTCGGCCTCGAGCTCCTTGGCCCGCTCGATGTCCTGCCCGGCGATCACACTGCCGGTCTTGGCCACGACGGCCTGGGCGGCCTCGGCCATCTCCAGCACGGTCGCGCGCAGCTCCGGCGGCACCGCCGACTCGGGAAAGCGCATCTTGGCCACCTTGGCCACGTGGGCGCCCAGGTCGCCCATGCGTTCCAGGTCTGCGGCGATGGACAGCGCGGTCACGATGACGCGAAGATCGGTGGCGACCGGCTGCTGTCGCGCCAGCAACTGGAAGCAGGCGTCGTCGATCTCGGTCTTGACGGTGTCGATCTCCCGGTCGGTGTCGATCACCCAGTCGGCCAGTGTGTAGTCCGCGTCGAGCAACGCGGTGGTCGCTCGGGACATCGCCAACTCGACCTGACCCGTCATGGTCACGAGTTGATCCCGGACCCGATCGAGCTCCGCCTGGAAGGTTGCACGCACGATGGACTCCTGAGGCTGGGAATGACCCCAAGATGATAGGCAGCGCCGATGACCGGATCGACCGGCTGAGTTGACCGGAGGCTGAACGCCGGATGAACGCCCGGGTTCAGCTGGCCGCTGCGATCCGCCGATAGGACACATCGACGTCCCAGCGGGTGAAGCCAAGCCGCTCGTACACCCGGATCGCGCCGGTGTTGGACCCGTCGACGTAGAGCATCACCTGGGACAGCCCCAGTCCACGCAGGTAACGCAGTCCGGCCACGGTCAGCGCGGGACCGAGGCCGCGACCCTGCGCCGAGGGATCGACGCCGAGGGCGTAGACCTCGCCGATCCGGTCGTGTGCGTGTGACCCGCCCGCACCACCGTGAACCTTCGTCCAGTGGAAGCCGAGCAGCCGCCCGTCGCGGTCATCCTCGGCGAGCAGGAAGCCTTCGGCGTCGAACCATGGCTCCTTTTCCCGGGTCCGGATCTGCGCGAGCGACCAGCCGCCCTGATCGGGATGCTCGACAAAAGCGCGATTGTTGACGTCGGTCCAGGCTTGTTCGTCCTGACCCACCACGAACGGCCTGAAGGTGATTCCCTCAGGCGGTGGGATCGCGGGCAGCTCGGCCAGCAGCGATCTTCGCATCTGCCACAGCTCCCTGGCCTGGAGGTAGCCGAACCGATGAGCCAGTGCCTGGGCACCGGGCAGTCGCCCGTGCGCCCACAGCCGCATCGGGCCAGTCGTCCGTTCCTCCAGACCCCGCATCAGCAGGCTGGCAATCCCGAGCCGGCGAGCGTCCGGGTGCACGGCCAGTTCCGCGGTTCCGCCGCTTACCGGGTCGGTCAGGTCCAAGTGCGCGTATCCGGCCAGCATTCCGTTGCCGCTGCGGGCCAGCAGGTTGTGTGTCTCGGCCGTGCCCCCAGCGGCGTCCGTGCCGTGCCGAAGGTGCAGTAAGACGTGCTCGCTCACCGGGCTGACACCGTCGGCGTCGGTGGCTGCGTCGATGAGTTCGAGAACCTCGCGCAGCTGCTCCGGATCGAGGTCTCCGAGGTCGCTGATCTGCTCCGACGGAGTCATTCGCTCCGCGCTCACTGATCGGCGAGGATGGCGGTGGCCGCCTGCTGGTCGAGCTTGTAGCCGACGTTGCGGACGGTACCGATCAGTGCCTCGTGCTCCGGGCCGAGCTTGGCCCGCAGTCGCCGAACATGGACGTCGACGGTGCGGGTGCCGCCGAAGTAGTCGTAGCCCCACACCTCGTGCAGCAGCTGGGCGCGGCTGAAAACCCGGCCCGGGTTCTGCGCGAGGTACTTGAGCAGTTCGAACTCCTTGTAGGTCAGATCAAGCGGCCGGCCGCGGAGCTTCGCCGAGTACGTGTCCTCGTCGATCACCAGGTCGCCGGCGGTCACGACCGGGTCGGTCGCCGCCTCGGCCGACATCCGCCGGGACACCGCCAGCCGCAGCCGGGCGTCGACCTCGGCCGGTCCGGCGGTGTCCAACAGCACGTCGGACAGGCTCCAGTCCGCGCTGAGGGCGACCAGTCCACCGGCGCTGAAGACGCCCAGCACCGGCACGGCCAGCCCGGTGGTGTTCAGCAGCCGGCAGAACGCCCGTGCGGCGGCCAGGTCGTGGCGAGCGTCGACGAGAACGGCGTCACCAGGGTTGGCATCCAGCAGCATGCGCACGTCGGGGGCGGCGACCCGTACCGAGTGACCGAGCAGTCCGAGCGCCGGCAGCACTTCCGCGGTCGCCTGCTGGGCTGAGGTCATTAGCAGCAGGTCCACCGGGCCTCCGTCGCTCATTGACCAGCGTGTACACCGCGAGTGGCCAGAATATCGGATGCATTCAGGAGGTCTGACACGATCAGGCGCGTGAGTCATGTCGTCCGCCGAACTCCCCTGTCGCGGCTGTGGCATCACGGCCCGGCCGTTCTCGTGGCGGCCGGCGCGAGTCTGCTGCTGCTCGCTGCACCGCAGGAGGGGACGGCCCTGGGCGTCCTGCTCGCCGTCGGCACGGTGCAGTTGGCCCTCGTGCTGCCCTGGTCGGTCGCACTGGGTGTTCGTGGCTACGTGGGGGCCGCCTTGATCGGCGCCGGGGCGGCGGCGGCCGCCGACCTGCTGGTGTGGCGCACCGTCGACGACGGGGCCGAAGGTGGCGGCTCGATCCCCCTCGCCGTGGGAGCCGGCCTGGGCCCGCTTGCCGCCGTACTTGCCCTCGCCTGTGTGCTGTCCTTCATCCATCAGCTCACCCGGCGACCACCGCGCCGCGACGTGACCGACTCACTCGGCGGCGTCTCGCTGCTTGCGGTATCCGTGGTGGCGCCGTCGATGTACGTCCTGCTGTTCTGGCTGCCCGATGGTCCGGCGCTGCTCGACACGTGCGTGGCAGCGATCGGCGCTGCCGTCGTGACCGGACATCTGGTGGATTTGCTGGTGCCTTACCCCCGCATCGTCGAGGGGGTGCCGCGGGGTCTGCTCGGCTTTGTCCTGGGAACCGGCGCGGCGATGCTCGTGGCGGTGCGACGCGCGCAGGTCGACGGGTTGGTCGAGCAGTTGGGAGCGGTGATCCTCGGAGGTGTCCTAGGCGGCCTGGCGTGCCTGATCGCGATCGGTGCCTCCTACGCCGCCGCTGAGCGGCGTGGCGTCATCCTTGCCCAGGGCGTTGTCCAGGGAGTGTTGCCGTTCGCCTTGGGTGCTCCGGTCGGCTACTTGATGTCGATTCTGGTCGGGGGGCAATGATAAAGGCGTTGGTGGGCCTCGTAGTCCTGCTCGTCGTCGCACTGGCGGCCGACCGGGTTGGCGTGGAGTACGCCGAGCAGCGCGTTGCCACGCAATTGCAGGAGGAGCTGGCACTGAGTGCGCCGCCGGGTGTGGAGATCAACGGATTCCCGGTGCTCACCCAAGCGGTAGCCGGACGGTACGACGACGTACGACTGACCCTGTCCGAGGCGGATCTGGGCGAACTGTCCGGACTCGACGTCGTGGTCGGTCTCGAAGGACTTCACCTTCCGCTGTCCGAGCTGTTCTCCGAGAACGTCGAAGCTGTCCCGGTGGACCGCGTCGAGGGCACCGTGTCAGTCCCGTACGCCGAGGTCGCCGCGCAGATCGGCGAGGGCGTCGCCGTGGCGAACGGCCCGGACGGCGTGGTGGTCACCCAGACCCTCGAGGTGCTCGGACAGGACGTGGAGGTGTCCGGCACCGGCCAGCTCCTGGTGGCGGGGCCGGACGAGATCGGCGTGACCGTCGTGGGCTTGAGCCTGGCGGGCGTGGAGATTCCCGACTTCCTGATTGAGCAGCTACAGGACCAGCTGAGCTTCGTCTACATCGTGCCGCCGTTGCCGTTCGGTCTGCAGATCACCGAGGTTGTCGCCACCGACGGCGGATTCGACATCAGCGCCGCCGCCGAGGACACGGTGCTGGAACCGATCTAGCAGTCGCGTCGATCGATCCCGTGATCGGTACGAGGTGCGCGCTGGTGCTAGCGTCGCGCCGTGAGCGCGGTACTGACGTCGCGACGGCCGGTAGACCTGTGCCGCGTCGACAGCGCGCTGTGTCCGGGCTCCTGACCCGGCAGTCCACTCCCGCTGGCACCGCCACCACTCCCCGTACCCATTTCCGTAGACCTAGTGCACCCAAAGGAGCACGCGCATGACCAGCAAGCGAGCAGACGTCCTCGTCGATGCCGACTGGGCGCAGGAACACCTCGAGGACCCGAACGTCGCCTTCGTGGAGGTGGACGAGGACGTTTCGGCGTACGACGGTGGACACATCGCCGGAGCGGTCAAGCTGGACTGGAAGAGCGAACTGCAGGATCAGGTCATCCGCGACTTCGTCTCCAAGGAGGACTTCGAGGCGCTGCTGTCGGCCAAGGGAATCGGCAACGACGACACGGTCGTCCTGTACGGCGGCAACAACAACTGGTTCGCCGCCTACGCATACTGGTACTTCAAGGTCTACGGCCATGCCGACGTGCGGCTGCTCGACGGCGGCCGGAAGAAGTGGGAGCTCGACGGGCGCCCGCTGGCCACCGACCCGGTCTCGCGACCGGCGACGACCTACACGGCGCAGGAGCAGGACACGTCCATCCGCGCCTTCCGAGACGAGGCGCTGGCCGGGATCGACACCCAGAACCTGGTCGACGTCCGCTCGCCCGACGAGTTCAGTGGCAAGCTGCTGGCGCCCGCTCATCTGCCGCAGGAGCAGAGCCAGCGCGGCGGCCACATTCCCAGCGCGATCAACGTGCCGTGGAGCAAGGCAGCCAACGATGACGGCACGTTCAAGACCGACGACGAGCTGCGGAGCCTGTATGCCGACGCCGGGCTCGATGACGGCCGGGACACCATCGCCTACTGCCGGATCGGCGAGCGGTCCTCACACACTTGGTTCGTGCTGCGCGAGCTGCTCGGGCACCAGAACGTCAAGAACTACGACGGGTCGTGGACCGAGTACGGCTCGCTGGTCGGGGTGCCGATCGCCAAGGGCGCATGACCGTGTGTGGCGCGCCGCCGCAGGGACGGGATCTCGCGGGTGTCGACCTGTCCACCGAGACGGTGATCCAGGGACAGGTCGTGCGTGACGGCAGCCCGGTCGGGTCGGCGTACGTCCGGTTACTGGACGCCGGCGGGGAGTTCACCGCGGAGGTGCAGTCCTCGGCGGACGGGTACTTCCGGTTCTTCGCCGCCCCAGGCCGCTGGACGTTGCGGGTGCTGTCGGCCGGTGACCGAGGTGAACACAGCCTTGACGCCGACCGCGGGTTGAACGAGGCGCAGCTGCGGCTGACGTAGCTCGGCTCGACACGACGGTGCGTTGGTGGCAGGACCCGGCAGGCTGCGGCAGTACCCTCGCGAGCGTGATGGAGACGCTGCTCGTCCTGATCCTGATCGCCGCGGCATCGGCGATCGCTGCCGGCGCCGGCTGGATGGTCTACCGGCTGGCCGAGCGCCCGAGCTGACGCAGGTGCCGGACAACCCGCTCGGCTCGGACACGCACGACCTGCGTGAGGGCCCGGATCTGCATCCGGCGCTGCTGCCGTTCGTGCCGTTGGTCGGGGTGTGGCAGGGCCAGGGCCAGGTCGGCTACCCCACGATAGAGGGTCACCGTTACCGGCAGCGGGTCAGCTTCGGTCACGACGGGCGGCCCTTCCTCGCCTACGAGTCACGTGCGGTTCTGCTCGGTCCGGACGGTGCCGTGCTGCGGCAGTCCGCACGCGAGGTGGGCTGGTGGCGCGCCGGGCAGGGAGACGAGTTCGAGGTGTTGCTGGCTCACCCCACCGGCATCGTCGAGGTGTACGCCGGGGTCGCCACCGGACCGACGACGTGGGAGCTGTCCACCGATGTCGTGGCTCGGACCCACACGGCGAAAGAGGTCACCGCGAACCACCGGCTGTACGGGATCGTCGACGGAGCGCTGCTGTACGCGGTCGACATGGCGGCGGTCGGCCAGCCGCTGCAGCCGCACCTGTCCGCCCAGCTGGAGCGGGTCTCGGGATAGCGTGAGTCCGCCGGCCGCGGCGAGCGACCCGGCGGTACAGGAGGCGGACGTGAAGCTGTTCAGGGGTGCTTTGAAGACGGGCATCGCGGTCAAGGCGTTCGACATCGCCCGGCGCGAGATGCGCAAGCCGGAAAACCAGCGCAAGGCCAGAGAGCTGATGGCAAAGGCGCAGCAGGAGTTCCGCAAGCCGGAGAATCAGCGCAAGGCAAAGGACCTGCTCGGCAAGGTGACCAAGCGCGGCGGCACCCGCCCGCCGGCCTGACCCAGGCATGGACGATCCCCGGGCGGCTCCTGACGAGGAACTGTCAGGGTCGGCTGGACGAGGGCCGACGCCCGGGGATCGGGTGTCCATCCGGTTCTTGCCACACCGCCGTCGGCGGATGAGGTGGAACCTTTCCGTTGGAACGGCGGCTAGCGGACGGCCACCTCACGTGTCCTGAAGCTATGCAACTCTGGACCACCTCCTCTCTCGTGTACTGAGCACGCTACGACGCTCCGCCGGAGCGTGCAACGAATAACCTGGACAACCTCGCTCCCGCGGTGCTGACTGCCCCCGGCCCGTGACGGGAAGAGGGGGTCAGGTTGTGACGCCGGTCAGCTCCTGGATCGTCGGGGTCAGGCCGGCGTCACCCCGTCGTAAGCCGTCCAGGCTGGTCACGGCGGCGGCGCCACGAACGCTGGAGACGAGCCACACCCCGTCGGCCGCATGCAGATCCGCGACGGTGCCCAACGACATCGCCGTACCCAGTCCAGCCGCGTCCGCGCGGGTGAACAGCAGCGCCTGTGTGGTGCCCGGCAGGATCCCGATCTCCAGCGGCGGAGTGTGCAACGTCCCGTCGCGCGCCCACACAATCGTCGATGTCGGCCCTTCCAGCAGCCGGCCGTCGAGGGAGATGAACACCGCATCGTCCGCGCCGAGCGCTCGGGCGTGGCGCTGCGCGGCCATGTTGACGGCGTAGGACAGGTACTTCACACCTCCGAGCAACCAGGGCGAGGTGGCCCGCAGGTCGGCTGGCAGCCCGAGCGTCAGCGTGACCACCGCGATGCCGCGACGACGCTGCTCCAGTACGTCCGGCGCCAGCGGACTCAGAGTGCCGACGGCGGTGTGGTCGCTCACCCCTTCGATGCCGCGGGTCAGCATCAACTTCAGTGCCGCCTCGCCGTCGGCATGTGTGGTGGCGAGAAGGTCGATCAGCCGAGCCCAGTCCGCGAGGGGCGGCGAGAATAGGCCCATCAGTGCCGCCGAGCGAGCGAGCCGGTCGAGGTGCGCCTCGGGTTTGAGCGCCACGCCGCGCCGGACGAGCATCGTCTCGAAGACACCGTCGCCTCGCGCCGGGCCGAGGTCAAAGGCGGAGAACACGGCGGCCGCTGGGTCGACGAGCGTGACCGTACCGCGGTCGAGAACCGCCACCCGCCTGCTGTCCACGAACGCTGAGCCTACGAAAGGGCGCAGGACGCCTAGGATGCCCCTGTGCCGACACCGACACCGGCTGGGCTGCCCGAGACGCTCCGGGCCAGCGGCTACCGGCGCACGCCGCAGCGTCAGATGGTCCTCGACGCGGTGGAGGAACTCGGCCAGGGAACGCCGGAGGAGATCAGCGAGCGCATCCACCAGACGTCCCCCGGCGTCAACATCACCACGGTGTATCGCACCCTGGAGCTGCTCGAGCAGTTGGGCCTGGTCCGGCACCGACACTTCGGACACGGCGCGCCCATGTACCACGCCTCGGACTACGACACGCTGCACTCGGTGTGTCACCGGTGCGGACAGGTGGCCGTCATTCCCGGAAAGCTGCTGGAACCCGTGGCTCGGTGGCTGGCCGACGAGCGCGGCTTCGTCCTCGACACCGGCCACATCGCGTTGGCCGGGCTGTGCACCAAGTGCGCTGCCGAACCGCCCCCCGATTGAAGGGGGATACTCGCTCTGGTGACCCTCGCGACCGTGCCCTCGGCCCTGCTCTCACTTCCCGGCGCCGTCCCCGCCGACGACCGCGACGCCGGAGTCGCCCTGCACTACGGGGACCCGCTGCGCGAGCAGCGTCGCCTCGTTGACGGTGTGGGCTGGATCGACCGCAGCAACCGCGACGTCCTGGTCGTCCCGGGCGAGGACCGGCTCTCCTGGCTGCACAGCCTCACCAGCCAGCACCTCTCAGGGCTCGCCGACGGCCGCGCGACCGAGGCGCTCGTGCTTTCCCCGCACGGTCATGTGGAGCACCACCTGCTCGTCACCGAGATCGGCGGCACCACCTGGATCGACGTCGAGGCAGGCACCGGCGCGGGCCTGCTGGCCTTTCTCGACTCGATGCGTTTCCTGCTCCGGGTCGACCCGCACGAGGTGAGTTCGGAGTGGGCCGTGCTGTCCCTGGTGGGACCCGGGACGCCGGGTGTGCTTGCCGCGTTGGGCGCCGAGGCGTCGATGCCCTATGACGTCGCCACCCTGGGCGATGGGTGGGTACGCCGGATGCCCTGGCCGGGTGCGGCGGCCGCCGACCTGCTCGTGCCGCGTGGCCAGCTCGCCGACGTGGCGGAGCGGCTCACCGGCGCCGGCGCGGGCCCGGCCGGGATCTGGGCGTTCGAGGCGTTACGGGTGCAGGCTCGCCGTCCCAGACTGCGCAACGAGACCGACCACCGCACCATCCCGCACGAGGTGGGATGGCTGGACTCCGCCGTACACCTGAACAAGGGTTGCTACCGCGGCCAGGAGACGGTGGCCCGGGTGCACAACCTGGGCCGCCCGCCGCGCCGGCTCGTCCTGCTCCATCTCGACGGTTCGGTCGAGACGCTGCCGGCGACCGGCGACCCGGTCACCTCCGACGGGCGGCAGGTCGGCTTCGTCACCACCGCAGTCCGGCACTACGAACTCGGCACGGTCGCCCTGGCCCTGGTCAAGCGCAACACCGCCGACGACGCTGAGCTGCACGTCGGCGACGTCGCCGCGGCGATCGACGCCTAACGGGGTGCGGCCGTTGGAAGCCCGAGCGCCTCGGCGGCGGCCTGCATCCGCAGGTCGTAGGTGACGACCGCCCGAAGCTCGTCGCCGAGCCGTCGGGCCGAGGCAAGGTGCACGGCGTCAAGGCTGCGCAATCCGCCATTGCCCAGATCCGCGGCATCGTCGAGCAGGTTGCGGTGCATCGGAAACAGGGTCATCCGTCCGAGCTGTCGGCGTGCGCTGGCTACCGCAGCGGCTCCTCCACGCTGCACTGCGCGCACAACCTCGACCCGCGCCAGAGCTGAACTCACCTGCCTGTCAGTACGCCGGCCGCGCAGGAATCGCGTCAGCTCTTCTGATTCGGCTTCGGTCTGCACCAGCTTGACGATCGCCGAAGAATCCAGGTACAGCCTCACCTTTCGTCCTTACGCATCCGAGCCAGTGTCTCTGAGGCGTTGATTCCGTAATCGATCGGCGGCTCGTCGAGCAGGTCACCCGGTAGTTCTGGCGGGATTATCTGCCCGGTGGCGATCATCTCCTCCCAGGTGTCCGCCGCCGGAGGCACCAGCCGAGCCACTGGCCGGCCACGATCGGTGATCTGCAGCGACTCCCCGGCGGCAACCCGCGCCAGATAGCGGCTGGCGTACTGGCGCAACTCGCGAACCCCGATGCTCTCCATGTGCTACACGATAGCTCATGCCTGGCGTCTGAGACCATCAGCGCATGACTGTGACCCCGCCCGTCTCCGTCCAGTCCGCTCCGGTTGTGTGCTCCCCGGACGGAGCCGGGCTCATGAACACCACGTTGATCACGGTAGCGCCGACCGGTGCGGAGTCCAGCAAGTCCGACGTACCGGCCCTTCCGGTGACCCTGGACGAACTCGTCGCGACGGCCAGGGAGTGCCAGGCGCTCGGTGTCGGAGTCATCCACGTACATATCCGCGACCAGCACGCGCGGGCAACGCTGGACCAGGGCAGGCTGCGGGAGACCGTCCAGGCGCTGCGGGCCGAGACCGATCTGATCGTGCAGCTGTCCACCGGTGGCGCGGTCACCGATTCCGAAGCCGACCGCCTCGCCGTCCTGGACGCGGAGCCGGACGCGGCCAGCTGCTCGATGGGCACCGTCAACTTCGGCCGCGACGTCTTTTTCAACCGCTGGGACTTCATCGTCGAATTGCACACCGCGATGCGCGATCGGGAGATCGTCCCCGAGTACGAGATCTTCGATCTGGGTCAACTCTCGACCCTGCAGCGGCTGCTGGACAAGCACGGCCCGCCGTACGGCGAACATGTGCATGCCGATCTCGTGATGGGCGTGCCCGGCGGGATGCCGGGAACGGCCGCGGCCCTGGTTGCCGCCGCCGGGATGCTGCCGGCCGGTGCCACGTTCGCGGCCACCGGGGTGGGCCGGACGACACTGCCGGTCATGCTTGCCGCGCTGTCGGCCGGCGGTCACCTCCGGGTCGGCATGGAGGACACCCTCACGTACGCACCGGGCAACGCCGTGACAGGCAACGCCCAACTCGTGGCGCGAGCAGCGGGTCTGGCCAAGATCGCCCAGCGCCCCCCGATGCCGATCGAGGACGCCCGGTCGATGCTGGGCGTTCGCGAGCGGCGTACGGCGACTGCATGAACCCGATCCTGGTCGAGGTGGTCCGCAACGATCGGGTGGAGTCCGTCCACCGCGGCTCGGTCTTCGTGGCCGACTCCGCCGGTACGCCGGTGCTGTCCGCCGGTACGCCGACCGATCTGGTGTTTCCCCGGTCCGCGAACAAGCCGATGCAGGCGTTGGCGATGCTGCGCTGCGGCCTCGGGTCCGATGCCGAGCTGGCCGACATCGACCTGGCCCTCGCCACCGGGTCCCACTCCGGCGAACCGGTTCACGTGGAGCGGGTGGGCAAGATGCTCGCGGCCGGCGGGTACGTCGAGGAGGACCTGCAGTGCCCGCCGCAGTTGCCGATCGACGAGGTGGCGGCCCACGCCGTACTGGCCGGTGGGGGCGGCCCGTCGCGAGTCCTGATGAGCTGCTCAGGCAAGCATGCCGCCATGCTGCTGACCTGCCGCGCCGCCGACTGGCCGATCGCGGACTACTTGGCGCCGACGCACCCGCTGCAACAGGAGGTGCGGCGGGTCGTCGCGGAGCTGGCCGACGAGCCGGTCACGGTGACCGGCGTTGACGGCTGCGGCGCGCCGCTGTTCGCCATCACCCTCGCCGGCCTGGCCCGCTGTTTCGCCCGTCTCGTCGCGGCGGAAACCGGTACGCCGGAGCGCCGGGTCGCCGACGCCATGCGCGCGCATCCGGTGATGGTCGCCGGCAGCCGTCGTGAGGACACCCTGCTCATGCAGTCGGTACCTGGCTTGCTGATGAAGGGTGGCGCCGAGGGCGTGCATGCGGCTGCGCTCGCCGACGGGTCGGCGATCACGCTCAAGATCGACGACGGAGGCATCCGGGCGAGGATGCCGGTGATGGTCGCGGCGTTGCGTCTCCTCGGTTGCGACGCATCCGAGCTCGACCGGCAGGCCAGCTCGGCGGTGCTCGGCGGCGAGAGCGCCGTCGGTGTCGTGCGGCTGCGGCCAGGCGCGTTTCCCCCGCCGTTGCGTCCGTAGGTCTGCGCGCCATACCGGCCAGCTGTACGGACGTTGCGCCAGGGGGCCGGCAGTCAATGACCGAACGGGTCAGGCACTGTGCCGGGCAGCCATGAGTGCAGCTCGCCGTCGCGCCAGCCGCGATCCCGGACCACCCGCCGGGCCTCCCGCTTGTACCGCCCGACGAGGCGGTCGAGGTACAGCAGGCCGTCGAGATGGTCGACCTCGTGTTGCAGCGCCACAGCGAGGATCCCGGTGCCGACGACGGTGACTGGCTCGCCGAACTGGTCGAAGCCGGTGACCGTCGCAGCCGCGGCCCGGCTGGTGGGAAAGTGCTCGCCTGGCACGGACAGGCAACCTTCGATGTCGTTCTCGCTGTCCGGCAGACCGCCCGGGATGGGACCGGCCTGAAGCACCGGATTGACCACGTGCCCACGCTGCAGCCGGCCGGTTCCGTCGGCGCAGCTGTACACGAAGACCCGCAGCGGTACGCCGATCTGTGGGGCGGCCAGCCCGGCGCCGTTTGCGGCCATGTTGGTCTCCAGCATGTCCGCGATCAGCGTGCCCAGCGATTCGTCGTACGCCGTGACAGCCGCGGCCGGGTGATGCAGGACGGGGTCTCCGACGATCCGGATCGGATGGATGGCCATGGCGGTGCGAATGTAAAGGCCCCGCCGTGACATACCTCACCCACGTCGCTAGCAGAGCCGCTTGCAACAGCTAGCACACGAGCCTACCGTGGGAGACGAGCGTGACCGGAGGTGAGTGCATGCAGGCCCTGTCCGGCATCGGGCAGTACATCCGCGAGCAACGCACCGCGGCGCAGGTCTCACTGCGGCAGTTGGCGCAGGCCACCGGAGTGAGCAACCCGTATCTCAGTCAGATCGAGCGGGGGCTGCGCAAGCCGAGCGCGGAGATCCTGCAGCAGATCGCCAAAGGGCTGCGGGTCTCCGCGGAGACGCTGTACATGCACGCCGGCATCCTCACCGAGCGCGAGGGTGACCCGGATGTCCGGAACGCCATCTTGACCGACCCGCACCTGCACGAACGGCAGAAGCAGGTGCTGCTGGACATCTACCAGTCCTTCTGCAACGAGAATGCCCACCAGAAAGAGGAGTCATGAGCATCAGCACCGAGTTCAAGCAGTACGGCGAGATCGCGGCGGAGCAGGGCAAGCTCGCCCTGGCTGGCGTCCGCCAAACCGTCCTGGCGGCAGTGGGCGCAAGTGACGTCGTCGTCACCCGTGCGGCCGCGCAGGGCAAGCAGCTGGCCACCCGCACCCAGGACATCGCCACCGGCCGGGTAGCACCGACCGACGTGCGCAAGGTGGTTGGGGGCTACCTGCAGACCGCCGGGGAGCAGGCGGTGAACTTCTACGTCCAACTCAGCAAGCGCGGCGAGGAGGTAGTGCACGAGTTCCGGAAGGACCCGCGGTTGCAGCGGGTGATCTTCCGCGCCGAGCGGGCGGTCGACACCGTCGAGGATCTGCTCGTCGAGGTGGCCTCCGGTGCCGATTCCGGGGTTTCGGACGCGAAGGACGCCGTCGCCGACGGCGCGGACAAGACCCGGGCGACGATCCGCAAGACCGCGGCCCGCAACACCAGCGCCCGCAAGTCCTCCATCCGCAAGCCACCGGCGCGCAAGGCGACGACCGGCAAGGCGGCGACCGGCAAGGCGGCGACCGGCAAGGCGGCGACCGGCAAGGCGGCGACCGGCAAGGCGGCGACCAGCAAGGCGGCGACCAACAAGGCGACGACCAGCAAGGCCTGAGCAATCCGCACCTGATGATCATGGGCTTTGGCCGGCTGGCACCGGCTGAATCCCATGATCATCACGACGAATTGGGCTGCCCTCGGCGTACGCTCGCCTCGTGGACATCCTCCTCGGCATGCTGTTGAACGGGATCGAGCTGGGATCGCTTGCGCTGGCAATCTGGGCCATCGTCGACGCCGCCATGCGGCCGACGCCGCTGTACACCGCCGCGGACAAGCTCACCAAGCCCGCATGGCTCGGTATCACCGGCGGCGCGCTCGCGGCGTCCCTGCTGACCGACACGCTGGGCCTGTTCGGCCTGGTCGCCCTCGTCGCCTCGATCGTCTATCTGGTCGACGTGCGACCGGCGTTGAAGCAGGTCCAGCGGGGCAACCCCTGGTAGCACCGCTGCCGACCCGGCTGTTCGACACTTCAGCCGAGACCCTCGAGCACGCCGTCCTCGGCGACGGCGCAGTCGAGGGCGTCGTCTGTGGCACTTTTCGGCCGAAGCCCGGCGAGCCCGTTCTCAGTGTGTTCGCCGCGGTGGCACTGTTTGGTCCTTTGCCCGGCGGCCGGCCGGATGCAGTGGACCGAAAGATGCCACATTCGGCTGTTTGTGGCACTTTTCGGTGCACTGCTGCGGCCCAGATCCCAAGCATCGGACCCGCCACCGCAGCGCCGCGTGGTCGGCGCGGCTGGCCGACATGTTCGCATGACAGTCCTTCCAGGACGCTGGTTAGGCTTCGCGGATGCATCAGCATGGGCGCACCGAGCGGCTGGATCTGGCCGATGCGACGCTGCGCGAGTGGGACGCCACAGTGCTCTCCGCTGACACGGACGAGGGCATCGTGCTGGACCGGTCGGCGTTCTATCCCGGCGGCGGCGGGCAGCCGCCGGACCACGGCGTACTGCTCTGGGGCGGCGTACAGACGCGGATCGTCGGTGTACGCCGAGGCGAGGATCCCGGGCTGATCCCGGCCGATGGCGACCCGCTGCCCCCGGCGGGGACAGCGGTACGTGGGGCGATCGAGGACGACCGGCGGACGGCTTTGATGCGTACGCACTCGGGGCTGCACCTGCTGGCCGGCGTCGTGTTTCGTGACTTCGGCGCTCTGGTGACTGGCGGCAACATGGAGCCGTTGACCGCCCGGATGGACTTCGACCTGCCCGAGATCCCAACCGACTTCAAGGACCGGATCGCCGCCGCGTGCGCGGTCGAGGTCGCCGCCGACCGGGCGATTCGGGTGGACAACCTTTCCCGGGCCGATGCGTTCGCGATCCCGGACATCATCAGGACAGCCACCGACCTGCTCCCGCCCAACCTCGAGGTGGTGCGCATCGTGGACATCGTCGGGCTCGACGTACAAGCCGACGGGGGAACGCACGTCGCCTCGACGAGCCAGATCGGTGACATAGACGTGGTGAAGGTGGAGAACAAGGGCAAGGCGAACCGGCGGCTGCGGGTGCGGCTGCAGTGACCAACGCGTTCGGACTGAAGCTGAAGCTTGGCGACATCACCACCGAAGTGGTCGACGTCATCGTCAACGCGGCGAACCCCGGACTGCTCGGCGGCGGCGGCGTCGACGGCGCGATCCACGCGGCGGGCGGGCCGGAGATCCTGGCCGAGTGCCAGGAGCGCAAGCGCGAGCTTCCCGGCGGGCAGCTGCCGCGCGGGCAGGCGGTGGCCACAACGGGCGGCCGGCTGCCCGCGCGCTGGGTGGTGCACACCGCCGGACCGATCTGGTCGCCGGAGGAGGATCGCTCGGACGTGCTGGCCAGTTGCTATCGCGAGTCGCTCCGGGTGGCAGCGGATCTGGGTGCCGAGACGGTCGCCTTTCCGGCCATCTCTGCCGGCGTGTACGGCTGGCCGCTGGACGACGCCGCGCGGATCGCGCTCGACTCCGTTCGGGATGCGCCCCGGGGGACGGTGTCGGAGGTTCGGTTCGTGCTGTTCGGTCAGCAGGCGTTCGACGCGTTTCAGCGGGCGGCAGCCCACTAGCCGGCCAGCCGCACCTCGCGTCATGAAACAGCCGCCCAGCGCACGCTGACCTCGCCGAGTCGCCACCGGGCGCTGCGTCCGACGATGGGCCAGCCCTGGTCGAGCAGGCCCTCTACCGACGCGGCCCAGCGCTGCCGGGGTCCGAACGCGCTGTACGCCGCCTTGGCGGCCCACGCGGCGTCGAAGGCAGCGAGGAAGCGGTGTATCCGCTCGCCGGGAACGTTCCGGTGGATCAGGGACTTGGGCAGCCGTCCGGCGAGTTCGCTCGGCCGGTGCAGCGAGCCGGCTCGCGCGGCGAGGGTGAGGGTGAGCGGCCCGGTGGCGTCGACGGCGACCCAGCATGCCTTGCGGCCGAGTTCGTCGCTGGTGCCCTCGATCAGCAGCCCGCCAGGGGCAAGCCCCGCCGTCATCGTCACCCAGGCCTCGGCGGCGGCCGTCTCGTCGTACTGGCGCAGGACGTTGAGGGCGCGGATCAGCACCGGTCGGTGGCCGGCCAGCTCGAACCCGCCGGCGCCGAAGCGCAGCCGCGGCGGATCGGCGTACGACTGGGCGGCTGCGACCCGGTCGGGGTCGATCTCCAGTCCGAGCACCTCGACGTCGGACCGTACGTCGGCCAGCCGCTGCGCGAGTTCCACCGTGGTGACCGGGCGCTGGCCGTAACCGAGGTCGACCACGAGCGGGCGTACGGCGTCGCGCAGCCGGGCGGACTGCGTGCCCACGATCCAGCGGTCGACGCGACGTAGCCGGTTGGGGTTGGTGGTACCCCGTGTCGGCAGTCCGAGTGCCCGCGCTCGGCCAGTCGCCAGCCGTGGTGCCTGCCTCGCCACGGGCCACAGCGTACGAGCCGGGGTGCGGCTGGCGGCCGCAGCCGGTAGAACGAGACCCAACCGAACAGCGGAGGCAACAATGGCCACGACGACCCAAACCACGGACCGGTCGGTCGAGGAGACGCCCAACGCGACCGCCAAGGTGGACAACGAGTACTACGAGGCGGAACTCGCTCGGCTAGGGGTCGAGCTCGTCAAGCAGCAGGAGTGGATCCGCGCCAAGGGGCTGCGGATCGTCGTCATCTTCGAAGGCCGAGACGCAGCCGGCAAGGGCGGCGCGATCCAGCGCATCACCGAGAGCCTCAATCCGCGGCACGCTCGGGTGGTCGCGTTGGGCACGCCCACCGAGCGGGAACAGACGCAGTGGTACTTCCAGCGTTACGCAGCTCACCTGCCAGCAGCGGGCGAGATGGTGCTCCTGGACCGGTCCTGGTACAACCGCGCCGGCGTGGAGCACGTGATGGGTTTCTGCACCGAGGAGGAGTACCAGGAGTTTCTGCGCTCGGCTCCAGAGTTCGAAAGGATGCTGGTGCGAAGCGGGGTTCAGGTCGTCAAGTACTGGTTCTCGGTCAGTGATGCCGAGCAGGAACGGCGTTTTCAGGGCCGCCTCGGCGACCCGACCAAGCGGTGGAAGCTGTCGCCGATGGACATCGAGTCCCGCAACCGCTGGCAGGACTACTCCAAGGCCAAGGACGCGATGTTCGCCGCCACCGACATCGACGAGTCGCCGTGGTACGTCGTCGAAGCGGACGTGAAGAAGCGGGCTCGGCTCAATGTCATGCACCACCTGCTCGCCGTTGTGCCGTACGAGGACCTGACACCCGAGCCGCCCACGTTGCCGCCTCGCCCGGCCAACCGCGACGACGGTTACGTGCGACCACCCAAGGACAGCCAGCGCACGATCCCGGACGTCGTTCCAGCCAAGACCAAGCGGAAGAAGTCGTGAGTCGTGTCGAAATCGGTGGGTCGGCGTTCGTCGCACGGGTAAACCCACCGAGAGAGAGGTGCCATCATGCGGTTCATGGTCATGATCAAGGCCACCGACGACAGCGAAGCGGGCGTCATGCCGAGCGAGCAGGTGCTCGCCGACATGGGCCGGTACAACGAGGAGCTGGTCCAGGCAGGCGTCATGCTGGCCGGGGAGGGGTTGCACCCGAGCTCGAAGGGCGCCCGCGTCAGGTTCTCGACCGGTGGCAAGTCCACCGTGGTCGACGGCCCCTTCACCGAGACCAAGGAGCTGATCGCCGGCTTCTGGCTGATCCAGGTGAAGTCCAAGGAAGAAGCCATCGAATGGGTCAAGCGCATCCCCAACACCGATGACGAGGACTTCGAGGTCGAGATCCGGCAGGTGTTCGAGGCGGATGACTTCGGGGATTCGCTCACTCCCGAGCTGCGTGATCAAGAGGAGCGCCTCCGCCGCCGCACGCAAGCCTCCGAATAGGGGTAGCTCCGCAGCGCTTCAGCCGGAGGTGCTGGAATAGCGGGCTGTGACGACCCCCTCGGTGCATCGCAGCATCGAGGCGGTCTGGCGCATCGAGTCCGCGAGGTTGATCGCTGGCCTGGTCAGGATGGTTCGCGACGTCGGTCTGGCCGAGGACTTCGCGCAAGACGCACTCCTCTCGGCACTGGAGAAGTGGCCGGAGTCGGGCGTGCCCGACAACCCGGGGGCCTGGCTCATGGCCACGGCGAAGAACCAGGCGATCGACCAGATCCGGCGCAGCAGGCGGCTCGAGCAGAAGCAGGACCAGGTCGCTCGTGACCTCATGACGACTGTGCAGATCGACGCCTCGCGGGACGACGAGATCGGCGACGACCTGCTGAGCCTCATCTTCACGTGCTGCCACCCAGTGTTGGCTACCGAAGGGCGGGTCGCCCTCACCCTTCGCTTGCTTGGCGGGCTGCGTACGGAGGAGATCGCCAGGGCGTTCCTCGTGTCGACATCGACGATTGCCCAGCGGATCGTCCGGGCGAAGAAGACCCTCGCCGCGGCCCGGGTGCCGTTCGAGGTACCTAGCGGGGACGAGCTCGCCGCTCGGCTGCCGGCGGTCCTGGAGGTCGTCTACCTGATCTTCAACGAGGGGTATGCGGCAACCGCAGGGGGCGATTGGATGCGACCGTCCCTCTGCGAGGACGCGCTGCGCCTCGGCCGCATCCTGGCCGAACTCGCGCCGCGTGAGCCGGAGGTCCACGGTCTGGTGGCGCTCATGGAGCTCCAGGCGTCTCGCCTGCATGCCCGGGTCGGCCCGGATGGCCGGCCGGTCCGATTGCTCGATCAGGACCGTGCGCGCTGGGATCATCTCCTCATCGGTCGCGGTCTCCGGGCGCTCGACCGCGCCCGGGGGCTTGGCGGGGCGGCCGGCATCTACGCGCTGCAGGCCGCGATCGCCGCCTGTCACGCCCGCGCTGTCCGGCCGGAGCTCACCGACTGGTTGCGCATCACGGCGTTGTACGACGCGCTGTCCCAGCTCATGCCCTCGCCGGTGGTCGACCTGAACCGGGCGGTCGCGCTCGGTATGGCGTACGGCCCCGCCGCGGGCCTCGAGCTCGTCGATGCCATCGCCGAGACGTCGGCGCTCGACGGGTACCACCTGCTTGCCAGCGTGCGAGGAGACCTGCTCGCCAAGCTGGGACGCCTCGAGGAGGCGCATGCGGAGTTCCTGCGCGCGGCGTCGATGACGCAGAACATGCGGGTGCGCGCTCTGCTGCAGGAGCGCGCCGCGGCAATTACGGTGGGCGCGTGTCCGAGGTCGCCGTCCTGACGCTCGCCGAGCTGACGACGTTGCGGCTCGGCGGCCCGGTTGGGCGGCTCGTCTGCACCGGCACGGCCCCGGAACTGGTCGCCGCCGTCCGGACGGCTGATGCGGCTGGTGAGCCGGTGCTCCTGGTCGGCGGCGGCAGCAACCTCGTCGTCGCCGACGAGGGCTGGCCAGGCGTCACCGTGCTGATCCGGACCGACGGCATCGACGTACGCCGGGACGGCGACGAGGTGCTGCTCCGCGTCGCCGCCGGCGCCGACTGGGACGGCCTGGTGGCCCGCGCCGTGACGGCGGGGTGGGCGGGAATCGAGTGCCTGTCCGGGATCCCGGGCCGGACCGGCGCTACGCCCGTGCAGAACGTCGGCGCCTACGGCCAGGACGTCGCACAGACGCTCACCGACGTCACCGTTTGGGACCGTGATGCAGACATGGTCGCCGTACTGTCCACTGTGGACTGTGCGTTCGGCTACCGGACAAGCCGCTTGAAGCACACCGATCGGTACGTCGTCCTGGACGTGGGACTCCGGCTGCCTATCTCGGTACTGAGCCGACCCATCGCGTACGCCGAACTTGCCCGTGCACTCGGCGTACAACCCGGTGCCCAGGTGCCGCTCGCCGAGGTACGGGACGCCGTACTGGAACTGCGCCGCGGAAAGGGCATGGTGCTGGACCCCGACGACAACGACACCTGGAGCGCCGGGTCCTTCTTCACCAACCCGATCCTCGACGAGGCGGAGCTGGCGGCGTTCGAGCGGCGCCTGGAGCCCGGAACGGCGTACCCGTCCTGGCCGGCCGAGTCGGGAACGAAGCTGTCCGCCGGCTGGCTGATCGAGCAGTCCGGGTTCACGAAGGGGTACGGCGACGGACCCGTGCGGCTGTCCACGAAGCACACGCTCGCGCTGACGAACCGGGGCGCCGCCCGCACGGCGGACCTCTTGACCCTGGCGCGCCAGGTGCGCGACGGCACCAGAACCCGGTTCGGTGTAGAACTGCGTCCCGAGCCCAAGTTCGTCAACTGCACTCTCTAGGAGACCGCGCATGCCCGCTGCCGCAGACCCCACTGACCTGCTCGGTATCGACGAGATGCTCACCGCGGAGGAACGGGCGATCCGCGAGACAGTCAGGAGCTTCGGGGAGAAGCGGGTGGCGCCACACATTGCGGAGTGGTTCGAGGAAGGACACATCCCGCGCGAACTCGCACCGGAACTCGGCGAACTCGGTCTGCTCGGCATGCATCTCGAGGGCTACGGCTGTGCCGGGACCAGCGCGACTGCGTACGGGCTGGCCTGCCTGGAACTAGAGGCGATCGACTCGGGACTGCGCAGCATGGTCTCCGTGCAGGGATCGCTGGCGATGTTCGCGATCTGGAAGTACGGCAGCGAGGAGCAGAAGCAGCGTTGGCTGCCCGAGATGGCTGCCGGTAGGGCAATCGGCTGCTTCGGTTTGACCGAGCCGGACTTCGGCTCGAACCCGGCCGGGATGCGCGCCACCGCCCGAAAAGAGGGGGACGACTGGATCCTCAACGGCACCAAGATGTGGATCACGAACGGCTCGATCGCCGACGTCGCGATCGTATGGGCGCGGGCCGAAGAAGGGGTGCGCGGCTTCCTCGTCCCAGCCGGCACGGAGGGCTTCAGCACACGGAACATCACCCGCAAGATGTCGCTGCGGGCGTCAGTCACCAGCGAACTGCTGCTCGACGACGTGCGGCTGCCCGCCGACGCGATGCTGCCCGAGGCGAGGGGCATCGCCGGGCCGCTGGGCTGCCTCACCGAGGCGCGGTTCGGGATCATCTTCGGCTCGATGGGCGCGGCGCGGTCGTCGTACGAGTGCGCCGTGGAGTACGCCAAGACGCGGGTGCAGTTCGACCGGCCGATCGGCGGCTTCCAGCTGACCCAGGCAAAGCTCGTGAACATGGCGCTGGAGCTGCACAAGGGTCTGCTGCTGGCCATGCATCTGGGGCGGCGCAAGGATGCGGTCGGGCTGACGCCGGAACAGGTGAGCATCGGCAAGCTCAACAACTGCCGGGAGGCGCTCAAGATCTGCCGCGAGGCGCGCACCGTGCTCGGCGCGAGTGGGGTGACGCTGGAGTATCCCGTGATCCGGCACATGAACAATCTCGAGTCGGTGCTCACGTACGAGGGCACCTCCGAGGTGCACACGCTGGTACTCGGCCAGGCCATCACCGGCCTCGCCGCGTTCACCTAACTTTCGCGGTGGACCTTGTGCTGGGCGGCCTGGGCGATCGGCCGGACCACGAGCAGGTCCACGTTGACGTGGTGCGGCCGGGTGACCATCCAGCCGATGCAGTCGGCGATGTCCTCGGCGACGAGCGGTTCCCGTACGCCGGCGTACACCGCTTCGGCCCGCTCGCTGTCCCCGCCGAAGCGGTGCAGGGAAAACTCCTCGGTCCTGACCATCCCTGGCGCGACGACCATCACCCGGACCGGCTGACCGCACAGCTCCAGCCGCAGCGTCTCCGCGACCGCATGGGTCCCGTGCTTCGCGGCGGTGTAGCCCGCACCGCCCTCATAGTTGATCATTCCCGCCGTCGACCCCACGAACACGACGTCGCCGCGGCCGCTGGCGATCAGCGCGGGCAGCAGCGCCTGCGTCATCCGAACCACCCCGAGCACGTTGACGTCGTACATCCGCGCCCAGTCCTCGACATCGGCGGTCGCGACCGGGTCCATCCCGACCGCGCCGCCGGCGTTGTTGACCAGGACATGAGCCACCGGTACGGCGGAGCAGAACGCGTCCACCGACGCCTGGTCGGTGACGTCCAGCGGGTACGCCTCGCCGCTCAGCTCCGCGGCCAGTTGTTCGATCCGGTCGGCACGCCGGGCACCTAGTACGACGTGGAAGCCGTCCGCGGCCAGCCGCCGCGCCGTCGCCGCGCCGATCCCGCTGCTCGCTCCGGTGACGACCGCCACCCGGGTTGGGGAATCAGGAACAACTCCGATGGGGTTGGCGCTCATGAGGGCGATCTTGCCCGAACGGTACGGCTGAGGAGGGGTGGGGCATGGACGCGGTCAATGGGACCCCCACGCCTGCCCGGCTGCCGCGGCGGGTCGCAACGCTGTCGGTGCACACCAGCCCGCTGGACCAACCGGGCGCGGGGGACGCCGGCGGCATGAACGTCTACATCGTCGAGGTGTCTCGCCGGCTCGCCGCGTGGGGCATCGACGTGGAGATCTTCACCCGCGCGACGTCCAGCGACCTCCCACCGGTTGTCGAGATGGCTCCCGGCGTCACCGTCCACCATGTGATCGCCGGACCGTACGAAGGCCTTGGTAAGAACGATCTGCCGGCTCAGCTGTGCGCGTTCACCAGCGGTGTCCTGCGCGCCGAGGCGATGCACGAGCCGGGCTACTTCGACTTGATCCACTCGCACTACTGGCTGTCGGGCCAGGTCGGCTGGCTGGCCCGTGACCGGTGGGGGGTGCCGCTGATCCACAGCGCCCACACTCTGGCCAAGGTGAAGAACTCCCTGCTGGCCGATGGCGACATGCCCGAGCCGCGCGCGCGGGTGATCGGCGAGGAGCAGGTGGTGGCGGAGGCCGACCGGCTGATCGCCTCCACCGGCCAGGAGGCCCGCGACCTCGTCACCCTGTACGCCGCGGACCCGGACCGGGTGCACACGATCGCTCCTGGTGTCGACCTCGACCGGTACCAGTCCGGTGACCAGGCAATTGCCCGCGCCGCCGTGGGGGTACCGACCGACGCCCTCGTCCTGCTCTTCGTGGGACGGATCCAGCCGCTCAAGGCACCCGACATTCTGCTGCGCGCCGCCGCACGGCTGGTCGAGGACGATCCCGACCTGGCTCGCCGGCTGCGGGTCATTGTCGTCGGTGCGCCGAGCGGCACCGGCCTGGACGAGCCGCACGCGCTGCAGAATCTGGCCGCACACCTGGGAATCGCCGAGCAGATGCGCTTCGAACGGCCGGTCTCGCCGGACCGGTTAGCCGACTTCTACCGGGCCGCCGACGTGACGGTGGTGCCGAGCTACAACGAGTCCTTCGGCCTGGTCGCCCTCGAGTCACAGGCCTGCGGCACACCTGTCGTCGCGGCGGCGGTGGGCGGGCTGACCACGGCCGTCTCCCACGGGCGGTCGGGCCTGCTCGTGGCCGGGCACGACCCGGCCGATTACGCCGCCGCGGTACGCCGGTTGATCGTGGACAAGCCGCTCGCCGCATCGCTCGCCGCCGGTGCCGTCCAATATGCGACCGGCTTCTCGTGGGACCGCACCGCCGGCGAGCTGCTCGCGGTGTACGCCGAGGCGAGGCATGCTCCGTCGTACGCCGTGCCGGTGGTCGGATGACTGTCCCCGACGACGTCATCCGCGCCGCCCTCGGCGAGCGGGGGCTGGACTACCAGTCGCCGGGGCCGGGGCGGTATCTCGTGACGTTGCCGGGAGAGAAGAAGCTGCAGACGAACTGCTGGCTCGTCGTCGGCGAGCACTCGTTGCGGGTATCGGCGTTCGTCTGCCGGCAGCCGGACGAGAACCGTGAGCAGCTGTGGGAGTACCTGCTCCAGCTGAACGCCAAGCTGTTCGGCGTCGCGTTCAGCATCGACCAGGTCGGCGACATCTACCTCACCGGGCGGTTGCCACTGTCCACTGTGGACGCAGATGAACTCGATCGGCTGCTCGGCGCGGTGCTGAGCTACGCGGACGAGCATTTCAACACGATGCTGGAGATCGGCTTCGGGTCGTCGATCAGGCGGGAATGGGAGTGGCGGGCGAAACGCGGGGAGTCACTCGCCAACCTGCGGGCGTTCGCCGCGTTCGCCGACCCCGATGCCAGGATGGGTCGGTGATCGGCACCCTGGTCCTGCTCCGGCACGGGCAGAGCGACTGGAACGAGAAGAATCTGTTCACCGGCTGGGTGGACGTGGGCCTGACCGACCTCGGGTTCCAGGAAGCCCGGCGCGGCGGTGAACTCCTGGTGGAGCACGATCTGCTCCCCGACGTACTCCACACATCTGTGCTGCGCCGCGCGATCGAGACGGCGACCGCCACCCTGTCCACCGCCGAGCGGTCGTGGATCCCGGTACGCCGGAGCTGGCGGCTGAACGAGCGCCACTACGGCGCGCTACAGGGCAAGGACAAGGCCGCGACGCTCAAGGAGTACGGCGAGGAGCAGTTCCTGCTCTGGCGCCGCTCGTACGACACGCCGCCGCCGCCGCTGCCCCGCGACGGCGAATGGAGTCAGTACGACGACCCGCGGTACATCGCACTTCCGCCGGAACTGCGACCGGACACCGAATGCCTCAAGGATGTCGTCGTTCGAATGCTGCCGTACTGGTACGACGCCATCGTGCCCGACCTGACGACGGGTCGTACGGTCCTGGTCGTCGCGCACGGCAACAGCCTCCGGGCGCTCGTGAAGCATCTGGACGACCTGAGCGACAAGGCAGTCGTGGCGCTGAACATCCCGACTGGAGTGCCGGTGCGCTACGACCTGGACGAGCAGTTGCGGCCACGGACCCCCGGCGGCCAGTACCTCGATCCAGAGGCGGCGGCTGCGGCGATCGAAGCGGTGAAGAACCAAGGCCGATAGGCAAACGCGGAGCTTCCGGCGGGTGAACTCTGGCCGACCAACTCCGCGCCGCCCGTCGCCACTGGTCAACAGTGTCGGGCGGCAGATCTACGATCATCGCGTGGAGGCCCTGATCGCGCTGGCGGGACTCGTGGCGGGCATCTCCTTGGCGCTCGCCCTGGTCGCGATGCGCCGCCGATCGGCGACTGAACCGACGCAGCCCACGGTGGGCTTCGACGTCGCACGTCGCGTGGTGGAACTCATGGAACCTGGCGCCGTGGTCGTGGACGCCGACGACTCGGTCATTCTGGCGAATGCCGCGGCCCGGGGGCTCGGCGTGGTCAGGGGCCGCGAGCTGGCGGTGCCGCACCTGCTCCGGCTCGCCGCCACGGTTCGGCGTACCGGCCAACGGCAGGAGGACGTGCGGTTGACGGCGGAGTTGCTGGGTGCCGGCCCGCGCACCGTCGGCGTACAGGCCATGCGCCTGGACAATCGGGGGACGGTCGCGTTGCTTCTGCTTGACGTCACCGAATCGAGGAGGATCGAGGACGTACGCCGGGACTTCATGGCCAACGTCAGCCACGAGCTGAAGACCCCGGTGGGGGCGCTGTCCCTGCTGGCCGAGGCGATGCAGGACGCGTCCAACGACCCGGAGGCGATCCGCCGATTCTCCGCTCGAGCTGTGCACGAGGCGCAGCGCCTGAACCGGCTGGTCCGGGAGCTGATCGACTTGTCCCGGCTGCAGGGCGGCGAGCCGCTGCCCGAACGCAACCCGGTCTCGGTGCGGGTCGTTATTGCTGAGGCGATGGACCGAACCCGACTGGCGGCCGACGCCAGGGCGATCAGACTTTCCGTCAGCGGAGCCGCGGAGGAGGTCGTGCTGGGGGCCGAGGGTCAGTTGGTGACAGCGTTGACGAACCTACTGGCGAACGCGGTTGCGTACAGCAGCCCCGGCACGACCGTGACCGTGGCCGCGCGGAGCCAGTCCGGCTTCGCCGAGATCGCGGTGATCGACCAGGGCGAGGGCATCCCGCCCGGCGACCAGGCCCGCATCTTCGAGCGCTTCTACCGGGTCGACCCGGCCCGCGCCACCGCCACCGGAGGCAACGGACTGGGCCTGGCCATCGTCAAGCACATCGCCACCAACCATGGCGGGGGAGTCCGGGTGAGCAGCCAGCTCGGCGCCGGCTCGACGTTCACGTTGCGTGTCCCGCTCGCCCCCGACCTGGCCCTGTCGCCCCGCCAAACCCAGGAGGCGCACTCATGACCAAAGTCCTCGTCGTCGAGGACGAGGAGTCCTTCTCCGACGCACTGTCCTACATGCTGCGCCGGGAGGGCTTCGAGGTAGCGATAGCCGCCACCGGTCCGGACGCGCTCACCGAGTTCGATCGTGCGGGGGCCGACATCGTGCTGCTCGACCTGATGCTTCCCGGACTGCCGGGCACGGAGGTCTGCCGGTCGCTCCGGCAGCGGTCACCGGTTCCGATCATCATGTTGACTGCCAAGGACACCGAGATCGACAAGGTTGTCGGGCTGGAGCTCGGCGCCGACGACTACGTCACGAAGCCGTACTCCGCGCGGGAGCTCGTGGCGCGGATACGGGCGGTGCTGCGCCGACAGAACGAGGCCGAGGACATCGGCGTACCGACCCTGGAGGTTGGGCCGGTGCGGATGGATCCGGAGCGGCATGTCGTCACGGTCAACGGCGAGGTGCGGGCTCTGCCGCTCAAGGAGTTCGACCTGCTCGAGCTGCTCCTGCGCAATGCCGGGCGGGTCCTCACCCGCGGCCAGCTGATCGACCGGGTGTGGGGCGCGGACTACGTGGGCGACACAAAAACGCTCGACGTCCACGTGAAGCGGCTACGGGCGAAGCTGGAACCGGACCCGGCGCGCCCGAAACACCTGGTGACGGTGCGCGGTCTCGGCTACAAGTTCGAAGCCTGAATCACAGCGCCTGAGCCCGACGGCCGGTGCGTACGACGTGGCGCCGGCCGCAGTAGCAGTTGATGCGCATGAGGATGCCGTGATCGGTGTTCGTCAGGGAGTGGATGCGCCGCGGAGGGATCAGCTCGTCCCCCAAGCTGGGGCAGTGAATGAGCATCATGGGCTGAGTTTGCACCCGCCAACTGGCCAGAACGAGTGGCAGGACTGACCATGTTCGCAACAAATCTGCCACACTGACTCCTGTGCGGGATGTTGTCGCGGTGCTGCTGCAGAATTCCGGCGGATTCGGTCTCGGTGTGGTCGGCGAGGTCTTCGGCTACGACCGCTCAGCAGTGGGTCTGCCACGCTTCGATTTCGCCGTTGCTGCTCCACAGCCCGGCCTGGTGCGACTCGACAGCGGCGTTGTCATCGCAGTGGAGCACGGCCTGGAGCGGCTGGAATCGGCCGATCTGATCCACATCCTGGCGTGGGAGGACTTCGACGTGTTGCCGGGCGAGCCACTGCTCGCCGCCCTGCGGGCCGCCTACGACCGGGGGGCGACCATAGCGAGCCACTGCACGGGCGCGTTCGTCCTCGCCGCCGCCGGGCTGCTCGACGGCCGCCGGGCAACCACCCACTGGAGCACGGCCGACGCGCTGGCCTCCCGGTTTCCGGCAGTCACCGTCGATCCCGATGTGCTCTACGTGGACGAGGGACGGATCCTCACCGGCGCGGGGACCGCTGCGGGCGTGGACCTGTGCCTGTACCTGCTGCGGCGGGAGTTCGGCGCGCACGCGGCAAACGCCGTCGCCCGCTCGATGGTCGTGCCGCCCCACCGCGACGGTGGTCAGGCCCAGTTCATCGACTCGCCGCTGCCGGAGATCGGCTCCTCCGACCGGCTCGGCGGCGTACTGGCGTGGATGCAGGCGAACCTGCACACCGACCTGACGGTGCAGACGTTGGCGGCCCGCGCGCTGATGAGCCCGCGCTCCTTCGCCCGGCACTTTCATGCAGCGACCGGCTCGACGCCCCGGGCCTGGTTGCTTGCCCAGCGCGTGCAGGCAGCCGAGGAACTGCTGGAGACCGGCGACCTGCCGGTCGAGGAGGTGGCCCGCCGGGTCGGGTTCACGACCGCCGCCGGTCTGCGTGAGCAGTTCGTACGCCGCCGCGGCGTACCGCCGCGGGCCTACCGCCGCTCGTTCCGCGCCGGTCCCGTTGCGCAGGTGGCGGCAACACCCTGACCGTCACCGCCGGATCGGATGTCCATACGGTCACCAGCTGACCAGATCCGCATCCGGTCCCGCGGAAAGCCCTGGCAATTTCCACAGCTTCACCGCGCCGGCGCTGCGCCGGGGCCGCTGCGCTCACTGTGGGGCAATGCCCAACACCCTCATGCAGGACCGGGCGCTCGTGGCACTCGCGAACCGGCAGGCTGGCCTCGTCTGCCAGCGTCAACTGCTAGCTCTGGCGATCGATCGTACGGTCGTGCGCTCACACGTCCGTCGCCGCCGTTGGCGCCGAGTGCACCCGGGTGTCTATGCCACGTTCACCGGTCCGCTCCCTGACCTGGGCCGGGTCTGGGCGGCTCTGCTCTATGCCGGTGCGGAAGCCGCCGCCGGGCACGAGACCGCCGAGTGGCTGTGGGGCATGCGACCCGATCTGCCGGCGCAGGTTGTCGTGTGCGTGCCGCACGGCCGCCGACACCAGCCGTCGCGCCTCGTCGTGCGGGTGCGCCAGTCCCGACACCTGGCTGCAAATCGACACCCGGTCCGGATGCCGCCGCGAACCACGGTTGAGGGCACGGTCCTCGACCTCACCCACGAGGCGCGCACCGAGCGTGCCGTTATCGACCTCGTGCTCCGGGCCTGTCAGCAGCGCAGGACGACCCCGAGCCGCCTCGCCGCCGCCGCCGAGGCCCGCCCCCGGCTGCGCTGGCGACGGCTGGTCACCGACCTACTCAACGACGTAAGCGACGGCGTGGCCACGCCGCTCGAGCGCTGCTATGTCAGAGACGTCGAGCGCGCGCATGGCCTTCCCCCGAGGTTCCCGCAACCAAGTCGAGGGTTTCCGCGGCAGCCGCAGATACCGGGACATCCGCTACCAACGGTGGCGGCTGGTCGTGGAACTCGACGGCCGGGCAGCGCATCCAGAGGAGGAGCGGGAACTCGACGACATCCGGGACAACGAGGTCGCCGAGCGCGGCGAGCGGACGCTGAGATACGGCTGGCCTGGGATCCTGACCAGGTGCGGGCCGAATTGCGTCGCTCTCGCGTCATTGGATGCGGTTCTGGTCCCTCTGTGACCAGATCCGCATCCGATAGTGCTCAAGTGAGGTCTTCCTCCCAGAACTCCTGCGCTTTGCGCTCGTTGCCGGTCCGCTCGTGCTCGGCAGTTCGGAGTTCCACCCGGCGGATCTTGCCGCTGATCGTCTTGGGCAGCTCGGCGAACTCGATCCTCCGGATCCGCTTGAACGGCGCCAGCCGGTCCCGGCAGTAGCGGAGGATCGCCGCCGCGGTCTCCGCCGTGGGCTCATGACCACCGGCCAGTACGACGTAGGCCTTGGGCACCGCGAGCCGCATGTGGTCCGGTGAGGGGACGACGGCCGCCTCGGCGACCGCGGGATGCTCGATGAGCACGCTCTCGAGCTCGAACGGACTGATCCGGTAGTCCGAGGCCTTGAACACGTCGTCGGTACGCCCGACGTAGGTGATGTAGCCGTCCTCGTCGCGCCGGGCGACGTCACCGGTGTGGTAGTGGCCGCCGGTCGTCGCGCCCGCCGGACGGGAATCGCCGTCGCCATAGTCGACTGTGAGATCGTCGCGGTAGCCGACCATCAGACCCAGTGGCCGCTCGGACAGATCGAGGCAGATCTCGCCCTCTTCGGCCACCTGGCCGGCTGGGTCGAGCAGGACGACCGCATACCCGGGCAGCGGGCGGCCCATCGACCCGTCCTTCACCGGCTGGCCGGGGGAGTTGCCGCACATGGCGGTCGTCTCGGTCTGCCCGAACCCGTCGCGGATCGTCAGGCCCCAGGCGGTGCGCACCTGGTCGATGATCTCGGCGTTGAGCGGTTCGCCCGCTCCGATCACCTCGCGCAGCGACAGGTCGTACGACGCCAGATCCTGCTGCACGAGCATCCGCCACACCGTCGGCGGCGCGCAGAACGTCGTGACCTTGCACCGCTGCATCTCGCGCAGCAGCGCGGGCGCGTCGAAGCGGGCCTGGTTCACGACGAAGACGGTCGCGCCGGCGTTCCACGGACCGAACAGGTTGCTCCAGGCGTGCTTGCCCCAGCCGGGCGAGCTGATGTTGAGGTGAATGTCGCCGGGTCGCACGCCGATCCAGTACATCGTCGACAGGTGGCCGACCGGGTACGACACGTGAGAGTGCTCGACGAGTTTGGGCCTGGACGTCGTACCGGAGGTGAAGTACAGAAACAGCGGTTCCCCACTCCGGGTCGATCGGTCCGGCTGATACGTGATCGCACACTGCGTTGCCTCGGCATAGGTGGCCCAGCCCTCCACCGGGTCGTCGACGCTGATCCGGATGTCTGCTCCGGCCAACCCGGCGAACCGGTCCGCGAGCGCCGCTGCGGTGACGACTACCCGTACGTCGCCACGCTCCAGCCGGTCGGCGAGCTCGTCGACGCCGAGCAGTGTGCTGGTCGGGATGATGACCACGCCGAGCTTGGTCGCAGCGAGCATCGTGACCCACAGCGGAGCGATGTTTCCGAGCATGAGCAGCAACCGGTCCCCCCGCCGTACACCGAGGTCATGGAGGTGGTTGGCGAACTGGTTGGACCGCGCCTGCAGATCGGCAAACGTGAGCTTTTCCTCGGTGCCGTCCTCGTGGACGATCCACAGCGCCAGCTGGTCGGGATCTAGCCTGTCGAAGTGGTCCAACGCCCAGTTGAACTCGGCCAGCTCCGGCCAGCGGAACTCGGCCACCGCCCGGTCGTAGTCCTCACGTACCGACAACAGAAAGTCCCTGGCGGCCAGGAAGTCATCACGTGCAGCCATGCCGACCTGTCTACCGTGCGTCGACCACCATGCGACAGTGCGGCGTGAGCGCATTCCGGATCCGACCGGCGCGACCAGCAGACGCCGAGGGCGTCGTCCGGGTGCGGATCGCGGCGTGGCAGGCGGCGTACCGCGGGCTGATGCCCGACGCCTACCTGGACGCCATGGGCCATGACCTGGTGCAGGCGGCCGAGCGACTGCGTCAATGGCTGGCGGCGCCGCACCTCAGCAGCATGCTCGTCGGCGAGGACCTCGATGGGACGATTGTTGCCATGTGCAGCTACGGGCCCCCGCGCGACGACGACGCGCCGAGCGGCTCCGGCTCGCTGCACGTGATCAACCTGCACCCGGCGGCGTGGGGGACCGGCCTGGGCGCGCAGCTCTTGCAGCACGCCGAACGCGGGTTGGCCGTTGACGGCTACGGGACGGCGTACCTCTGGGTGGTCGACGGGAACGCCCGAGCACGGCGCTTCTACGAGCGCGCGGGGTGGCGCGTCGAGGGAGCAACCAAGATCGACGACCAGTTCGAGACCGGGGTGACAGAGGTCCGGTACCGGCGTGTCCTGGCCGATCGGGCTATGGACTGACTCACCGGCGAGCCAATACGGTCGGCGGGGTGCACAACCGCACACCCCGACGCTTGGAGGATTCCGCATGAAGACTCGTGGTGCCGTCATTCGGTCCGCGCCCGGCGAGTACGAGGTAGTCGACCTCGACCTCGATGAGCCTCGCCACGGCGAGGTCACGGTCAAGCTGGCCGCGTCCGGGCTGTGTCATTCCGACGACCACATCGCCACCGGCGACATCCCGGTCGGCATGTATCCCTTCTGCGGCGGGCATGAGGGCTCCGGGGTGGTCGAGCAGGTGGGGCCGAACACCCGCGGCTTCGAGGTCGGTGACCACGTGGTGTTCTCCTTCCTGCCCGGCTGCGGGCGCTGCCGGTGGTGCGCCTCCGGCATGCAGAACCTGTGCGACCTCGGTGCGGGTCTGCTCAGCGGTGGCCGCTGGGACGACCCGACCAGCTTCCGGATGAGCCTCGATGGCGCTCCGGTCGGGCAGATGTGCGGGATCTCCACGTTCTCCGAGTACACGACTGTCGCCACCGACTCCACCGTCAAGATCAACAAGGACCTGCCGCTGGACAAGGCCTGCCTGGCCGGCTGCGCCGTAGGCACCGGGTGGGGCTCGGCGGTCAACTCCGCCGGGGTACAGCCCGGAGAAACCGTGATCGTCATGGGCGTTGGCGGCATCGGCATCAACGCCGTGCAGGGCGCCGCTCACGCCGGAGCGAGCAACATCATCGCCGTGGACCCGCTGCCGTTCAAGCGCGAAAAGGCGATGGAACTCGGCGCGACCCACGCCGTGGAGACGATGGAGGAGGCCACCGACCTCGCCAAGGGCTTCACGAACGGGCAGGGCGCGGACTCGGCAATCGTGACCGTCGGTGTGACGAAGCCCGAGCACGTGGCGCAGGCGTTCTCCGCGATCCGCAAGGCGGGGACGTGCGTGGTGACCGGCCTAGGAAACGTTGCCGATACGAGTGCCCTGCCGATCTCGATCGCCGAGCTGACGCTGTACCAGAAGCGGCTGCAGGGCGCGATGTTCGGAGCGTCCAGCCCGAGCAAGGACATCCCCCGCCTGCTACAGCTGTACGCCGACGGAAAGCTCAAACTCGACGAGCTGGTCACCCGCACCTACACCCTCGACGAGGTCGCGCAGGGGTACAAGGACATGCACGCCGGGACGAACCTGCGCGGCGTGATTGTGTACTAGCCGTACGGCGTCAGCCGGATGGCCGGCAGACTAGGTGCTGGCCGCAACGGGGCTGCCCGCACTCGAGATGGTCGAGGCCACCCGGGCCGCGGTCGTCGGGAGGGAGCGGGAAGCCGAGATCGTCGCGGCCGCGCTCGCCGCGGGGCGGAACCTGCTGCTGGAGGGACCTCCCGGCACCGGGAAGACGACACTGCTGCGCGCCCTGGCCGCGGGTGCCGGGGTCGGGCTCGTGCTCGTCGAGGGCAACGCGGAGCTGACCCCCGCCCGGCTGGTCGGCCACCACGACCCGTCCCGGGTGCTGACCGAGGACTACCGGCCGGACAACTTCGTACCCGGTCCGCTCTGCCGGGCGATGACGACGGGTGCCCTGCTGTACGTCGAGGAACTCAACCGCGTCCCCGAAGAGACGCTGAACGTCCTGCTGGGTGTCCTGTCCGAGCGGGAGATGCACATTCCCCGGTACGGCGTCGTACCGGCCGCTGCGACGTTCCGGCTGATCGCCGCGATGAACCCGTACGACGCGGTGGGTACCGCGCGGGTGAGCCCGGCGCTGTACGACCGGTCGTGCCGGGTCGCCATGCGCTACCAGGACGAGAGCACCGAGGCGGCGATCGTGACGCGGGTCGCGCCCGGCCCGCCGGCTCTCGTGCTGCGGGCGGTCCGGGCGGTCCAGATGACGCGTGAGCACCCCGACCTGCGGATCGGCTCCTCCGTCCGGGGGGCGATCGACACCGTGCTGGTGGCAGCGGAGCTGATTGCGGTTCGCGGCGAGGCGGCGGTCTCGGAACGGACCGGACAGGACGCGGCCCGTACGGCGCTGTCCGGCAAGGTCACCGTGCAGGAGGGCTGTCCGCGCTCGGTCGACGAGATCATCGAGGAGATCTGGATCAAGGCAGATCCGGGAAAACGCTGAAGCCCGAGGAGGTCGTCGACCTTCCCGGGCCGCCGCCGGACCCGTGGTCAGCGCCACAACGGTCGATCGAGGACCCGGCGGAAGTGGCCGCGCTGCTGCGCCAGCACGGTTCCCGGACGATCGGCCGGGCCGAGCTGGAACATCGACACGCCGACCTGCAGCGGTTCTCCGCCGACATCGGCCAGCTCGATGTCGAGGCGGTGGACGAGGCGGCCCGGGTCGACCTCGACGAGACGCTTGAGCTACTGGTCGACCTTGCCAAGGCGACTGACGCCTCGATCCGGCTGGCCGCGAGGCAACTCGCGGTGCGCCTGACGATTAGGCCCCCGCGGGCCACCAGCGGGTACCGTTCCGGCACGGCTCGACTGTCCACAGTGGATGATCCACTGGCAGGTGTGGACCTGGATCTGGACGCCACCCTGGCTCGCCTGGACCAGCACCCGCGGTTGCGGGCCGACGACGTCCGGGTGCGGGCCTGGCGCAGCCCTGCTACGGCGTACGTCCTGCTGGTCGACGCCTCGGGATCGGTGGCCGGCCGGCGCATCGCGACCGCCCTGGTGACCGCAGCGGCCGTGGCCGCCCGGATGCGCCCCGACGACGAGCTCGCCGTGGTCGCGTTCTGGTCGCGAGCCGTCGTACTGCGGCCGATCCGCAGCATCGCCGCGACGACGGATCTCGTCGGCGCGCTGCTCACCCTGCGAGGTGGTGGTACGACGGATCTCGCGCTGGCGTTGCGCACTGGTCTGCGCCAAGCAGGGACCGCTCGGGCCCGGCGGAGGGAGGTTCTGCTGCTGACAGACGGGATCGCGACCGCAGGCAGCGACCCGATCACGGTGGCCGCCTCGGCCGGCTCCGCGGGCGCCCGGCTGCACGTTCTCGGCCTCAGCGACGACGAGCCGTCGTACCGTTCCTGTACGCGGCTGGCCGGGGCCGGTGGCGGCCGCTACGCCGGACTCATCCGCGCCGGCGCCGCGCCTGCGGCGGTGGCTCAGGTTCTGCGCCCTTGAATTCTCGCCGGCATGGTTCGGGGGGCTCACTATGGGTGGCCGCACCTGCACTCAGTGCGGTGATGGCCCTCGCCCGCGACTAGTATGACGGCTGCGATGGATCCCGGACACGGATGGCTGCGGGTGCTTCGCGGCGCTGCGCTCGCCGCGTGCTGCCTGTTGCTCGGACTCTCCGGTCACTGGTTGGGCGGGGCCACTGCCGGATCCACCGGGCCGATGCTCGTGGCCGCCGCCCTCATCGCCACCGGATCCGTGGCGTGGGCTGGGCGGCAGCGTGGCTTCGGACAGCTGCTCGGTGCGACAGCGTGCTCCCAGGCGGCCTTCCATGTCGTCTTGTCCCTGTCGCCCGACTCGGCGATGGGGACGCATCCGGCGGTGGACGTGAGGATGCTGCTGGGTCACACGATCGGCTCCGTCCTGATGGCCGCTGTGCTCGCGTGCGGCGATGCCGCCGTATGGGGGTTGTACCGGTCGCTGCGCCGTTTCGTCGTGCCGCGGCTGCCCGGCGCACTGCCGATCGGGGACCGGACGGTGCGGATCCCGGCACGCCTGACGGCTCCGGCCACCGTCAGCGTCGCGTTGCTGCTGGCCGCGGCAACGCCGTACCGGGGACCGCCGAGGACCCTCGCGGCCTAGACCCGGCGCCGTCGAGGACGGTGTCAGGGCCGGCCGCATGCCGCCGAGCCCGAACACCTTCCCGCTGTCGTGGACGTCGTGACGGCACTCGACTGAGAGAGGTCGGCATGTCTTTGAGTTCCAGGTGCTTGACCGCGGCGATCAGGTCGTTGCTGGCCGCGGCCGCGCTGGTCGCGCTGCTGGCCGCCCAGCTGCTGAGCGCTACCACCGCCTTTGCGCACGACGCCCTGATATCCAGCGCCCCTGCCGACGGCGCGCAGGTGGCGAGGTCCCCGCCGTTGTCACGTTGACGTTCAACGGGCCAGTGATTACGCAGTTCGCCCAGCTGACGGTCACCGGGCCGGACGGGGCCGGCCGGCAATCCGGTACGCCGGAAGTCAGCGGCACCACCGTGACCCAGCCGCTGACCGAACAGGGTCCGGCCGGCACATACGAAGTGGCCTGGCGGGTCGTCTCTGCAGACGGGCACCCGATCTCCGGCGTGTTCAGCTACGTGGTCACGACCGGACCGACCACGGCTGTCCCGCCCTCGCCCACAGCCCCGACCTCGACAGCGACGGCGCAGGCACCTCGTCATACTGTCGTGTCGGCATCTCCGGCAGCCGCCGTGTCGACGGCGGGGAGCACGAACTGGGTCCCCATCGCGGCCGTCCTGGTCGTGCTGCTGGTCGCGCTGGGTGTCGCCGCCGCGGTGGTGTCCCGGCGCCGGGGAGCGCGTGGCGGCGGTGGCTAGGCCCCGGCAGGTCCGCACCCCCGGTGCGGACCACGCCTCCCTCGGGCTGAGCGTCGCTGCGGTCGGTGTCGGAGCCGGCTTGGCGTTGGTCATCTTCATGGTGCTCGGGGGTGCGGCGCCGACCGCGTCGGCACCCGGCCTGCCGGGTGCCGGGATACTTGTCGGCTGGCTGCTGCCGGTTTCCCGGCTGACTATGGACCTCGCCGCGGTGGGCACGGTCGGATGCCTGGTGTTCGCCGCCTGTCTGGTCTCGGCTCGGGAGCGGGAGTTGCGGCGGCCGGCTCGACGCGCCCTGCGGGCGGGGTCGTGGTGCGCGCTGGCCTGGGCGCTGTCCGCGGCACTGGGTCCGTGTTCACCCTGGGTTCACCCTGGCCGACATCGCCGGGTTGCCGTTGCCCGACCTGATCGGGTCCGGGGATTTCGCTACCCCGCTGATCACCGTCGACCAGAGCAGGTCGTTGCTGCTTGTCGCCGCACTCGCCGCGCTCGTGTGCTTGTGCGCGCGGCGGGTGAGCACGGCCGAGGGGCCGCTGCTCGTCCTCGTGCTGGCCGCCGCAACGCTGGTGCCTCCTCTCCTCACCGGTCATGCGTCCAGTCACAGCAATCACGGCTTGGCCACGTTCAGCCTGATCGTGCACGTCATGGCGGCCAGTGCCTGGGTGGGCGGGCTGGGCGCGGTCTTGCTGTTTCGGCGGAAGTCGCCGGCGCAGGCCAGCGTGACAGTCGCCCGGTTCAGCGCGCTCGCCTTGGGCTGTTTCCTGGCCGTCGCGACCTCCGGGCTCGTCAACGCGTGGATCGGCCTGTCGGAAGGCGACGGTGTGATCACCGAGCTGTTCGCGCGCGGCTACGGCTGGCTGGTGCTCGGCAAGGTAGCCGCCCTGGGCGCGCTGGCCGGCCTCGGCTGGTGGCATCGCCGGCACACGCTTCGGCAGCTGTCTGCCGGCCGACCCGAAGCCTTTCGTCGCTTCGCCGGGCGAGAGGTCCTGGTCATGATCGGCGCGATCGCGCTGGCCGTTGCCTTGTCCCGGACACCGACGCCGGTCCCGGACTTCGCGGTCGTCGACCCCGTCGAGTCTGCTCACCCGCACGCCCCGTCTGGCGGCTAACAGATGAGCAGCCCCGCGTCCTGCTTGCTGATCAGCACTCGGAGCGCGGCGTCGTCCAGCCGCGAGGCAAAGCTGGGGTCGGTTTGACTTCGCGCGATCAGCGCAGCGGTCATCGGCTCGGCGTCGTCGACATCCACGGTCAGTACCAGGTCGCCACCGGCGGCGACGAAGTCGACAGCCCGCTGTTCCGGCGTCCGACCGGAAACCGCCACCGCGCGGCCCAGGTCGTCGGACACGACGACGCCGGTGAACCCGAGCCGCTCCTTGAGCAGTCCCCGCACGATCGCGGCCGAGAACGGCGCCAGATTCTCCGGGTCGAGCTGCGGGTACGACGCGGAGGAAACCATCACCGCGGTGGCGCCGGCGTCGATGCCGGCAGCGAACGGCCGCAGGGCCGGATCCTCGGCCGTGGTCTGCGCGTCGACGGCGCCGGTGGAGGTGTCGGTGTTCAGGCCAACTCGCCCCAGCCCGGGGAAGTGCTTGATGGTGGCCGCTAGGCCCGCCTCCTCCATCGCCTCGACAACCGAGGCCACCAACGGCGCGACGACGGCGGGGTCCGAGCCGTACTGCCGGGAGGACGCTCCGATGGGCGGATTGCTCAGGGCAGTTCCTTCCGGAACGACGTCGCCAACCGGGGCGAGGTCCAGCGTGATTCCGGCCGTGACGAGTTCCGAGGCCCACCCGGAGGTCTGGGCGCGCAACGCGTCGGGCCCGGAGGCGGCCTGTTCGAGCGCAGTGGGCAGGTCGGTGAAGCCGGGCCCCCGCAGCGTCTGCACGTTACCGCCCTCCTGATCGACCGCGACATGCAGATAGCTTCCGGTTGCGCCGATCGCGGTCGTCTGCAGCTGTCTGATCGCCGCCTGGATAGCTGCCACTCCGGCGCCGCTGCGCCCGGCGAGAAAGACGTTCCCGATCCTGACGGCGGCCAGCTCGTCGTACCGGCCGAGGGGGTCGCTGACCTCGAGACCGACCATCATGACCTGACCTGCTCGACCGGCCAGGTCCAGTCGGCTCAGGGCGCTGCGAGCGCAGGCGTCCGGGGGAGTGTCGACCCGCGCCGGAACGGGCGCTCTGGAGGCGATGACGGCGGTCGTCGAGGTGGGCGCGACGGCGGGAGCCGTGTCGTTCGGCGTACAAGCGGTGAATGCCACCAGAAGTCCCGTGCCGAGCAAAGCGCGAAGCGTGACCACGTCACCATCGTCACATTCGGGTCAGGGCTCGCATGACACGCACCAGCGGAACCGGCGAGATCAGCGACCGGCGCTGCACTCATCGGGTTCGATCGTGGAGTGATGGTTGTAGCGGTTCCGCAGGGTGTCGACGAACGTGACGATGCGTTCCTCGTCGTAGCGCTCCAGCGTGTCGATACGACCCCAGGCCGTGAGCGCGATCTGCGTGTCGATCTCGGGGTTCGGGTGCAGGACGGTGTCGCGCGCGTACCGCTTGGCAATACTCTCCAGTTCGCGGACGATGTCGGCTGGTGTGTCCGGCCGGTAGTGAATGACGACGCGCCCGTGCTCCATCGCATGGACGCTCAGCCCGGCGGGCAGATGCTTGCTGTAGATGCCGGGTGCGACGGCGGCGCCGTAATGCGCTCCCGAGGTCGGCGGATTGGAGTTGTAGACGGCGTCCGCGGCCGCCCGCGCGGAAACATGCGGGAAGTCCAAGATGGTGACCTGTTGGCCGGGCAGGCAGCTGTCGTCCTCGGCCGCTGCGGCCAGGTTGGTCGCGGTGGCGTCCGTGGAGGCCCCGACGTACTTCTTCAGGTCGTTGCCGGCGTAGGCCAAGGTGAAGATCGCGAGGACGGCGAATATCACCCGCCATGCCGTGCTGTCCGGCGACCTGACCGGACCGGTCTCGGGTGAGACGGTCGGGGTCGGCGCGGCGCGGCGACCTTGGCGGCGCTCCCGCCGTGCGATCAGCGGGACCACCGCGAACTGCGCCAGCAGAAGTGCCACCAGCGCGAGGGACTGCCAGAACACGAACGTGTCGGCAGCGAGCGCGGTGATATTGGGGCCGACCCAGCTGATCATCCCGTAGCTGAACGGGATCAGGTAGCTGAACAGCACCCAGAACATCAGGAAGCCGCCGGCGACATAAACCAGCCAGAACCAGTTCGCGACCGAGCGGTCGCGAGAGCCTATGCCCGCCAACTCCTTGGCCTCGCCGCCGTGGAGCCGCCACAGCCCACGCTTGACGGTCAGCGCGGTGGCGCGGTACAGGTTGTGGCAGCCCAGCGCATTGGCGAGGACCGCATAGCTGTCGGAGCGGAACGCGACACCGGACACCTGCCAGGCCACGACGACGAGCTGTCCGAAGATCAATGCGCCGAGGAAACGGTCGAACGCCGGCGGAACGCCGAGCACCTCCTCGCGGTAGCCCAAGCGCAGCAGCAGCGCCGCGGCGAGCAGCACGATGTCGAACGCGAGACCGGCGAGCATCGGCGAGTACCGGGCCCGTCGGGGCAACGTGACCAACGGGCTCAGGTCGCTTTCGAAGACGACGAAGACACCGCGCCGGCTCACCCGGAACCTGGCCGGTACCCCAAGTGCACGACCGGCGAGCCAGTGCCAGCACTCGTGGCCGCCCGCGATGATCATTGACATGGCGAACAGCGCGAGCAACGACCAGATCGGATCGCTCAGGAACCAGATGTCGTCGAAGAGGGGCCGCAGATCCGGGCGGAACAGCAGCAGGAAGACCGCCGTGAGCGCGGCGGCGACGTAGATCGCCCACGCGATCCGGCCGAACAGTGGCCTGACGACCGCCCGGGGTATGCGTTCCACCCATCCGATGCGCGTGCCGGTCACCGTGCCCGCACCGTCGGCGTTGTCCAGCAGCCCCGCCTCGCCCAGGCCGGTGAGGAAGTCGGTTGCGTCGACCTCCTCACCGGCGGCGTCGCTGGCCTGCTCTGTTGCCGCAGCCAGCGAGGCGCCGTCTCGCAGAGCCTCGATCAAGACCGCGCCGGGCCGTGGGACCGCCACGTAGAGGTCGAGATCAGACCGAGCGATTATGAACTCGTCACCGTCTCGATCCACGGTCAACCGGCGCAGCGCTTCCCGCAGGTCGGAGCCAACCGGAACGTCTTCTACGGGACTGGCCATCGATCCTCGATCCGGGAGCGGCGGGCTCTAGCAGCGTCCTGTTCCTACGGGGATACGGCGCCGCATCCGCCACCGCACGGCATGCAAGTCAGACGCACCGCCTCAACCTTGCGAATCGCGATCTTCATATGGTTCACCTCCTCCGTGCTGACCGGGTGAATCGTTGTGTCGCCGGTGTCCTACGGGGATGCGGCACAACCGCCACCGCACGGCATACGTGTCAGGCGCAGAGCCTCGACCTTGCGAATCGCGATCTTCATATTGCTCACCTCCTCGGTGCTGGCCGGGATCACTGTTGGTCAGTGCGGGCCTGCTATGGAGCGGCGCAGCCGCCACCGCATGGCATGCAGGTCAGGCGCAGGGCCTCGACCTTGCGAATCGCGATCTTCATGGCGTTCACCTCCTCGGAGCGGGGCCGGCACATTCGGATGGTGTCGCCGGTGGCCCAGTGCGGCCCGGGGCGGTCGACATGTGCCGCGTAGCGGTGCCAACACGCCTTGGACAGGTCGTGCGACGGTTGTCAACCCCATTCCGACAATGTTCATGATCCAGCGCAGTGGTGTTGGACACACCAGAGCGGGGAACACCACCTTCGTCGCCGAACGGAACACGCCATGTTCGAGAGCTTCGAGAACTACCGGATACCGGTCGGTGCCACCACGATCAACGTCATGCGCGCCGGGGCCGGCTCACCGCTGCTTCTGCTGCACGGCTATCCGCAGACGCTGGCGATGTGGCATCAGATCGCGCCCGGGCTGGCAGAGCACCACACTGTCGTCGCCGCGGACCTGCGCGGTTACGGCGACTCGACGGCGCCTACTGACAACGACTACAGCTTTCGAGCCATGGCCGATGATCAGCTGACTGTGATGCGCACGCTGGGGTTCGACCGGTTTGCCGTGGCCGGGCACGACCGGGGCGCGCGGACGGCGCACCGGATGGCTCTGGACCACCCGGACTCAATCGACCGAATGGCCGTCTTGGACATCGTCCCGACCCGGCACGTTCTTGCGCATGTCGACCGACGGCTGGCCAGTCGCTACTACCACTGGTTCTTCCTGAGCCAGCCCGAGGATCTTCCCGAACGCCTGATCGGTGGGGATCCGTTGCTCTACCTGCACCGTGCGCTCGGCGGACTCGGGACGGGCTTGGACGCCTTTGCCCCGGAAGCGCTGGCCGAGTACGAGCGGTGCTTCGACGCGACGACCGTGCACGCCATCTGCGAGGACTATCGGGCCGCCATCGGTGTCGACCAGGAGCACGACGAAGCGGATCGAGGACGCCGGATCGAGCAGCCGCTGCTGGTGCTGTGGGGCGCCAACGGTGTCGTAGGCGGGTTGCACGAGCCGCTGCAGGTGTGGCGGGAGTACGCCGTCGACGTTCGCGGCGCAGCCCTGGACGCCGGGCACTTCCTCGTAGAGGAGCGCCCAGCGCAGACTCTCGACGAGCTGCGCGCCTTTCTTCTTGCCGGCTAGCCGCCCGGGCAGAGCCGCAGCGGGCCGGAACGCAGACGGTTCACAGCCGTGCGCTGATCGGCTGGCCGTCCTTCCAGGTGGCCTCGACGAGCGGTACGCCGGGCCGGTAGGCCAGGTGCACCGGCGAGGGTGCCCGCAGCGCAACCAGGTCCGCCCGCGCGCCGACGGCGATCACGCCCACGTCATCGCGGCGCAGCGCTCGCGCTCCACCGGCGCTGGCAGCCCACAGGGCCTCTGCCGGCGTCATGCCCATCTCGCGTACGGCCAGTGCGATGCAGAAGGCCATGTTGGACGTGTACGACGAACCCGGGTTGCAGTCCGTGGCCAGGGCGACGGTCACCCCGGCGTCGAGCAGCAGTCGGGCATCGGGGTACGGCGATCGGGTGCTGAACTCCGCCCCCGGCAACAGCGTGGCGACAGTCGCAGAGCCGGCCAGCGCCTGCACGTCGGCGTCGCTCAGGTGGGTGCAGTGGTCGGCGGAGGCCGCGCCCAGCTCGACGGCGAGCTGAACGCCCGGCCCGTGGGCGAGCTGATTGGCGTGCACCCGGAGACCCAGCCCCCGCGCGGCGCCTGCCGTCAGGATCGCCCGCACCTGGTCGGCGTCGAACGCACCCCGGTCGCAGAATACGTCGATCCAGCGACAGTGGGGTGCGCATGCATCGAGCATCGGGCCGGTCACCAGGGCTACATAGTCCTCCGGGCGATCCGCGTACTCCGGTGGTACGACGTGCGCTCCGAGGAACGTGACGTCGTCGGAGAGCCGGGCGGCGACCTGAGCGGAGCGCTGCTCATCCACTGTGGACAGTCCGTAGCCGGTCTTGATCTCTGTCGTCGTGGTGCCAGAGGCGAGCATCTCGGCGAGCAGGGTGGCAGCGTGTGCGGTGAGTTCGTCGTCCGAGGCCGCGCGGGTGGCCGCGACGGTGCTCTGGATGCCACCGGCGGTGTACGGCTGCCCCGCCATCCGCGCCTCGAACTCCGGTGCCCGGTCTCCCGCGAAGACCAAGTGCGTGTGGCTGTCGACGAAGCCCGGAATGACGCAGCGACCGTCCAGGTCTGTGGCGTCGTCGGCAGCCGGGACGTCCGCCGGCTGGCCGATCCACGCGATCCGGTCCTCGTCGATTATCAGGGCCGCATCCCGCAGCTCGCCGAACTCAGGATCATGGGTGACGAGCAGCCCGATGCCCGTCAGCGCTGTGCTAGTCATGAGGCTGGCAGGGCAATTCTCATGTCACCGCTCCGATCGCCTCGTCCAGCGCCCGCGCGACATCCGGTACCAGGAGATGTCTACCGTCTCGCACGACCTCCCGACCGTCCACCACCACGCCGGTCACATCCGCGCCGGTCGCCGCGAAGACGATCGTCTCGGCGGCGTGATCACCCGCTCCCGCGGTTCTGGGACCGTCCAACCGCACCGTCGTGAAGTCTGCCAGCGCACCTGGCTCGAGCCGACCGGCCGCTGGCCAGCCCAGCGCCGCGTGTCCAGCTGCTGTGGCCATTTCAAGCAGCTCGCGTGGGTCGAAGTGCCCACGCTCCTGTGTGGACAGTCGCTCGTCCAGCTCCACCGCGCGTGCTTCCTCGAGCAGGTCGATGACCGCGTGGCTGTCGCTGCCGAGGGACAAGGGGCTCCCAGCCGTGGCGAGCCGCCGCGCCGGGCCGATCCCGTCGGCGAGATCTCGTTCCGTCGTCGGGCACAGGCAGACCCCGGTTCCACCGGACCCCAGCAGCGCGATGTCGCCTTGAGTCAGATGGGTCCCGTGTACGGCGACGGTGCGGGGCCCGAGCGCTCCCCGGTCTGCCAGCAACTGCGTCGGAGTCATGCCGTAGGCGGCAAGGCACTGCTCGTTCTCAGCGACCTGCTCCGAAAGGTGCACGTGCAGCGGTGCTTGACGTACCCCTGCCCACTCGACGATCTGTGCGATCTGGTCGGCGGGAACTGCCCGCACTGAGTGCAGCGCGGCGCCGATCCGGGCAGTGTCCGATGTGGACAGTGCCGCGGCCCGCTCGGCCCATGAAGCGGCTGCGCGGTCCCCGAACCGCAGCTGGGGTTCCTCCAGCGGCCGCCCGATCCCGCCGGCGAGGTAGCAGGTATCAAGCAGGGTGATGCGAATCCCGGCCTCGGCGGCGGCCTGGATCAGCACCTCGCCCATGGCGTTGGGCTGGTCGTACGGCGATCCGCCCGGCTGGTGGTGCAGGTAGTGGAACTCACCGACGCAGGTGATCCCGGCCAGCGCCATTTCCGCATATGTCGCCCTGGCCAGCGCGAGGTGCGTGTCCGGGTCGAGTCGCCCGGCGACGGCGTACATCTGCTCGCGCCAGGTCCAGAACGTGCCCCCGCCTTGTTGGGTGCGGCCGCGCAGCGCCCGATGGAAGGCGTGCGAATGTGCGTTGGCGAAGCCAGGCAGAGTGAGTCCGCTGAGCCGCCGCGCATCGCCGGCCGGGCGGTCCGGGGTGACCGCCGTGATCCGGCCTTCGGAGACGTCGATCCGGACGTTTCGCGCCACGACGCCGGACGGCAACCACGCCTGCTCGCACCACCAGCCGTTCAACACGTGTGTCGCACCATGAGTTCGGTGAGGGCGGCGACACCGGCCAGGCAGTCGTCCAGTTCCGCGTGTTCGGCCGGGGAGTGGGACACCCCGGTCGGGTTGCGGACGAACACCATGGCGGTGGGCACACCGGCGCTGGCCAGCACACCTGCGTCGTGCCCGGCGCCGGTGGCGAGGCGGGGCGGTTCGCCGAGCAGGTCCGCTGCCCAGTCGAGTGGGCCACGTGGGAAGCTGACGAGCGGCGTCATGGACTCGGCGGTCACCGTCAACCGCACGCCGTCCCGCGCGGCCCGATCGGCGGCTTGCTGCTCGATCCCGGCCACCAGCTCGGTGAGCGTCGCCTCATCCGGCGCGCGGCTGTCCAGCCAAGCGGTCACGCCCGCTGCGATCGCGTTGGTGCCGCCCGGGTCGACGGTGACCTTCCCGAACGTCGCCAGCGCGTCAGCGAGCCGGGCCTGCTTTCGGGCGGCGAGCACGGTCATCGCGTAGCTGAGCATCGGGTCACGCCGGTCGGACAGCGCCGTCGTACCGGCGTGGTTGCCCTCGCCGAGGAAGTCGTATCGCCAGCGCCCGTGCGGCCAGATCGCAGTAGCGAGCCCGATGGGGTTGTTCAGGTCGACGAGCGCCCGCCCCTGCTCGACGTGCAGTTCGACGAACACGCCGATCCGTCGCAGCGCCTCGGGGTCGGCGCCTACCTGCTCGGGATCGTGGCCTTGCGCGTGCATCGCCTCGGCTAGGCGGGTGCCGTCGGAATCCGCCAGGGCGAGCGTGCGGGCAGGGTCGGCCGCGCCAATCGACAGCCGCGAGCCGAGGCAGGCCACACCGAAGCGGGCGCCCTCCTCGTCGACGAACGCAACCACCGCGATCGGTTGGGCCGGCGTGGACCCGCGAGCCAGGAGTGCGTCGATCGCGGCGAACGCGGAGACGATGCCGAGCGGGCCGTCGTACGCGCCCCCGCCGGGGACGGAGTCCAGATGGCTGCCGGTGACAAACGCGTCGGGCCCGGGGCCTCCGAGCCAGGCCCACAGGTTTCCGTTGCGGTCGGTTTCGACGTCCATGCCACGGGTGTGCGCCTCGGCGCGGAACCACTCCCGGCAGGCCATGTCCGCCGACGTCCAGGCGAAGCGCCGATATCCACCGCTAGCCAGCCGTCCGATGGGCAACAGCTCCGCCCACATCGCCTCAAAGCTTGCCGATCTTGGTCTTGTCAACGTCTCACGGCGCCTGAGGGGTTGATTGGACCAAGATCGGCGGAGGCAGGGCGCATGGGGATGTGGACGCCGCGCTCGTCGGCAACCTCGTCGGCCCGGTCGTAGCCGGCGTCGACGTGCCGGATGACACCCATCCCGGGGTCGTTCGTGAGCACTCGCTCGATCTTCTCGCCGGCGAGTGCGGTGCCGTCGGCGACGCAGACCTGACCGGCGTGGATGGATCGGCCGATGCCGACACCCCCGCCGTGATGGATGGACACCCACGACGCGCCGCTGGCGACGTTCAGCATGGCGTTGAGCAGCGGCCAGTCGGCGATCGCGTCGGAGCCGTCGGCCATGCCTTCGGTCTCCCGGTACGGCGACGCGACCGAACCGCAGTCCAGGTGGTCCCGTCCGATCACGACGGGTGCCTTGAGTTCACCGGAGGCGACCATGTCGTTGAATCGCGCGCCGGCCTTGTCCCGCTCGCCGTAGCCGAGCCAGCAGATCCGGGCCGGCAGCCCCTGGAAAGCGACCCGCTCTCCGGCCAGCTCGATCCACCGGGCCAGCGCCTCGTTCTCCGGGAACAGCTCCAGGATCGCCCGGTCGGTGGCGGCGATGTCGGCCGGGTCACCGGACAGTGCCGCCCACCGGAACGGTCCCCTGCCCTCGCAGAACAACGGACGGATGTAGGCCGGCACGAAGCCCGGAAAGCTGAACGCGCGATCGTACCCGCCGAGGGCCGCCTCACCCCGGATCGAGTTGCCGTAGTCGAAGACCTCCGCGCCGGCGTCCTGAAAGCCGACCATGGCCTCCACGTGCTTGACCATCGATGCGCGGGCGCGATCGGTGAACTCCTCCGGCTTCTTGGCTGCGTAGTCGTCGGCGTCGGGCAGGTCGACATCTTCAGGTATGTAGGACAGCGGATCGTGCGCCGAGGTCTGGTCGGTGACGATGTCTATCGGCACACCCATCCGGAGCAGCCGTGGGACCAGGACCGCGGCGTTGCCGACGAGCCCGACGGACAGGGCCCGCCGATCCTCTTTCGCCGACACCGCTTGGGCAACGGCATCGTCCACAGTGGACGCGACGGTGTCGAGGTAGCGCCCCTCAACCCTTCGCCGCAGCCGGACCGGGTCGATGTCGATGACGATGACCGCGCCGCCGTTCATGGTGACGGCGAGCGGCTGCGCTCCGCCCATCCCGCCGCAGCCGGCGGTCAGGGTCAGTGTCCCGGCGAGCGTCCCGTTGAACCGCTTCGCCGCGACGGCGGCAAACGTCTCGTACGTTCCCTGCAGGATCCCCTGCGTCCCGATGTAGATCCAGGAACCGGCGGTCATCTGACCGTACATCGTCAGCCCGGCCTGCTCCAGCCGGCGGAACTCCGGCCAGTTGGCCCAGTCCGGCACCAGGTTGGAGTTCGCGATCAGCACCCTCGGCGCCCACGCGTGCGTGAGGAACACCCCGACCGGCTTGCCGGACTGCACCAGCAGTGTCTCTTCCGGCCCGAGCGCGGTCAGCGACCGGACGATGGCGTCGTACGCCGACCAGCTCCGCGCGGCCCGGCCGGTGCCGCCGTAGACGACGAGGTCGTCGGGTCGTTCGGCGACGTCGGGGTCGAGGTTGTTCTCCAGCATCCGCAGCGCGGCCTCCTGCGGCCAACCCTGGCAGCGCAGGTCGGTGCCACGTGCGGCACGGACGGTTCGCGGTTCGGACATGGGACCCCCTTCAGGCCAGCGGGCCGGTGACGGACTCGGCTGCGGTCAGCAGCCTCCGATCGGCGACGGCCGCGACGGCAGCGTCGATCTCCGGCGCCAGCCAGCGATCCGGGCCGACGGTCGGAACGCTTTGCCGGAGCGCGGCGACGACCGCGCGAGCCGCCGGGCCGGGCACGAGCGGGGATCGCAGGTCCAGGGCTCGGGCGGCGGTGAGCAGCTCGATCGCCAGCACCTGCCGCAGCCCGTCGATCGCCTTGTGCAGCTTGCGGCCGGCCGACCAGCCCATCGAGACGTGGTCCTCCTGCATCGCCGACGTCGGTATCGAGTCGACAGACGCGGGTACGGCGAGCCGCTTGAGCTCGCTCACGATCGCGGCCTGGGTGTAGTGGGCGATCATGTGGCCGGAGTCGACGCCGGGATCGTGCGCCAGGAAAGGCGGCAGGCCGTGGGAACGGTGCACGTCGAGCATCCGGTCGGTGCGGCGCTCGGAGATGCTCGCCACGTCGGCGGTGGCGATGGCGAGGAAGTCCAGCACGTAGCCGACCGGAGCGCCGTGGAAGTTGCCGTTGGACTCGACCCGGCCGTCGGGCAGTACCGCCGGGTTGTCGATGACGCTGTCGAGTTCGTTGGCGGCCACTGAGAGCGCATACGCCACGGTGTCCCGCGCGGCGCCCGCCACCTGCGGGGCGCAGCGCAGAGAGTACGCGTCCTGCACCAGGGTGCAGTCCGGCCCGCGGTGGCTTTCCATGATCGGGGAGTCGGCGAGGAGCTTGCGCATGTTCGCCGCGGCCGTCTGCTGGCCTGGTTGTGAGCGCAGCGCAAGCAGGTCGGCGGCGAAGACCCGGTCGGTGCCGAGCAGTGCCTCGACGCTCATCGCAGCGCAGACGTCTGCCACCTGCAGCAGTTCGGCCAGGTCGTGGCAGGCCAGCAGCAGCATGCCGAGCATGCCGTCGGTGCCGTTGATGAGCGCCAGTCCCTCCTTGGCTGCCAACTCGACCGGTGAGATTCCGGCGGCGGCCAGGGCAGCGGCCGCGGTTTGCCGTACCCCCTCGCAGTCGCGGACCTCTCCCTCGCCCATCAGAGCGAGCGCGACATGGGACAGCGGGGCGAGGTCGCCGGAGCAGCCCAGCGATCCGTACTCGCGGACGACCGGCGTGATGCCGGCGTTGATCAGCGCTGCCAACGTCCGGGCGGTCTGCGGGTGGATGCCGGTTCGCCCCGTGGCCAGGGTGCGCAACCGCAGCACCATGAGCGCGCGCACAACCGCCCGTTCGACATCGTCGCCGGAGCTCGCGGCGTGCGAACGGATCAGGGAGCGCTGCAGCGCCGCCCGCAGTTCGGCCGGGATGTGCCGGTTCGCCAGAGCGCCGAACCCGGTGGAAACGCCGTACGCCGGGGTGCTGCTGGCAGCGAGCGCCTCGATGTGTGTGCGCGACTCGGTCATGGCGGCGACCGCCTCGTCGGTGAGTCTCACCTGGACGCCGTGCCGGGCGACCGCGACGACGTCCGCGGGCTGCAAGGGGGCCAGGCCGACGGCGACTGGTGTCACGGAGCCGCCGGCGACTGGTGTCACGGAGCCGCCGGCGACTGACGTCATGGCGCACATCGAACCACCCCGGCCCGGCAGAATGGCAGCGTGCCGGACGACTTCGTCATTGCGCGCAACCCCGACGCGGACTCGACGTTGCCGTATCTGCTGCGAATCCCGCTGGGGCCGCGTGGCGTCGTACTCAAGGCTCGCGAGATGTGGCCGCGCACGAGCAAGGTCTACTGCCATCGCGCCGACGGCTGGCCAGCGGACGCGGAGATCGTCGAGCGGGTCCCGACCCGGTCCTGCGTACGGCGGGGTCCGGCGATCGACCTGGTTTTGGATCGGGCTCGGGAGAACCGCTCGCAGCTGGTGTTCACGATGCTCAAGGGCGGCCGGGAGGCGGTGTTCTGGCAGACCGCGCGGACAACGAAGCAGGCTCGGCCGCGAGTTGCGGTTCCCACGGGACGTGCGCAGGGACTGCTGCGGCCGAGGATCCTGGTGGACACGGCGGAGAAGTATGCCTATCGCTTCAGCCGGCAGCAGGCGGAGGTCGTCGCCCGTCGGCTGCCCGCCGGCGACTACGGAATCGAAGTGGACGGCGTCGTGGTGGCGTGCGTCGAACGCAAGAGCCTGCCCGACCTTGCCGGCAGCCTCACCAGCGGCCGGCTGGGCTATGCCTTGGCCGACCTGGCGACGCTGCCCCGGGCGGCGCTCGTCGTGGAGGATCGGTACTCCCGCGTATTCGGGTTGGAGCACGTCCGGCCGTCCGTGGTCGCGGACGGCCTGGCGGAGGCACAGGTCCGCTGGCCGACGGTCCCGATCGTGTTCTGTGAGACGCGGGCGCTGGCCGAGGACTGGACGTACCGGTTCTTGGCGGCGGCGTACGTCGAACTGTCCCAGCAGCATCAGACGGTCGGTCTCGAGCAGACCCTGATCTCGGCGGGAGAACTGCTCGCCCGGCCGCCGACTACTGCCGAGATTCGAATCTGGGCGCTGGACATGGGGCTTCCGGTATCTGACCGCGGGCGGCTGCGCCCGGAGATCGTGGTCGCCTACGAGGCGGCGCACCGGCCGTCAGAGGACGCGGGACTCGCCGATCGCTAGGTCCCAGAGGTCCTCGGCTGGCCTGCCGGCGCTGTGCCAGGCCGCACGAGCCAGCCGGGCCGGCTCGGCCATCGGTTCCTGGCTCAGTACAAATGCTCCCCAGTGCATCCAGGCCATCCGATTGGCACCGACGTCGAGCGTGGCCTGCACCGCCTCGGCGGGATCCATGTGTGCGCTGCCCATGAACCAGCGCGGCGCATACGCGCCGATCGGCATCATCGCCAGCTCGATTCCGGGATGCCTTTCGCCGATCGCGGCGAACCGATCGCCGTACCCGGAGTCGCCGGCGAAATACAGGAGGGGGCCGCGCGGAGCTTGAATGATCCAGCCGCCCCACAGCGTGCGATTGAGGTCTCGCAGCCCGCGTCGGCTCCAGTGGTGCGCCGGGACGAACTCGAACCGGACATCGCCGACGGTCGCCTGCTCCCACCAGTCGAGCTCGGTGACGGAGGTGAAGCCGCGCCGGGTGAACCAGGGAGCGAGCGCCGCCGGCACCAGCATCGGGGTGCTGCGAGGCAGCCGCTTGATGGTCGGGCTGTCGAGGTGGTCGTAGTGGTTGTGGCTGATCAGGACGGTATCGACCGGAGGGAGCTGATCCCAGTCGATCCCCGTCGGCGTGAGTCGCCGGATCCGGCCAGGAATCGACTCCGACCAGACCGGGTCGGCGAGCACGCTCAGGCCGCCGGTCCGGATCACATAGCTGGCGTGCCCGACCCAGGTGACGCTCGTCTGGTTCGGGGTCAGCTCGGGAAGCTGCTGGGTCACCCGCAGAACCTGGCCGACCTCCCGGGCCGGATTTTCGCGACCGCGGAATCCGCCCTCGCGGGACAGCCTGAGGAACTCACCCGGACCCGGCAGCGGCTGGGTCATCCGGTCGGCGAAGCTGCCTGGCCAGGTGCGCGAGGTCATGATGGACAGCATGTCCGACCGAGAGCAGCCGCAACCTTCCGACCGCAACGACCGGCAACCCGTACTTCCGCGCCTGACCCGGGACGAGACCGGCGAGGCATGGGGCGAGCGACGGGACGAGGACGGCGGCGAGGACGAGCGCTACCTCCGGGAGCGCCCGCCCCATCACGGTGGCTGAGTCGCCGCCCCGCGTCCGGCGGAGCGATCCTCGCGAGTCAGATTGTCTTCTCCGACGCCTGCGGTGCGACCCGCTGCTGCGCGGCTAGCAGGTCCCGGATCTCCGCGAGGAGCTCGACGTCGGTCGGCGCCGCCTGGCCGGCCTCCTCGCCGCGTTGGCGCCGCTCCTGAATCCTGCGAATCGGCACGACGACGACGAGGTAGATCACCGCGGCAGTCAGGATGAACGCGATGAGTGCGGAGATGAACGATCCGTAGTCGAAGGACTCACCGTTGATCGTGAACGTCCCGCCGACACCGCCACCGCCGGTGACCATCGCGATGAGCGGCGTCAAGAAGGCCGCGGTGAACGCTGCGACTACGGCCGCGAATGCGACGCCGATGACGACGGCAACGGCGAGGTCGACGACGTTTCCTCGCAGCAGGAAGTCCTTGAACCCCTTCAGCATGTTGCCTCCAGTGGCTGGCGGACGGATCTGGGCCCGTCATGGCGGCGCCAGCGTAGCGGCGATCGACTGGGTGTAGGCGGCCGCCACCAGCTTGAGCGCGGTGGTGCTGGGCACCGCAACGACGATGATGCCGCCCTCCGGGACCACCGTGTCCTGCTCTGCCGGAACGGCCAGCACCAGGGCGTAGGCCGCAACCAGCGTGCTCTGCTCGCTCTGCGCGTCGATGCCGGTGCTGACCGCGTAGAGGTCGATTCGGTCGCCGGTACGTAGCAGCGCCCCCACGCCGGCGTCGGTGAGCCGGACGGGGACGGCGCGCAGGCCTGGTTCGAGCGCTTGGACGAGCCCTGGGCCGAGCAGACGAACGTCAGTGACCGCCTCGCCGGCTCGGATAGCGCCGGCCAGCAGCCGTCCGGCCGGGTCATCCGCCGGAGTAAGCGTTCCGTCCGGAACGAGCCGGATGGGCCAGGCTCGAGCTGCGACGTCTCCGGCGCCGAGAACGGTTCCGGCTGCCAGCTCCCGGCTGGCCACGAGCACCTCGACGGTCGGTTCAGCCAGCTCGTCGCGGCCCTCTTCGGTGGCAGCCAGTACGGCGGCCGTGGCCAACAGACCGAGCGCCAGCAGCCGACGACCCCAGCGCACCCACCGCCACGCCGTCAGCCGGATCCGGTCGATCTGCCGCATCGGTGTCCTCCGCCCGCCGTCAGATGTGACAGATCGACGCTAGGACCAGATGCGGGCTTCACCCGGCGGTTATCAGCAGCTGTGGAGAACGCGGGTCACCTGTGGAGACAGCCGCTCCAGGCTAGGAAGCCGCTGCCGCTGGCTTGCGCTTCGCGCCCGAGGACGAGTCGCTCCCGGCCTTCGAAGGCGAAGTCGTTGTCGTGTTGGACTCGCCAGCGGACTTCGTTGACTTAGCGCTCGCGGCATTGTCGGACGAAGCCTTCGGGTCCGACTTGGACTGCGCGGAGTCTTGGGTCCCACTCTTGCTGTCGCCGTTCTTGCCGTCGCCGTTCTTGCTGGTCTCCCGGCTGTCGTTGCGGTAGAAGCCAGAACCCTTGAAGACGACTCCGATTGAGCCCCACACCTTGCGCAGGCGTCCCGAGCACTCCGGGCACTCGGTCAGCGCGGTGTCGGAGAATGTCTGGACGGTATCGAACTCGTGGCCGCAATCCGCGACCGTGCAGGCGTACTGGTACGTCGGCACGTGGTCCTCCTGATGGCCTACTGGCTGCTCACGCGGTAGCAGGCAGCGATGCTGGCACTCTGCCTATGTGACTGCTAACAGTGTGCCATGCGCCGGCCATTCCCTGGCTAGTTGTCGCTGGCCGCTGTTTCAGTCCTCTTCGTCGTCGGGGTCGGGTGGATCGGGGGGTGGTTGGGGTGGCTGGTCTGGCCATAGGGCTGCGGTCAGGGGTGGGTGGTGGTCGGCGGGTCGGGGTTCGGTGGGGTGTTGCTGCCCGGTGGGGCTGGTCCAGAGCAGGCTGCCCTCCCAGCGTTGCCGGACGTGCCAGTGGGTGTGGGTCTTGATCAGGTGGTGGTGCCGGCACAGCGCGTCGAGGTTGTAGTCCGCGGTCGGCCCGCGGGGGAACGGCTCAGTGTGGTCCAGGTCCAGGCGCCCGGCGCGGGTGACGGCTGGGTGCCGGCAGCCGGGGAACCGGCAGTGCCCGTCTCGGGCCCGGACGAACTCGGCGAGCGCCGCCGGTGGGGGGTAGGTGGCGCGGCCGTCGTCACGCACGGTGCCCGAGGCCGGATCGGTGAGGATCCGCCGCCAGGTCGCGTCGGCGGCGATGATCCGGGCGAGCTGGGCGGTGATCGGTCCGTATCCGCGCAACTCGCACGGTTGGTCGTCCAGCCCGGCCAGGGTGGTCCACGGGGCGGTGACGTGCACCGCGGCCCGGGTGCGGGC
>JACCTY010000080.1 GCA_013812145.1 Geodermatophilaceae bacterium | reverse complement strand
GCTGGACGAGGTCTGGGTCGCGGCGGTCGCGGCGGCCAGGGCGCGGATCGGAACGGCCCTTCCGTTGGTTGTGGGCGGGCGTTCCAGCGGCGCGCGGGTGGCGGCGCGGACGATCCACGCGACCGCGGCTTCCGGCCTGCTTGCCTTCGCCTTCCCGCTCGTCAGCCCACGCGGGGTCTCCCGACAGCACGAGCTGGACGCGGTCGACGTACCGGTCCTGATCCTGCAGGGTGACCGGGATCGGTTCGGCCTGCCGGGTCAGACGCCGCAACGCCGCGTACACGTACTGACCGGCGCCGACCACGCGCTGCGCGGGGTCGCGGCCGAGCTGAGCGCCGTCGCGCTGGCCTGGCTGTCCGAACTGCTGGCGGATGCGCATCATTGGAGGCGATTGCGGTCACGGGACGACCGGAATCGCCTCCAATGACGCCGGATCGACGTACCTCCGGGCACGACCATCAGGTGCCGGAGCGGACTGCGGAGATCGCGGCCAGCCTGCCGGCGGTCAGCTGCAGCAGATCCGCGGGGCTGAGCTCGATCTCCAGGCCACGACGACCACCACTGACGAAGATCGTCTGGTGTGCTGCCGCCGAGGCATCCAGGTAGGTGATCAGTTGTGTTCGCTGCCCCAGCGGGCTGATCCCACCGAGCACGTAGCCGGTGCTGCGGACCGCCACCGCGGGGTCGGCCAACGCCGCGCGCTTGCCCCCGAGTGCCGCAGCGAGCGCCTTGTAGTCCAGGCTCGCCGAGACCGGCACGACCCCGACGGCCAGCCGGCCGTCCGCAGTCACCACGAGGGTCTTGAAGACCCGGGCCGGGTCCGCTCCGAGCTCCGCGGCTGCCTCGCCGCCGTACGACCCGGTCCTGGGATCGTGCTCGTAGCTGTGCAGCACAAAGGCGATACCGGCCCGGTCGAGAGCGAGCGTGGCCGGTGTGCCGCGACCTCCCATCCCGCGAGCATAGGAACAGCCGGTGGACCGGAATGCCGCCGCACAAGGTCGTGTTCTGGTGGCATGACATCGCTGACGTCGGCCGGGGTTCGACCGGCCGACGGCCGCTCCGATCGGTGCAGGCCCGGCGACAGCCCGCAGCGCAGCCGCGTATCCTCGCCGGGCAGGGTCAGAGTGAGGACGGGAGGGCGCAGCGTGGCCGACGAGACACCAACCACGCCCGCCTTCGACACACCCGCTGAGACGTCCGCCGAGCGCGACACGCGTTTCGAGCGTGACGCCCTGCCGTTCCTGGACACGCTCTATCCGGCGGCGCTGCGGATGACCCGCAACCCCTCCGACGCCGAGGACCTGGTTCAGGAGACGTTCGTCAAGGCGTACGCCGCTTTCCACCAGTTCACCGAGGGCACGAACCTCAAGGCGTGGCTCTACCGCATTCTGACGAACACGTTCATCAACACCTACCGCAAGCGCCAGCGCCAGCCGCAGCAGAACAGCTCCGACCAGATCGAGGACTGGCAGCTGTACGCCGCCGAGCAGCACACGTCCTCCGGCCTGCGATCGGCCGAGATCGAGGCGCTGGACCACCTGCCGGACTCCGACGTCAAGGCCGCTCTGCAGGAGCTGCCCGAGGACTTCCGGCTGGCCGTCTACCTCGCCGACGTCGAAGGCTTCGCCTACAAAGAGATCGCCGAGATCATGGGTACGCCGATCGGCACCGTGATGTCGCGGCTGCACCGCGGACGGCGGGGGTTGCAGCGGCTGCTCGCCGACTACGCCCGCGAGCGAGGCTTCGTCCGGGCGGCAGCGGGGGAGGAGTCGTGAGCTGCGGCAAGCCGCACGAGGTCCCGTGTGACGAGGTGCTGCACAAGGTCTTCCTGTTCCTCGACAGCGAATGCGATCAGCTCAGTCGCACCCACATAGCCCAGCATCTGGACGAGTGCGGGCCCTGCCTGCAGTACTTCGGGATCGAGCGCGAGATCAAGGCGCTCATCCACCGCAAGTGTGGTGGCGATCCGGCGCCGGAGGGTCTGCGCGAGCGGGTACGGATCAGGCTGCGTCTGGTCGCCGTCGAGCAGGGTTACCTGGAGATCCCCGAACGCTGAGCCACCGGAGGCCTCCGACCTGATCACCGATCAGGCGTTGGGCCGGTTGCCGTGGTTGGCTGCGCTCTTCTTACGCCCACGCCTCTTGCGTCCGCGCTTTGACATTCTGCCTCCTCCTCCGGCTTGATTCCGTTGTAGCTAGGGTCTCATGGGACAGGCCGGACGCCATCGGGAGGGGCTGCGGGTGTTCGAGACGGTGCTCGTGGCCGACCGCGGATTACTCGCGGTTCGGGTCATCCGCAGCTGCCAGCGGCTCGGGATCAAAGCGGTCAGCTGTGTCACCGAAGGCGACGAGAACGCGCTGCACACGCGGGTGGCTGACGAGATCATCAGACTCGGCGTCGCTGATCCCCGCTCCACGGAGGCCGTCGTCGAGGCGGTCATCGAGGCGGCCCGGGTCAGCGGTGCCCAGGCCATCCATCCCGGCGGCGGACCCTGGGCCGCCGACGCTGCTTTTGCCGGAGCGGTGCTGGCCACGGATCTGGCGTGGGTCGGCGCTCCCCCCGGCGTACCGGCTGAATGGCACGCGGCGTGGCGCGAAACGGTACGGCGGGCCGGCCGCACGCTGCTCTGGGAGGCCTCGGCGACCGAGCCCAGCGACGTCACCGCGGCCGGTTCCCGCAGGCTGGTCGGACCGGATCGGCTGGTCGAGGCCGTGACCAGGACAGATCTGGTGGAGCGGCAGCTGCGGCAGGCCGCGGGTGAGCGGCCCCACGACGTACCGACTGGGTCCGGATACGCGATGCAGGCCGCGCTGTACGCCGGGCCGCAGACCCTCGTGCCGGTGGTCGTCCGCGGCTGGGCGGCGCCGGATGGGGCGGGGATCGTCGTCGACACCGTCCTCGCCGACGGGGCGCGGTTGACCCGGTACGACGATGCGGTGCTCGCCCGCGTCACCGCCCACGGAGCCGATCGAGGGCAGGCATTGGCCCGGCTCACCGCCACCGTCGACGGTATCGTCCTGGCCGAGCCGCCGGCGGAGTTGGCGGAGCTGCGGGCGCTGTTGCGCGAGCCGTCGGTCATCTCGATGGTTGGATGACCTCGGACACTGATCATCACCAGCAGCGCCGAGGAGCGACCAAGCATGGCCGAGGAGATCCGGGCTGAAATGGTGGCCAGTGTCTGGAAGGTCGTTGCCGAACAGGGCGCCACACTGCTGGCGGGAGACACCGTGGTCATCCTCGAGTCGATGAAAATGGAGATTCCGGTGCTGTGTGAGGGACCCGGGATCCTGGTCGAAGTTGCGGTCGTCGAGGGCGACGTCGTTCAGGAAGGCGACCTCATCGCTGTCCTCGGCTAGGGCACGCTCAGCAATGCGAAGCTAGGGGCTTGCGGGGACGGCTGCGGCCTTGCAGCCGCGACGCAGGTCGAGGATGTAGCAGCGCAGATCCACCCCCGGCAGCGGTGACCAGTCACGGTCCGGCTTGGGCCGAAATCCCATCGCCGCATACAGCCGATGGGCGGCCTGCATCTTCGGCTCGGAGGAGATGACGAGCCGTCGTACGCCGGCCGAGCGGGCCCGATCGATGCAGGTCTGCACGAGGGCCCGGCCGATTCCATACCCACGGGAGTCGGGCCTGACCGCGAGCATCCGAAACGCTGCCTCGTCGGGGCTGGTGGTGACCTCGGCGTACGCCGTCGCATGCCACGCAAAGGCGACGCTGCCGACCACCCTGTCCTGCACAACCGCGACGAACAGCTCGGTGTGTCGGGCGCGATCCTCGACATCGGCGAGTGCTACCTGGTACTCCGGTCCGGCCAGCCCGCCGCCGATGTACACCTCGAGGGTCAGCTCGCGGATGGCGTCGTAGTCCTCCGGCCCGGCGGATCGGACTGTGACCTGCTCCATCACACCCTCCTGTGGAGTCGGGGAAGGCTCGATGCTAGTTCGCAGCGGCTATGGGACGCTGCCGTTGATGTCCACTCTCAGCGATCTGCTCCTGCGGCACGCCGACGTGACCGCAGCCGCGATGGACCACCTGCAGCGGCTCGTGGCCGAATGGCAGCTGATCGCCGACCTGTCCTTCGCCGACCTGCTGCTGTGGGTCGGCAGCGGGGAGGATCTGCTCTGCGTCGCACAGGTACGCCCCACGACCGCTCCGACGAGCCACCCGGACGATCTGGTCGGGACCCGTCGCGGGCGCGATGATCAGTTTCCGATGGACGCCGCCCGGTCACAGCACCGGATCGTGCGCGAGGGAGACCCGCACTGGTCCGGTGAGATACCGGTACGCCGTGAAGCCGTCCCCATCCGGTACGCCGGCGCAGTGGTCGCCAGCATGTCCCGGGACACCAACCTGTCCGCCGCTCGCGCGTCCAGCCCACTGGAACTGGCCTACCTCGGCAGCGGCGACGACCTGTGCCAGATGGTGGCCGAGGGGCTGTTCCCGGCGTTGGATGCCGGCGACGAACCGCTGACCGGCCCGCGGGCCGGCGACGGGCTGATCCGGCTCGACTGCGCAGGTGAGGTGGCCTACGCCAGCCCCAACGCACTGTCGGCGTACCGGCGCATGGGTGTCACGGCCGATCTGGCCGGCGCGGAGCTGGCGTCGTTGACCCGGTCGCTGGTCACCGACTCCTATGACGGGACCGAGGTGGCAGGTCGCATCCGGGCCGCGCTGGCGGGACGGTCACCGCTGCGGATCGAGGTGGAGGCCCGCGGCGCGACGGTGCTCTTTCGGACCCTGCCGTTGCGCCCGCCCGGTGCACCGGCTGGAGCGCTGGTGCTGGTCCGAGATGTCACCGACCTGCGCCGCCGCGACCGCCAGCTGCTGAGCAAGGACGCCACGATCCGCGAGATCCATCATCGGGTGAAGAACAATCTGCAGACCGTGGCCGCGCTGCTGCGGTTGCAGGCCCGGCGGATGTCGGTGCCCGCGGCACGGTTCGCGCTGCAGGAGTCCGTGCGCCGGGTGTCCTCGATCGCTCTGGTGCACGAGACCCTGGCCATCTCCTTGGACGAGAGCGTCGACTTCGACGGGATCGTCGACCGGCTCGTGCCGACCGTCACCGAACTGGCCGGAGGCCCGGTCGGCGCCGTCGTCCGCCGGGAGGGCAGCTTCGGCATCCTGCCCGCGGAGTGCGCTACGCCCTTGGTCGTGGTCCTCACCGAGCTGCTGCACAACGCGGTCGAGCATGCGTTCGCCCCCGAGGGCGGGGAAGTCGTGCTGCGCCCTGGCCGGACGGGTCCGTGGCTCACCGTTGTGGTCGACGACAACGGCACGGGCTTGCCGGCCGGATTCTCGTTGGAAGCAAGCGACGGCCTGGGCCTGCAGATCGTGCGCACCCTGGTCGAGTCGGAACTGGGAGGAACGATCAAGTTGGGTCCCGGCCCGGTCGGGGGGACGCAGGCAACGCTGCGGATACCGCTCGCGCGGCGCTGACGCTCAGGCGGTGCGGGTCCGGGTCCGTGCGGTCCGGCGCTTCAGCGCCCGCCGCTCGTCCTCGGACAATCCGCCCCACACACCCGCATCCTGCCCGGTTTCCAGCGCCCACGACAAGCAGTCCTGCATCACCGGACACCGGCGGCAGACTGCCTTGGCTTCCTCGATCTGCAACAGCGCGGGTCCGGTGTTGCCGATCGGAAAGAACAGTTCGGGGTCTCCGTCGCGGCAGAGGGCGCGGTGGCGCCAGTCCATGTGGGTGCACTCCTTCTACAGCGTGGCCGGGCGTGATGTCCGAGCTTACGTATGGGCCGTCCTGGTCGGTATGTCCTTGTGAATACTTTCACGAGTCGGCCCGATGTCAAGGGTGATGAAGACCGCAGGGCTGCCGGCGGCCTCGTGAGCCACCCGGCGGATGAACGGCTACCCAGCTCGTCGCAACACCTAACCTCATCGCAACCCCCGTTGACGACCGGTTGGAAACGTGATGTCCGTCACTGCGGTCGGTGAGGGTGACGCCGGTTACGGCAGCACGACATTGAGCGCATTCGGCACCGAGCGCAGCAGCAGCGTCTCCTGCTCGCCGACGTAGTCGCCGTCCACCTGCAGGGCCGTTGGCCGGGTCGAGTGCAAGCTGACCTCGCGGGCGTCGGTGACGGTTCGAACGGAGGCGTGCCGCAGCGGCTGGCGCCCTCGCACCGCCCGGGCCGCGTGGCGCAGCATCCGCGAAGTGCCGGTGCGGCCCAGCGCGAGCACGTCCAGGCCGGAGTCGAAGCAGGCCCGGGTGGCCAGCTGCACCGGGCGGGTGCCGAGGTAGGTCCACGGCGAGGTGTTCGAGGCGACGCAGAAGAAGAATCCCGACTGCGCCTGCTCGCCCGGTACGGCGACGGTGATCGGCGGGCGCCACCGGTTGCGGTCCAGGTAGAACTGGGTTACCGCGGCGCGGATGTACAGCGACGCCGTCGACACTCGCCCGCGCCCACGCAGTCGCTCCACCCGCCGTACGACGTCGGCGTCGAAGCCGAACCCCGCGGTGAAGGTGAACCAGCGTTCGTCGGCGCGACCGAGACTGATCCGGCGGCTGCCACCCCGGCGCAGCGCTTCGAGGATCTCCGCGGTCGCCTCTACCGGGTCGCGGGACTGTCCGAGTGCTCGGCTGAACACGTTCGTCGAGCCGCCCGGAACGACGGCCAGCGCTGGAACGTGCGGGTTGGGGCCGTCCACCAGCAGCCCGTTGACCACCTCGTTGACGGTGCCGTCCCCGCCGAGAGCGACGACCAGCTGAACGCCGTCCCGCAGGGCCTGTGTGCCGAGTTCGGCGGCGTGCCCGCGATGCGTGGTCTCGGCCACGTCCACCTTGAGATCGCTGGCCAGGGCCCGGGCGATCACGTCGCGGGTCTTGCTCGTCGTCTCCGTTGCGGCGGTGTTGACGACGAGCAGGGCACGCATGCGGCTCACCCTACCGGCGGTATCGTCGCCCTCGTGCCCGAGCAGAGCGGCGTGCCGCGGGCGGTTCGGCTGGCCGGCCTGCTCGCCGTGGTGGAGGGTGCCGGAGTGCTGCTGGCCGCAGCGGCCCTCGGTGTGGCGACCGCGCTGGAGCCGCCCGAGAGCTACGGCCGGGCGCTGTTCGGCGCGTTCATCCTGCTGGCCGCCGGGCTGCTGCTGCTGCGTACCGGCCTGGGGATCGCCCGGGTGGAGCGCTGGGCCAGGGCGCCGGTCGTCGTGGCGCAGGTCCTGCTCGTTCCCGTGGGGTACACCCTTGCCGTCACCGCGCAGTTGCCGCTGTACGGCGTACCGATCCTGGCCCTGGTCGCCGCCGAGGTGTGTCTGCTGCTGACGCCGGAGGCGCGGCTGGCTTTTTTGGACCGGTGACCAGGCTCAGGGCCAGGTCAGGGTGTGGATCCAGGCGGGACTGGTGAACTCGTGATCGGTGTACGGCGGGGTCGCATGGGTCCATCGGCCAGCCCCCGCCTTTTCGACCACTGCGCACCCCGCCGACTGGGCCAGCTGGTTCAGGCGATCCGGCGCGATGCCATTCAGTGGCTCAGGTGCGACGCCGGCGGTCCTGAGCTGACGGTTCATGTCCGCGAACTCCACAGCTGGCATGGGCGCTGCGTCAAGGACGATGAGCCGCCCGCCAGAGCGAAGCACGCGTCGAGCCTCGGCGAGGACGATGGCGGGATCCGCGAGGTGGTGCAGCACGCCGCGGGCGAGGATCGCGTCGAAGCACCGGTCGCTGAAGGGAAGGCTTCCGGCGTCGCCGGTGACGCAGGGAATCCGAGTCGCCGCCGACCTCACCGCGGCGTGATCACAGTCGAGCCCGATCGTGACGAACCTGGCCGGCTGGCTACCGCAGCCGATCTCAAGGACCGCGGCGCCCCGCGGCAATCGCGCCTGAAGAACGTCCGCTGCCGCGGTCATCGGGCGGCGGCCAGGGCTGCGAGTGCATCGCCGGTGAGCCGCCAGACGGTCCACTCGTCCATGGGCCGGGCGCCCGCGGCTCGGTAGAAGTCGATCGCCGGGTCGTTCCAGTCCAGGACCGACCAGTCCAGCCGGGAGTAGCCACGCTCGACGCAGACCCGCGACAGCTCCTGCAGCAGGGCGCGGCCGAGGCCGCTGCCGCGCGCGGTGGGCCGGACGTACAGGTCCTCGAGGTAGATGCCATGCGTCCCGGTCCAGGTCGAGAAGTTCAGGAACCACAGCGCGAAGCCGACCGGCCGCCCGTCGCTGAGAGCAACGTGACCGAATAGCTTCGGATCAGCACCGAACAGGGCCGCGTGAAGCTGTTCGCGGGTCATCACCGCCAGCTCCGGCGCTCGCTCATAGGTGGCGAGTTCGACGACCATCTCAAGGATGTCCGTCAGATCGGCCTCGGCGACGGGGCGGATCATACGGCGTGGCTGGGCCGCAACCGGGTCACCGGCTGACCGAGCCGGGACAACACGGGCAGCGCGACGTAGCCGTAGGCAAGCACGCAGCCGGTGATCGCCGGGAATGTGGCGAAGCCGACGGCGAGTGCCAGGAGGAAGCCGATCAGCGGGTAAGGCCTCCCGTGCGGGCTGACCAGCGAGCGGAACGAGCGGAACTTGATGGACGTGACCATCAGCACCGCCGGGACGAGGAGCACGAGCAGAGACCACATCCGGTACTCCGGCGAGAGCGGCGCGTTGAACGCGAAGACCGAGGCGATGACGACGCCCGCGGCACCGGGACTGGGCAGCCCGATGAAGAATCGCTTGTCGGCTCTGGGGTCGATCGTGGCGTTGAAGCGCGCGAGCCGGGTCGCCGCCGCGGCCAGCCAGACGAAGCAGACCACCCACCCGAGTGGGTCGATGTCCGACATCGCCCAGGCAAAGGCGAGGACCGCCGGGGCCACGCCGAAGGACACCAGGTCCGCGAGGGAGTCGAACTGCAGACCGAACGGGGTCACGCTGCCGACCAGGCGAGCCACTGCGCCATCGGCGATGTCGAGGACGATCGCGCAGCCGACCAGGACCGCACCGAGCGGGTAGTCGCCGCTGATCGAAACCAGGATGCAGGCGAAGCCACACAGCATGTTCAGCAGCGTGAAGAGGCTGGGCAGCGCCACCAGGGCTCGTCGACGAGAGTCCCGGGCCAACCCCACCGAGGCGTTGCGCATCCCGCGGTGACCGGCCCGAGCGACGGAGGATCGCGATGAGCCGGTTCCTCGTCGCATTCGCTACCCCTGCCGCCCCAACGGGGCCGCTACCACCGGGCGATGACGGTCTCGCCCCCGCGAACGCGATCACCTCTGTCGATAACGACCGTACAGTCTGGCGGCACGAACACGTCCATCCGAGAGCCGAACTTCATCAGCCCAACCCGCTGACCGGCGCGCAGCGTCTCACCGGGGGAGACGCGCAACACGATCCGGCGAGCCAGGACGCCGACTACCTGCCGGAAGACGATGGTGCGGTCGGCCGCGCCGGACAGCCAGATCTCCGTCCGCTCGTTCTCGGCCGCCGCCGCTCGGGAAAAGGCGGCCAGAAACCGGCCCGGCCGGTGCTCGGTGTGGGTCACGAGGCCGCCGTACGGCGAACGATTCATGTGTACGTCGACCGGGCTGAGGAAGATGCTCACCTGCCGCCAGTCACCTGGCGGTGGTACGCCGGGCTCGGGGTCACCGGCCACCACAACCACACCGTCGGCCGGCGCGATGACGGTGTCCGCGTCCGTGCAGTGTGTGTCGCAGGGACGGTCGGGGTCGCGGAAGAACAGCGCCATGTAGCCAGTGAGCGCGCTGAACGTGAGTGCCCCGCGCCGGCACCCGCATGCGGCCAACAGCGCGGCCGGAACGGCGAATGCGCCGATGAACGGCCAGCCGGCCCGGTCCGGTCTCAGCGTCACTGCTCGTTCGCCGGGTTCGGCAGGTTCCACTGCTCGATCACCGGCTGGCCGCGATCATCGCCGAGCACGCAGGCGGCAGCCGGTTCCATGTGCAAAGCGGCGGCGGCGGTGATCGGAAACCGCAACCACGTGGTCGCGAGCACCCGACCGAAGTGACCGTGGGAGACGACCAGGACGTCACCGTCGGCGAGGTCCGGCCCGAGCCGCCGGATGACCCGCTCGGCCCGGGCCGAAACCTGCTCGATCGTCTCGCCACCGGGCGTCGTACCGGTCCAGATCGTCCACTGTGGATCGTTCCCGCGGATCTGGTCGCGGGTGAGTCCCTCGTAGTCCCCGTAGTCCCACTCGGCGAGGTCGTCGTCGACGGTGAATCCGATCAAACCCGCCAGCTCGGCGGTGCGCAGGGATCGCGCACGGGGACTGACCACCACCCGTGCGAAGGACCACCGGTGGAGCTGCTTGGTCAGTGCCTGTGCCTGCCGCTCACCGTGCTCGGTCAACGGGATGTCGGTGCGACCGGTGTGCCTTGCCGTGCGGCTCCACTCGGTCTCGCCGTGGCGGACCAGGATCAGCCGGCCGACGCTCGCACCAGCGTTGTTCTCAACTTTCGCCATGTGTCCCTGACCTGTGCGTTCGGCGCGGTCGCCCCCTGGGCAGCGACTCTAGCGATGAGCGGCGCACTGCGACCCGGGCCGGCGGGGTCAGTCCGCCGGCCCGGCTGCGTCGCGGCTAGAGGAAGCGGATCACGATCGGGCAATTGACAACGATCCCGGTCGAGCCGAACGGCGCGCCGTCCGGTCCGGTGATGAATCCGCCCCGGACCAGATCCAGGTACTGGAACTCGTCGATGATGCGGGCCCGGTACCCCTTGTCAATGGCGTCCTGGGTCCAGTACCCGAGGTTCAAGTCCCAAGCAGGGCTGTAGTCGTTGGAGACCGTCGGGATTCCGCCGATCACGTGCAGCGGATCGCCTTCACGGAGGACCGCGCTGTTGAGGCCTTGCCGCTGGGGGTTGTCCTTGCCGGTGGGGCCGTTGGCGATGGGGAACAGTCGCTCGATCGGGCTGAACGCGCTGTCGTCCCGGCCCACCGGCAGGTCCCCGATCGCCGGGGCGAAGGTTGCGTTGTCAAGTGCTGCCGTGACGGCGTCGGACGCCTCCATGCTGATGTAGGACGAGGGCTTGGCGAAGCTGAAGATCGTGGTCATCTGCAACGTGA
>JACCTY010000010.1 GCA_013812145.1 Geodermatophilaceae bacterium | reverse complement strand
GGAGTCGCACGCGCACCTGTACGTGAGCGATTTCGAGTTCGACATCGTGACCACCGAGATTGCGGCGACCCTGTTCCACGTGGGTGTGCCGAAGCAGGAGCACAAGGAGTTCATGGACATCATCGAGCTACCGGTCGATGGTTGTCGGACCTCCAGGGGACAAGGAGGAGACCGCCTCGGCCTGATCCTGGCCGGGCGCGAGGCCGCGCCGCACGCATTGACGGCAGGATGGCCCGTATGGAACGCGTCCCGGAACCGCCGGACGGCGATGAGCGCAGCATCTGACAGGCTGGCTAGCCTTCCACCGCAACGCGCTCGAGGCCAAGTGCGCCAGCCTCGACGCCACCCAGATGGTCACCAGGTCCGTGCCGCCGTCGCCGCTTTCCTTGCTCGGACTGGTGCGCCATCTCACCGAGATGGAGCGCGCGTATGCCGTGTGGGCACTCGGGCCCAAGACCCTTCATTGATGGCAGCCAGCTGAAGCAGCATGCAGAGGGCGCCGGCGTCGAACCACCAGAAAGGTATGGGCCAGAAATCTCAGCGGCCTGGCCCTCCAGCTTGTCCGGTTCCTGGTAGCGCTCGTGGTAAGAGGCCTCCCGGATGCCGAGAATCAGGTGCACCGGGGCCTGCGAGAGCCACGGCTCGTATCCGCGCTCCAGGTACCAGCTCTCGCCCAGATCCGCGATCCGCTGGCGCAGGTCGGGCTCGGTGACCACCACGACGCGGTGTCCCTGGCTGAACCCGGCGCTGGGCGCGCGGCGCACGACTCGCACGATCCGCTGCACGATGTCCGACGGGACCGGATCAGTCCGGTAGTGGCGCACCATTCGGCGCCGGCAGAGCAGGTCAGCGAACTCCAAATCAGGCCGCCGTCACTTGCCGGCGCAGCCAGTCGTACCAGCGCTCGAGGTCGTCGCCGCGGGTCACCGACATGGTGAGGACCTCGATGTCGGGGTTGATCTGCTTGGCGTAGCCGATGCAGCGTTCCACGTCGAAGTTCACATAGGGAAGCAGATCCAGCTTGTTGAGCAGCAGTACGTCGGCGGCGCGGAACATGTGTGGATACTTCAGCGGCTTGTCGTCGCCTTCGGTCACCGACATGATCACGACCTTGCTGGCTTCGCCGAGGTCGAACAGCGCGGGACAGACCAGATTCCCGACGTTCTCGATGAACACGACGGACTGCGCTGGTGGGTCGAGCGTTCGTAGCCCGCGTGCCAACATGTCCGCGTCGAGGTGACAGCCGCTGCCGGTGTTGATCTGGACCACCCGGCAGCCGGTGGCCCGGATTCGCTCGGCATCCAGCACCGTCTCCTGGTCGCCCTCGATCACCGACAACGACAGCTCCGACGACAGGTCGCGGATCGTGCGCTCCAGCAGGCTCGTCTTGCCGGCGCCGGGTGAACTCATCAGGTTCAACGCCAGGATGCCCCGGCCCTCGAACCAGCCCCGGTTGCGGGCGGCCAACAGGTCGTTCTTCGCCAGCACCTCGACTTCCAGGTCGACCAGCCGGGTGCTTGGCTGATGCGTCACCGTCGTCGCGTGATCGTGATCGTGATCGTGATCGTGATCGTGGTCGTGGTCGTGGTCGTGGTCGTGGCTGTGCCCCGGCCCGTGATCGTGCCCGTGACTGTGCCCCGGCCCGTGCTCGTGGTCGTGCGAGTGCTTGCCACCGTCGGACAGGTCCGTCACCACCGGCTCGCCGTCTCCGCTACAACCGCAGGTGCTGCACATATCAGACCGCCACCTCAACGTGTTTGATCCTGAGTTCCTGACCGCTGATGATCTCCAGGTTCGCGCTGCCGCAGGCACACAACGGGATCGCATCGGGCAGTTCGAACTCCTGGTCGCAGGCCAGACACCGCGCCCGGCCCGGAAGCTCGATGATGTCCAGGGCTGCCCCCTCGAGCCGGGTGCCTTGGGTGCAGATGTCGAAGCAGAATCTGACCGATTCGGGAACCAGACCGGACAGCCGCCCGATCACCAGAGTCACGGTCTGGACCCGGCCGTCGACCCGCTCCAGGATCGCCGAGACGAGGCTCTCGGTGATCGACAACTCGTGCATCGGCCCTCGACCACTTCCGTTGTCCGGCGCCCCATCCGTTCCCTGCAAGGCTAGACCCCGACTGTCAACCGAGACTGAGGACAAGGGATGACCGAACCCGACCTCTGGGCGACCTGCGCTCGCAGCCTGTCGTTGTACGGCCCCCAGCATCGAGCGCCGCGGACAGCGGTCGAACGCTGGGTCGCGATCTCGATCCAGGCGGACGTGTACGGCGACGGCGGGGCGGTGCGAGCCGTCGAAGACAAGGTCGCACGGCTGCTCGACAAGCCCGCCGCCGTGTTCATGCCGACCGGCACGATGGCCCAGCAGATCGCCTTGCGCATCCATGCCGACCGACGCGAGTCCCGGACTGTCGTGTTCCACCCGCTGTGCCATCTGGAGCGCAACGAGGAGCGTGCGTTCGAGCATCTGCATGCCTTGCGCGGCCGTCCGGTCGGTTCGGAGAACCGGCTGGTCGAGCTTGCCGACCTGGCGGCCATAACCGAGCCGGTCGCGGCGCTCGTCCTCGAACTGCCGCAGCGGATGATCGGCGCGCAACTTCCGACCTGGCCCGAGCTGGTGGCCCAGACGACGTGGGCTCGAGAGCGGGGCGCCGCCGTACACCTGGACGGGGCGCGACTGTGGGAGGCCCAGCCGTTCTACGACCGGCCGCATGCCGAGATCGCCGCCCTGTTCGACACCGTGTACGTCTCGTTCTACAAAGGTCTCGGCGGCATCGGCGGCTGTGTCCTGGCCGGGCCGGCCGACATTGTCGAGGAAGCGCGGCTGTGGCGGACCCGGCACGGGGGGCTGATGTTCGCGATGTGGCCGTATGCCGTCGACGCCCTGCACGGTCTGGAGCACGAGCTGCCCGCGATGGCCAGCCGCCTCCAGCAGGCAGTCGCCCTGGCCGCCGAGCTCGCCGTAGAGCCCGGCATCGAGGTACTCCCCGATCCGCCGCAGACGCCGACCTTCAACGTCGTCGTCGACCGGTCGCCGGAAGCGCTGGACCGCGCACGCAGCCAGCTCGCGGCGGAGGACGACGTCTGGCTGTTCGACCGGCGATGGGCGACAGCGGCTCCGGATCGGACCCGGATCGAGCTGAGTGTTGGCCGCCAGGTCCTGGGCTTCGCCGACGGCGAGATCGTCGCGCTCTTCCGCCGGTTGCGGGAGCTGGCCGCCGCCCGGCAATCGCGTTGACGGCAGACCCAAGGCGTCATGTCCGACGCCCCGTTTCTGACGTTGCCGGGTGAGGCGCTTCACCGGTCCGGCCCACCGAAGCCGGCCGCGACCAGCGCGGCGAAGTGGCCGCGCTCGGTGAGCAACTGGTCGAACGTGCTGGTCTCGACGACCTCGCCGTGGTCGAGGACGACGAGCCGGTCGGCGGCTCGGATCGTGGACAGCTGGTGCGCGATCACCAGCGTCGTACGGCCGCGGGTGGCCGCCGCGATCGCCGTACGCATCGCCGCCTCGCTCTCGGCGTCCAAGCTGGAAGTCGCCTCGTCGAAGACCAGGACCGGCGTGTCCTGCACGAGTGCGCGGCCAACCGCCAGCCGCTGCCGCTGGCCCCCCGACAGCCGCACGCCACGCTCGCCGACGCGGGTCTGGAAGCCGTCGGGCATCGACGCCACGAACTCGGTCACGATCGCGGCATCGGCGGCGGCCTGCACGCTCGCGTCGTCGGCGTCCGGCCGGGCGAGGGTCAGGTTGTCCCGGACGGATCGGGAGAACAGGTAGACGTCCTGCGGCACCAGGCTCACCAGCCGGCGCAGCTCAGACACCGGAAGCGCCCGCACGTCGACGCCGTCGATGCTCACACTGCCGCCACCGACGTCGTACAGCCGCAGCAGCAGGGCCGCGCACGTGGACTTGCCGGCGCCGCTGGCGCCGACCAGCGCCACGGTCTCGCCCGGCTCGATGGTGAAGCTCGCGGCCCGCAGCGCATCCGGCAAGCCGGGCTCGTAGCGGAACGACACGTCGGCGAACCGGACCCGCGGGGGGATCGTCGGCACCGACTCGTCGCCCTCGTCGCTCACCAGCGGCGGGCGGTTCAGCAGGTCGTGGACCCGGGCGGACCCGGCGGTGATCCGGCCGAGTTCCTTGGCCGATTCGGTGAACAGCGCCACGGGTGCGAACGCACCGGCGGCGAGCACCGCGCAGGTCGGGAGCAGCGCCGGGCCCAGCC
>JACCTY010000009.1 GCA_013812145.1 Geodermatophilaceae bacterium | reverse complement strand
GCCAACCTAGACCGGCTAGGTTCTCCCGTCATGGGACTTCTTAGCGACCGGGTAGTCATCGTGACCGGTGCCGGTCGCGGTCTGGGCCGGGGCGAGGCGCTGGAACTCGCCCGGCAGGGTGCGGCCGTCGTACTCAACGAGTACGACGAGGCGACCGGTCAAGGGGTCGTCGAGGAGATCGCGGCCGGCGGCGGGCAGGCAGTGCTGGTGGCCGGTGACGTCAGCGAGGTCGAGGTGGGCGACCGGCTGGTCGAAGCGGCCGTCTCGCAGTTCGGGCAGCTGGACGCGCTGGTCAACAACGCGGGCATCCTGCGCGACCGGACGCTGGCAAACATGACTCCCGAGGAGTGGGACGCCGTCATCAGGGTGCACCTGCGCGGTCACTACACGGCCACCCACGCGGCCTGCGGCTACTGGAAGTCGACCCACCGGCCGGGGCACATCGTCCACACCGCGTCGACTTCGGGCATCCTCGGCAACTTCGGCCAGGCCAACTACGGGGCGGCCAAGGCCGGCATCGCCGCGTTCTCCACGATCCTCGCCCAAGAGATGATGAAGTACGGCGTCACGTCCAACGCCATCGCCCCGGCCGCGCGCACCGCGATGACGGAGTCGGCGTACGGCGAGATCGCCCAGGGCGAGGGTGAGTTCGACTTCTGGCACCCGGACAACGTGGCGCCGTTCGTGGCGTTCCTGTGCTCCGACGCGGCGGCGCACATCAGCGGCAAGGTGTTCGGCGTACAGGGTGACGTGGTGGAGATCTACCAGCCGTTCACGTCGGTCGCGGTGATCGAGAACGGCGGCCAGCGCTGGGACGCCGATCAGTTCGTCGAGCGGGTGGGCGAGCTATTCGAGGCCAGCGGGATCGTGCCGCAGGCGGAGTACATGATGACCAAGCTGCGCTACACGATGTCCAACCGCGGCTGAGGTGCCGACGCAGCCCGACCCGGCATGGCTGGTGAGCCGGGTGGCCGACGGCCAAGACCGGCTGGATGATTCGCTCCGCTCGCTGACCGAGACGCAGGCGCGGCAGCCTTCCGCGCTGCCGGGCTGGTCGCGTGCGCACGTGCTCGCGCACATCGCCGGCAACGCCACCGCCATGGCGGCGATGTTCGAGGGATACGCACGCGGCGAGGACGTCAGGCAGTACGGCGGATCACCGACGCGGCGGGAGGCCGAGATCGACGCCCAGTCAGCTCGGCCGCCGGCGGCGCTCGTCGAGCTTGTGCGGGACAGCGGCGCGAGGTGCCTGGCAGCGTACCGCGCGATGCCCGACTGGGACGGGACGCTGCGGTGGCAGTCCGGGCGGTGGCCCGTCACCCGCGGTCCCGTCTCGCGCTGGCGGGAGATCGAGATCCACCGGGTCGACCTGGACCGGGGATACGCCGCAGCCGACTGGCCGGCGGAGTTCGTGGACTTCCACCTCGATCGCGAGCTGCCGCGGCTGGGCGACCGAGCCCCGGACGTTACGGTGCCCGACCTACCGGCGGCGGATCTGCTGGCCTGGCTGTTCGGCCGTGGCGGTCCCGGCCTGCCGCAGCTACCTGCCTGGGGCTGAGCCGGTGATGATCACGACCGCTCCGACCAGCGCACCGGTTGCTCAGCCGCATCACGGCGCGTTGTCATCGACGCGGCTGCATCGTGATGCACAGATGTAAGCTCGTGACATGCGTACGACCATCGACCTCCCCGAGGACCTGCACGAAATAGCCCGGTCCATCGCGCGGGACAGATCCCAGACGCTGAGCGAGACCGTGGCCGACCTGCTGCGGCGGGGTCTCAGCAGGGATGCCAGCCTCCGCGTCGAGACCGATCCGCTGACGGGCTTCCTCGTGCTGCACGGAACCGGACCCGTCACGAGCGAGAGTGTGCGGGCGCTCGAGGACGATGCGTGAGCACAGCTCAACCGACCATCCTGCTTGACGGCAACGTCCTCATCGCGTTGAGCGTGGACGGACACGTGCATCGGGAGACGGCTCGGCAGTGGTTGGTCAGCAGCGACCATCGCTTTGCCACCTGCCCGATCACTCAGGGAACACTGCTCCGCGCGTGGCTGCGGGCTGGCGGCAGCGCTGAGTCGGCCAAGCGGTCATTGTCAGCCCTGTTGCGCAACCCTCGTCATGACTTCTGGGTCGACGACCTCGGCTATGAGGGCGTCCCCCTCGCCGGGATCGTCGGGCACCGGCAGGTCACCGATGCCTACCTCGCTGCACTGGCGCGCTCACGTGACGGCCGATTGGCCACGTTTGATCGCGGGCTGGCGGCCGCGCACGGTGACATCACCATGCTGATCACCCCGTGACTCCCGTACGTCGCTCGACGTACTCCCAGTACGTCAGGTGACGGGTGCGGATGTCGCCACTCGGCCGATGTCAACGCGGCCCGGCAGCGGCAGGCTCACAGACATGACCGAGATGTCGCCGTACCGCAGTGAACCACCCGCCCGCCTGGTCGCAGTCGCTGAGCGCGACGCCGGTATCCGGGCCTCCGATGTCGACCGGGAGCACGTGGCCCGGATGCTCCGCGCAGCCGCCGGCGAGGGGATGCTCAGCCTGAGCGAGGCCGACGAGCGGCTGGCCGCGCTCTACGCTTCGCGCTTCCGCTCGGAGCTGTCGCCGCTGACGGCTGACCTGCCCGACGATGGCCGCTCGCTGCTGGAGAACACCGCCGAGGCACGCAGCGCGGCCCGCGCCGGCCTGATCCGGCATGCGACGACGGTGAGCGTCGTGGCGGCGCTGCTGATCACCGTCTGGGTGTTGTCCGACGCCGCATTCTTCTGGCCGGCCTGGCCGCTGGCGTTCATGGTGTTGAGCGTGCTGGGACACGCCCGCCGGATCGGGTACCAGACACCCGGCGACCGGCACCGCCGGTCCAATCGAGGCCGATCAGTCGATCGCGCGGCGTAGGAAGCCGCGGACGCCGACAGCCAGGAACACGGCGAGGAAGCCCAGCAACGCCACGGCGCTCACCCAGACCGGGATGTGCTCCAGCGAGGGCAGCATCTCCGCCCGCATCCCCTCGCTGACGTAGGTGAGCGGGTTGACCGCGCAGATCACCTGGAACCAGCGCAGGTCGTCCAGCGCAGCCCACGGAAACTGGGTGCTGCCGGTGAATAGCAGCGGCGTCAACACGATCGCGAACACCAGGTTGATCTTCGACGCGGTGACCAGGGTGCCCAGCGTGAGTCCCACCGCGGCGCCGACGAGCGACCCGAGAAGCAGGAACATCGCCACGGCTGGTACCGCGGACCACGTGATCGACACCTCACCCAGGACCCAGTAGCCCAGAGGGAACATCAAGACCGCGGCCACGAGGGCGCGCAGGGTCGCGAACACGATCTTCTCGACCGCGACCATCGATGTCGGCAGCGGCGCCATCAGCCGGTCCTCGATCTCCTTTGTGTAGGAGAAGTCGATGACCAGCGGGAAAGCGACGTTCTGCAGGGCAGTGAGGAATGCGGTGAACGCGATCACGCCGGGCAGCAGCACCTGCTCGAAGTTGCCCTGCGTGTAGCCGAGGTCGCCGAGCACCTTGCCGAACACGAACAGCAGGAACAGCGGCTGCAGGATCACCTGCGCGAGGAACGCGACCAGTTCGCGGCCCGTCACGAACACATCACGCCACAGCAGCGCGGCAAAGGCGCGTGTCGGCGCCTGCGTCATCGCAGATCCCTTCCGGTCAGGCTGATGAAGACGTCCTCCAGACTGGGCTCCCCGAGGCTGATCGCGGTGAGCCGCGCACCGCGGGTGAGCAGCAGCGCGGTGACCGGCGCGATGAACGCGGCCGCCTCTGCGCTCAGATACAGCCTGACCCGCAGCTCGGTGGCTGCCACCGGTGGTGCGGACGTGACGGTCTCGACCTGCTCCACGCCGGCGACGGAGGACAGTTCCTTGATGATCGCCTCGGCATCGTCGAGGGCGCCGTAGGTGATGCTGAGATCCAGCGTCGTACTGCCGGGCAGGGATCGGGTCAGCGCCTCGGGAGTGTCCAGAGCCAGGACGGTGCCGTGATCCATGATGCCGACCCGGTCTGCCAGGGTCGACGCCTCGTCCATGTCGTGAGTGGTGAGCACGATCGTGACCCCGGCCGCGCGCATCTCCCGGATCCGGTCCCACACGAACAGCCGGGCCTGCGGATCGAGGCCGGTACTCGGCTCGTCCAGGAAGAGCACCTCGGGAGCGTGCATCATCGCGCGCGCGATCAGCAGCCGTTGGCCCATGCCGCCGGAGTAGAAGTCGACCTTGTCCTTCGCTCGATCCGCCAGCCCGAACTGTTCCAGAACCGCGTCGGCCCGCCGGTTGCGTTCTGCGACCGGCACGCCGTGATAGGCGGCGTGGAAGACCAGGTTCTGCCGCGCCGTCAGCGCCCGGTCCAGATTCACCCGTTGCGGTACGACGGCCAGCCGTGCCCGCGCCGCGACCGGATGCGACCCGACGTCGATCCCGGCGACGGTCGCGGTTCCGGAGGTTGCCTTGACCCGGGTGGTGAGTACGCCGATCGTCGTCGTCTTGCCCGCGCCGTTCGGCCCGAGCAGGCCGAAGATCTCACCAGCGCCGACGGTGAAGGAGATGCCGTCGACGGCGTTGACCGGTCGCTTCGGGTAGCGCTTGACCAGGTCCTGGACCTGGACCGCCGGTGTCACCGACCGGCTACCTGCGCCAGCATCCGCCGCCACTGCAATGCGCTCGCGCCGGCGATGACGCCGCCGAAGACGATGAATCCGATGATGCCGCCGAGCAACGAGTCGGACACGCCGAGCACCAGGGCCAGCGCTCCGGCCACGGCGATCAGGATGCCGGTGGCCCAGAGTCGAGTGGCCCGGCGGCTGTCGCCGCGCCCAAGCGGCTTCGTGGGCAGCACCGCCACCGAGTACCCGCCGTACGCCAGCAGGCCGAGACCGACGAACACCAGCAGCGCAGTCATCCCAAGCTCCTCATCGACTTCTCGAATCCTGATTCACAGTAGGCGGTTTCGCCCACGGTGCGGACCGGCGGGAAGCCCGCCGCATCGTCGATGCCTACGCCGCCGCTGGTGGCAACGTCGTCGACAACGCCATCAACTACCGCGACGGGGAGAGCGAGACGATCCTCGGCGAACTGCTCGACGCCCGTCGGGACACCTTCGTCGTGGCGACCAAGTACTCGGCGTCCCGCGACCGCAGCGATCCCAACGCGGCGGGCAATCATCGGAAGAACCTGCGGCTGTCCCTGGAAACGAGCCTACGGCGGCTGCGCACCGGCTACATCGACCTCTACTACGTGCACATCTGGGATGCCTGTACGCCGATCGAGGAGACCATGCGCGCACTCGACGATGCGGTGCGCGCAGGGAAGGTGCTGGCCGTCGGCGTCAGCGACACCCCCGCCTGGGTTCTCGCCCGGGCCAACACCCTCGCCGACTGGCATGGCTGGGCGCCGTTCGTCGCCGTGCAGGCGCCGTACAACCTGCTCAAGCGCGATGCGGAACGAGAGGCGGTTCATCCCATCCTCGGCGTCCGCATGCTGAGCCAGCTCAAGGACAATCTCGGCGCCCTCGATGTCCACCTGTCGCCGGAGGCCGCGGACCGGCTGGAGGCGGCCACCGGCTTCGAGGTCGGCTTTCCGTCGGACTTCCTCGCGAGCATGACGTCGTTCGTCTACGGCGAGGCGGGCGCCCTGGTCGACCAGCCCGTCCGGCGGGCCTAGGATCGGCCGTGCCCGAGATCTCCACACTGCTGGTTTTCGCAGCCGCAGCCGTCATCCTGATCGCGGTTCCGGGGCCGAACCTGCTCTTCATCATGACCCGCAGCATCGCCGAGGGCCGGACGACCGGGCTGATCTCAGGTCTCGGGGTGGAGACCGGCACGCTGGTCCACGTGTCCGCCGCTGCGATCGGGCTGTCGGCGCTGCTCGCGTCCTCGGCGACTGCGTTCGCGGTGGTGAAGTACCTGGGCGCTGCCTACCTGATTTATCTGGGGATCCGCGCCCTGCGCCACCGCGACGGCGGACAGCAGGTAGCTACCGGCCCAAGGCTGTCGCGGTGGCAGACCTACCGGCAGGCAATGGTCGTCCAGGTCCTCAATCCCAAGGTGGCCCTGTTCTTTCTGGCGTTCGTGCCGCAGTTCGTCGACCCGGCACGCGGCCCGCCTGGATCCAGATTATTGTGCTCGGTGCGGTCTTGAGCATGCTCGGAGTCGTCATCAATTCGCTCTACGCCCTGGCCGCCGCCGGCGCCGGCGGCTGGCTGCGCGACCGCCCGAAGCTGCTCGGCCGCGAGCGTTACCTGACCGGGCCGGTCTACATCGGCCTCGGCGTCGGCGCGGCCCTCACTGGGGACAACCGGCTGGCGACCAGCCGAATTTAGCCGTGTCGATGCGACCCGTCACCCGCCGGTGGCTGACGGACCCGCTGGCCAGTGCAGTCCCACATACGGCTCGGGGTTGCCGCGTGCCCAGTCGTCGATCAGTTCAGCCAGTCGTCGGCTCAAGCCGCCGCCGCGCAGGCGCGCCTTGAGCACACAGAGGATCACGAGGTCACGCACGTGGGCGAAGTCCTTGACGTTCTCGGTGACGAGGACCCGCCGCTGCTCGGCCGCAGCCGTGGCAACGGCCCGATCGGAGCTGGCGTCCAGCCCGCAGTCCCTGACGTGCACGGCATCGTGGCCGCGCTCCCTCAGATCGGCACAGCTGGCGGGGGGAAACATCTCGTCGATGAGGAATCGCAAGCCTCAACCGGCCATGAGCGCCGCGCGCTGTTCGGCGAGCACGCGAACCTGCTCCGCCGCGGCGTCGTTCGCAGCGACCTCACCGTCGATCCGCGCCCGCTGGCCCGCCGCGAAGTCGACAGCCAGCCGGATATGCCGGGGATTCAACCCGAACTGCTCGGCCAGCTGAGCCACCCGCTGCTCGGGCGAACCGTCGGTGTACCGCAGCGCTGAGGCGACTTCCCACACGTCCGGACCCACGGCCAGCGCGGCTCGACGCCCGGTCGGCCCGTCCCGATAGACGACTCCGGGATAGCGGAGGGTGTCCAGCCCCTCGGTGACCAGACGCTCGAGCAATGCCCGCTCGGAAATCCCTTCCTCGGCCGCTCGACGGCTCAGCCGATCCTTTACCCGCGGATCCAGCCGGTACGACGTGGCTCGTGACGCAGTCATGACGCCCCCTCCTCGGCTATGACAATGTACCGCAGATGTAGTCGCCACCGGCGAAGAGTCGCTGCGATCAACGGTCAGTTCGGCGCGGGCAGGCCGAGCGCTCGGGCGACGAGCTCCCATGTGTGCTCCAGGCTGTGCTCGATGTCGACCCGGATCACCGGCAGTCGCCAGGCCGCCGCTTCGCTGGCCAGCTCGGCCGTGAAGAGTGCATCGCGAGCAAGCAGGTTCGCCAGTGCCCGCTCCGGATCGCGGGTCCTATTCGGGATCTCCCAGGTGAACCCGCGTGCCTCAAAGGCCCCTCGACGGAATTCCGGGGTCGGCACCAGCCAGACGGCTTGGTCGGGCCGGCTCAACAGCGGCGCGACAAGCCGAGGTAACAGCCGGAAGCCTTCAACCAGGATCGGAGGATCGTCCGGCAACTCGAGCAGGTCCTCGATGATCAACTCGAAGCCTTCGCCGTGGAAGCCATGGAAGGTCTCGAACATGACCGACGGCGACCGGTTCACCCATCGCTCGTCCATGTCCATCGCAATGAACTTGTGCAGCAAGGGGAGCTCTGCGGGGGTGGACCGGCGTGCGTGGTCCGCGATGCTGTCGTCAGTGCTGAACACCCGAACGCCATGCGCGGCAGCAATCAGGCGAGCGATCGTCGACTTGCCAGCACCGCTTCCGCCGCCGAGCCAGCGCACGTGTGCCAGCTGCTCGCTGTCAGGCAATTCCGGCCTCTCGCCGTAAAAGCACCCTGGGAGGATGGTCGGCTCGCTAGCCGGACCGCCGGCCGGCCCACGTCCACGCATAGCCGGTGTCCTCGCAGGCCCGGGCGTGATCGGTGAGATCCAGCGGCCGGAACGTGTCGACCATGACGGCCAGCTCGTCGAACCGCTCCGCCCCCATCGACGCCTCGGCGGCACCCGGCTGCGGACCGTGGGTGAACCCCGACGGGTGCAGCGAGATCGACCCCAGCTCGATGCCCGCCCCCTTGCGGGCCTCGTAGTTGCCGCCGCAGTAGAACATCATCTCGTCGGAGTCGACGTTCGCGTGGTTGTACGGCACCGGAATCGAGTCCGGGTGGTAGTCCACCTTGCGCGGCACGAACGAGCAGATCACGAACCGCGGCCCCTCGAACGTCTGATGCACCGGCGGCGGCTGGTGCACCCGGCCGGTGATCGGCTCGAAGTCGGCGACGTTGAACACATACGGGTACAGGCAGCCGTCCCACCCGACCACGTCGAACGGATGCCGGGCGTAGGTCAGCTCGCTGATCCCCTGCCGGTGCCGAACCAGCACCGCCACGTCCTCGCCCTCGACGACATGCGGCTGGGTCGGGCCGCGCAGGTCCCGTTCGCAGTACGGCGAGTGCTCCAGGAACTGACCCTTGGCGGACAGGTAGCGGCGCGGTGGGCCGATGTGCCCGAATGCCTCGATCGTCAGCATCCGCACGGCCTCGTCGCCGGTGGGAACCACGGTGTACGTCGTGGACGTGGGGATCACGACGTAGTCGCCGGTGCCGACGTCCAGCGCCCCGAACACCGTCTCGACGACGGCTGACCCGCTCTCGACGTACAGGCACTCGTCACCCGTCGCGTTGCGGTACAGCGGCGAAGGCCGGTCCGCAGCGACGTATCCGATCCGCACGTCCCCGTTGACCATCAGCTGCTGGCGACCGGTCACTGCGTCGACGCCACCCGCATCGAGCTTGTGGGTCTTGTAGTGACGGGGCAGCAACGGGTGGTTGGGGCCGGCCGTGACGCGCGGCTCGTCGTACATCTGGCTGTCGACGATCGCGGTCGGCATGCCCTCGTGGTAGAGCAGCGCAGAATCGTTGGAGAACCCTTCGATGCCCATCAGCTCCTCGGCGTACAACGTGCCGTCGGGCTTGCGAAAGGCCGTGTGCCGCTTGCGGGGAATGTCTCCGACCTGACGGTAGTAAGGCATCTCTGCACCGTGCGCTAGCGTCCGACGCATGTCAACCGGGCCGGCGCTGTTCACCGCGATCGTCGACGACGCTGCGCTTTTCCCACCCGGCAACGCCACCATGCCCGACGCGCTGGCCGCCCATCCGCACCACAAGGCGGCTCGGTACGCCGATGTCGTCGGCCGCTTTCTGTGCCCCGCGTCGCGGGTCGATGAATTGATCGAGGTCCTTCCTGAGGAGCACCAGCTGGCCCTCGGAATCATCGCCGACACCGGGGTGGCCGGACTGACCGGCGCGCTCGACCGCGTCCACGGCGACCATCGGCTGGACGTCGAGGCAGTGGAGGTCACCGTCGACCGTGACCGGAGGCTGTCAGCTGCGGTGACCGACGCGCTGAGCGATCTCCCGCCGCTGCTGGCGTTCATCGAGATCCCCCGTCAACGTGACTGGCTGGATGCTCTGGATGCAGTGGCGGCCGCCGGGCGGGGAGCCAAGCTCCGCACGGGCGGAGGAACTGCGGCGATGTTCCCCGACGAGCATGAGGTGGCCTCCTTCATCTCCGCGTGCGCGGAACGGGATGTGCCGTTCAAATGCACGGCCGGGCTGCACAACGCCGTACGGCACAGGGACTCCGGCACCGGATTCGAGCACCACGGTTTCCTGAACGTCGCCCTGGCTACGCATGCCGCGGTGCTCGGCGAAGGAATCGAGCACGTCACGGCCCTGCTCGGCGAAAGCGACGGGGAGCAGCTGGTGTCGGCGTACCGGCAGATCACCGATCACGCCGCCCGTCGAACACGGGCGTCGTTCGTCGGATTCGGCACCTGCAGCATCCTCGAGCCGGTGCACGACCTGACGGCGCTGGGCCTGCTGTGACCTGGGTTCCGGTACCGGACGGCTCCGACTTCCCGGTCACGAATCTGCCTTTTGGCGTCTTTCGCGGCCCGAACGGCCGGCGGATCGGCGTGGCGATCGGCGCGCACATCCTCGACCTCGCCGGCGTCGTCGAGCGCGGCCTGCTCGACGAGCCGACGCAGGCGTTGCGTACGACGACGCTGAACGACTTCATGGCCTCCGGGCGTCCACAGTGGACACGGGTGCGCGAGCGGGTCAGCAGGCTGCTGACCGACGAGTCCTGCCGAGGCAATGTCGAGCCGCTGCTCGTGCGACAGGACGCGGTCCGCATGTGCCTGCCGTTCGCGGTCGCGGACTATGTCGACTTCTATTCCTCCAAGGACCACGCCACGAACGTCGGGCAGATCTTCCGGCCGGACGCGCCGGCGCTGTTGCCGAACTGGACTCACCTGCCGGTCGGGTACCACGGCCGGGCGGGCACCGTCGTGGTGTCCGGGACGGACATCGTGCGGCCCTGCGGTCAACGCAAGGCGCCCGCCGACGAGGCACCGACGTACGGGCCGTCCCGTCGACTGGACATCGAGGCGGAGGTGGGGTTCGTCGTCGGCGTCCCCACTCAGCTTGGCGACCGAGTGTCCACAGTGGACTTCGCCGACCATGTCTTCGGGGTAGTTCTGGTAAACGACTGGTCGGCTCGCGACATCCAAGCCTGGGAGTACGTGCCACTGGGACCGTTCCTCGGCAAGTCGTTCGCCACGTCGGTCTCCCCGTGGGTCGTGCCGCTCGAGGCGCTCGCCGGCGCTCGGGTCGCCGGCCCGGTTCAGGACCCCGCGCCGCTCGCCTACCTCGTCGACGACGACCCCTGGGCGCTGGATCTGGCGATGGAGGTGGACTGGAACGGCACCGTGGTCAGCCGGCCACCGTTCGCCTCGATGTACTGGACGCCAGGTCAGCAGCTGGCGCACCTGACGGGCAACGGGGCATCGCTGCGAACCGGCGACCTCTACGCCTCGGGCACCGTGTCCGGACCGGAAAGGGAGCAGCGGGGATCGTTCCTTGAGCTGTCCTGGGGTGGGACGGAGCCGGTGACGCTCGACGGCGGCGTCACCCGGACGTTCCTGGAGGACGGGGACACGGTGACGCTGCGCGCCACCGCCCCGGGCCTTGACGGCACCCGGATCGGCTTCGGTGCGCTGACCGGAAAGGTAACTGCGGCCAGACCGCCCATCGCCTCGTAGCAAAGGCCGAAACCGGGCCACCGGAGGTCTTGCCCACACCATAAGGTGTCCGAGCGATGACGATCAGGCAAACTCCAGGCCGACTGGTGAGACGCACGCAATGAAACGGGGCGGGATGCGGCTGAGTCCGACGAAGAGCTCACGCCGCCGCCTGGTGACCCTGGCAGACCAACTCGTCTCGAGCCTGTCAAACATCGTCCTGCTTCTGATCGTCGCTCGGTCGGTGTCGGGCGAGCAGTTGGGGGCCTTCGTCCTCATCATGACGCTGCACCAGACCGCTTGCGCGATCGGGCAGATGCTTGTTGGCGAGCCCTACGTCGTTCTGAGCGGAGAGGAAGAAGGTGGACAACGCCTGGCCGGCGCCGCTGGAGCGTTGGGGACGGCGCTGTTGCTCGGCGCGGCCATCGGTACGCCGGTGGTCCTCGTGGCGTACGCCGGACTGCACAACGGCGCGCTCGTCGCGCTGGCTCTGTGCCTACCCGGGTTGCTCCTCCAGGACGCCGTCCGCTACGTCTCCTTCGGACTGAAGCGCCCCGACATCGCCCTTGCCAGCGACGGGCTCTGGGCCGTGCTGGCCACCGGGGGCAGCATCTGGCTGGCTGTCGCGCAGACGCCGTCGGTCATTGGCCTGGTTGCCGTCTGGGCCGTCTCGGGGTTCGTGGCCGGCGTCTTTGGCGGCGTGCTCCTGCGCACACTTCCCCGGCTCTCCTCGGCCGGGCAGTGGCTTCACGCGAGTAGGGATCTTGGCTGGCGCTTCTTGCTCGAGAGCTTCATCGCCCGCGGCCAGTCGCAGATCGTGCTGTACGTCTGCGGCGGCGTCATCGGCTTGGCGGCGGCGGGCTACCTACGCCTCGCCCAATCCATCTACAACCCCATCCATGTGGCAGTCTCCGCCTACCGCGTAGTCGCCCTCGTCGACTTCGCCGCCAAGGCCGTCCGGTGTGAGTCCATGCGCGCTCTGGTCCGGCGGGGAACGGTGGTTTTGGGTGCGCTCGGAGCGCTTTGGACCGGTGTGCTGGTGGTGGTGCCGAACGCGGCCGGCTCAGCCGTGTTCGGCACCGCGTGGTTCAGCGTCATTCCGCTGCTCCCTCTGGTGGGGCTCTACAAGACCAGCCAGTGCACCGCGATCGCGCCCTATCTCGCCCTGCGGGCGATGCGGCTGGCCGATCTCACCTTGCGCACGCGCACCTGGATCAGCATCGTCGGCCTGCTCGTCACCTGCGCCATCGCCGTACTGGCTCAGAGCCTGCTCAGTGTTCTCCTCGCCCAGGCGGCGACGAGCATCCTCGGCTCGATCGCCTGGCAGGTTCTGTTTCGCCGTTCGGAGACTCGGCGCTTCCTTGCGACGGCTGCTCACATCGGCCAGCTGCGGTGCACCGTCGTCAGTCATGCCTACCTGGAGCCGGAGTACGCCAAGAACCTGGAGTCACAGGGGAAGCTTTGCCAGCTGACCTGGATCACCGCGCGACGGCACCGCACTCTCGGCTTCAGGTGGACGTCGGTCGGTGCGCAACGGCCGAAGCACTACCGCGTGCGGGGGTTCCCCGCGCTCACCAGCAGGTCATCGGACAGGTACGTGTTGCTGTCTACGGATATGGGCCTGCGTGATTCCAAGCCGCACGCCGTCATCGTCGAGTATCAGCCATGGTCGATCATCGCGATGCAGGTCCGCATCTACACCCGCATCTACTGTCCCGCCGCGTGCCTGATCTTCAGCGTCAAGAAGAACACGTTCCGGCCGCAGACGAGGCTGCTCGCGGCGTACAAGAAATGGGCAGTCGTGAGCCTGCTGCGGCGCGACTCGCACATCATGGCCGCGAGTGAGATGACCCGTGATCTGCTCATCGAGCAGCTGGAGATCCCGGAGCAGCGGGTCACCGTCGTCCCCCATCGCGGTCTGGACACGCAGGCGTTCGCGCCTCCCGCGGTTCCCGCCGTTGCCGATTCGATCGCCTACGTGGGAAAGCTCACGTCGGCGAAGGGAGTCGACCTGCTGATCAAGGCCGTCCGGGCAGTTCGGGCCGAGGGGGACCGGGACCTTCAGCTGAAGCTGCTCGGCCCGATCGGAAAGGCCGACCCGGCTGTCCTCGCGTTGGCCCGGGACAACGACTGGGTGACGTTGCACGAATCCCGGCCCAACTCGACGGTCCCGGAGTTTCTGGCCGGCAGCGCCATTTTCGTCATGCCCAGTCGCGCCACTCCCGACCACGAGGAGCACGACGGCCGGGCGCTGTTCGAGGCAATGTCCTGTGGCTTGATCTGTATCGGCAGTGCGGTCGGCATCATCCCCGAACTGCTCCGCGACGGGCGGGGCTACCTCTTTGCCCGCGACTCCGACGATGGTCTGCGGGCGGCGCTGCGATCTGCACTGGAGGACAGCGCGGGACGGCGCAGAGCTGCCGATCTGGCTCGCGGACACATCCTCGCGGAGCTCTCCCTCGATGCAGTCGCAACGTCGCGGATCGGTTGTGCCTACCGCACGCAGCTGGACCGACGTGTATCGCGCTAGGACCGCGTACCTCGATCCGGCCGCGATCGCGCGCTACGAAGACAGCCGGTTCCGCGGTCCGCTCGGCGCCTACAAGCTGCGGCGCGAGAGGCGGGTCGTCCGCTCCGCCCTGGCAGCGCTTCCCCCAAACCTGCGCGCGGTCGACTGCCCGACCGGAGTCGGCCGTTGGATCAGCACGTTGGCCGACCGCGGCCACCAGGTCATCGGAGTCGACATCTCTGTAGCCATGCTCACCGAGGCGCGCCGGCGTGCCGAGGGAGTCGCGGCAGTCCATGCGGAGGCCGAACACCTGCCGTTCGGGGACGACTGCGTCGACCTCGTGTTCTCCTTCGCACTGGCCAAGCACCTCCCCCGTGAGGTGCTGTTCGGCGTGCTCGATGAATTCGTGCGGGTGGCTAGGATCGGGGTCGTCTGCACCGTGAACACCACGCCGCCCGTCCTGTGGGCGTGGGCGAAACGGCGCGCCCCACGGTCCCGGGCGGTAGACCTGGCCGTGCTGCGGTCCTGGGCACAGTCACGAGGCTTGTCTCTGCGCGACTTCGGGCGCTGTCACTCGCCGATCGGCATGGAGCGCTGCTTGCTGCTCCGCGGTACCGACTGAACGCGCTCCAAGATCCCCTCGTCAGCCGCAGATTGCCAGAATCGCGGTCTGGCCGTCCTCGAGCCACTGCGGGCCGGGTGCCGCCACGAAGCTGGCCCGAGCCGACCGGACCAACCGCCGGCCGCCCGTGCTGTCCGCGAGCAGCGCTCCCTCGGCGTCCAGAGCGAGCAGCTCGTCGCCCAACCGGAGCAGAACCGGCCCGTGGCGGCCTGCGCTGACCGCGGTCCGGCCGGCTCGCAGCCCGGCGAGCACTGCGTCGACCCCGCCGTTGTCCACGAGCACCCACGTCGTCGGCTCACCAGGCAGCCGACCCTGGTCCAGCCGGTGGAAGTCGCTGCCACCCACCGGTACGACGCTGGCATCCCATGCCTGCCACCACGCCATCGGGCCGCCCCAGCGGCGGTCCAGCCAGGTCCAGTGCCAGATCTCGGCGAGCGCCGGGCGGCGCACCATCGGCTGGCGCCAGGAGCAGTCGGCACCGAGCGGATGGTTGATCGACAGCAGCCCACCACGGCGGTCCACGTGCTCCACCCAGTCCTCCGCCGGTGCGCGGAAGTCGATCCAGCCCATGGCGCCAAAGGCGTTGGCGTGGCCGCGGTGAGTCGTCACCTCCTGGCCGGGCAGGAGCAGGACACCCGCGCGAGCGCCCGCCGCCGCCAGATGGGCGTGATGGCTCACGGTGTTGTGGTCGGTGACCGCGAGAAAGTCCAAACCCTGGGCGACCGCCAGCGCTGCGAGTTCGTCCACCGTCAGCTCGCCGTCGGAGTGCACGGTGTGCGCGTGCAGGTCCCCCGCCAGCCAGCGCATCCCCCGCGGCGCCGGCAACGATCGCGGCGGCGGCCGGTCAGGCAGCGGCGGGAGAACCGGCGCCGGTGGCGGCGCCGGCGCGCCGAGCCCGACCCTCACCCGCCAGGGCAGCCCTTCGGCGGGCACCCGGTGCAGTCCCAGGACCACCTGCCACTCGCCGGACGCCAGCTCCCCGGGCAGATAGCCCGGCGTCGCCCAGGTCGGCGCAATGCTGGCGTGTCGGCGCGCTCCACCGGACCAGCCGCGGAAACCGGCGGGACCGAAGCAGCCCAGGTCCAGCGCGCCCTGCGCCGCGTCGTACTCCAGCTCGATCGTCACTCCGGGACAGCCGGGCGGTACGTCCACCGGAAGGTACCGATAGACCGCATCGGCGCGGTCCTCCGGCGTGAATACCCCGGAATGGACGCTCACGCGACGGCGGCGACGACCGGGGCGTCGACCAACTCGCCGTCCTCGCGGCGATAGACGAGCGTCCGGCCTGGAATGGGCAGTGCCCAGGCGTCGGTGCCGATCGCCGGCTCCTCACCGTCGGCAACGGTGGCCGCGACCGTGAAACCGTCGGACTCCAGCGTCACCAGCGACGCCGTGCCCAGGTTCTCCACGATGGCCACCACTCCGCGCAGCGCGCCGTCGGCAGCGGACTGCGACAGGCTCAGGTACTCCGGGCGCACGCCCACCACGACGTCCTGCCCGTCCGTCACGTGCTGCCGGGCATCCCCGGGCAGCTGCACGATCTGACCGGAGACGTTCACCGCCTGACCGCGGACCACGCCCGACAGCAGATTCATCGGGGTCGAGCCGATGAAGTTCGCCACGAACGTGGACGCGGGGCGCTGGAAGACCTCTCGAGCGGTGCCCACCTGACGGATCCGGCCGGCGTCCATGACCGCCATCCGATCGGCCATCGCCAATGCCTCGGCCTGGTCGTGCGTGACGAACACGGTGGTGACTCCGAGGTCGCGCTGCAGGCGCTTGAGGAAAGTCCGGGCCTCCAACCGCAGCCGGGCGTCCAGATTGGACAGCGGCTCATCGAAGAGGAAGACCTGCGGGTGGGTGGCGATGGCCCGGGCGAGGGCGACCCGCTGCTGCTGACCGCCGGACAGCTCAGCCGGCCGCCGTTGCATCAGTCCGTCCAGGCTCAGCTCGTCGCCGGCCTTGACCGCTCTGCCCAGGCGGTCGTCCTTGGCCAGCCCCTTGATCTTCAGGGGGTAGGAGATGTTGTCGACGACAGTCATGTGCGGAAAGAGGGCGTAGTCCTGGAAGACCATGGCCAGCTCCCGCTTTCCCGGCGGAAGGTGCGTCACGTCGCGATCCCCGATCCGCACCGAACCCGAGGTGGCCTCCTCCAGACCCGCGATGGTGCGCAGCAGGGTGGTCTTGCCGCAGCCGGACGGGCCCAGCAAGGCGAAGAACTCGCCGTCGGGGATGGTGAGCGTGAGGTCGTCCACCGCGCGGACTCCGCCCGGATACACCTTCGTCAGACCATCCAGCTTAATGGCAGCCATCTCAGCTCTTGATCCCCCCATAGAAGCGGAAGCCGTACTTCCTGTTCACGAACAGGTACATCACGACCACTGGGATCGAGAACAGCAGGGAGAATGTCGAGATCAGCGCCAGGTTCGGCGCTCCACCCTCGGTGTAGAACGTCCGCATCAGCACCGCCGCGGGTTGCTTGTCCGCGTCCCGCAGCAGGATGAACGGGACCAGGAAGTTGCCCCACACGTTGACGATCGTCCATACCGCGATCGTGGCCAGGCCGGGCCGGATCACCGGTACGACGACGTCCCGCAGGATCTGGAACGCCGACGCCCCGAACACCCGGGCGGACTCCTCGTAGGATTTCGGGACGCTGTCCATGAAGTCCTTGAGGATGAAGATCGCGGCCGGGAGCAGTCCGCCGGAAAGGACCAGTACGACACCGACCCGGCTGTCGATCAGTCCGAGTTCGAACATGAGCAGGAAGATCGGCACCATCGCCGCCGTACCGGTGACGATCGAGGACAGCAGTAACAGCAGGTACAGCAGGACGTCCCGACCCGGGATTCGGACTCTGGACAGGGAGTACGCCGCCGTCGCAGCGAAGGCGACGACCAACACGGCCGTGCCCAGCGCCAGCAGCACGGAGTTCAGCAGCGACGGCAGCGCGAACCGGTTGTCCAACAACTCCGAGAAATTTCCCAGTGTTGGATCGGGAACCGACAGCGCCAGGCCGGGCTGCTCGTCGAACGGCGTACCGACCAGCCACAGCATCGGCAGCGCGAAGAACGCCGTGACAAGGCCGATCAAGACGTAGAAACCGATCCGGCCTACGAAGTCGCGCGGAGTCATCGGCGTTCCCGCAGTAGGCGGATGTAGAACAGCGCGATGATCAGGTTGATGACCAGCATGATGAGCGACACTGCCGCGCCGTAGCCCATCTGGCCGCCGGAGATCGCGGTGTTGTAGATGTAGACGGGCAGGATCTCGGTCCGGTCGTTCGGCCCACCGGCGGTGATCAGGAACGGCGTGAAGTCGTTGAAGGTCCACAGGCTGATCAGCAGCGTGTTCGTCAGCACGTGGCCGCGGATGTGCGGGAACACCACGTCGCGCAGCGTCTGCCAGCGGGAGGCGCCCACGAGCCGCGCCGTCTCGAGCTGCGACGGCGGGACGGAGGCGAGTGCGGCGGAGTACAGCAGCATCGAGAACGCCGTACCCCGCCAGATGTTGAACACGATGATCGAGACCAACGGGTAGTCGATCAGCCAGGCCAGGCCCGGGGTCTGCAGCAGCGCGTTCAACGTGCCGGCATCCCGGTCCAGCAGCGCCAGCCAGAGGAACGCGACGATCGAGCCCGGGATGATCCACGCGAGCAGGACGAGTGACTCGACCACCCGGCGCAGCACCGGCCGCAGTGTCGCGAGCGAGCGGGCGAGGGCAAAGCCCAGCAGGTTCTGGCCGAGCACCGCCGAGAACAGCACGAAGACAAGGGTCAGGAACAGCGCGTTGTGAAAGGTCGGGTCGCCGAGCGCGTCGGCGTAATTGTCGAAGCCGACGATCTCCGGCACCCTGGCCTGTACGCCGGTCAGCCGGTAGTTCGTAATGCCGATGTACAGCGTCCACAGCGCCGGGAAGACCAGGAAGACCGCGATCAGAACCATCGCCGGCCCGACAAAGGCGGCCGCCCGTCCCCTGCCCAGGCCGGCGACATCGGTGGCCGGTCTCGGCCTGGCCTCCGCCGCCGGTGCCGGCTGCTCAGCCGGTGGCAGCGTGGTCTGCTGTGCCACCGTCAGTCGCTGGCGATGTCGTCCGCGCCACCGAGCGCCGCCTCCACGGCCTCCTGGTACTTCGCCGCCGCCTCGTCCGGGGGCATCCCGGTGACCACGTCCAGAGTCGCCTGCTGTAGCGCCACCGAGATCTGCGGGTAGACCGCCAGGCCCGGCCGGTACGCCGACAGCGGCACCACCTCCTCGGCGATGAAGGACAGCATCGGGTCGTCGGCCAGGATCTCGTCGTTGACGTCCTCGCGCTGCGTGAGCCGGGCGCCGCCGGCGACGAGCTCGGTGGTCGCCTCGGCGGAGTTCATGAACGTCAGCAGTTCCCAGGCCTGCTGCGGGAACTCGGTGGCCGGGTTGAGCACCCAGCCACCGCCGCCGGACATGCTCACGAAGTCCTGCCCGTCGAGGCCGCTGCCGGGCGTCATCGCCGGCAGCTTGGTGTAGCCGACCACCTCGTCCCGGGTGGGCATGGGCGCGACCCCAGCCGTCGGCTCGATCACCGAGCGCCAGAAGTAGTCGCCCTCCATCAGGATGCCGATCGTTCCCGCGGCGAACTCGGCGAAGGACTTGTCCCGACCCTGGGCCTCCTGCTGCAGGGTCGGGTCACCGAGCCCCTCGCCGTACACTCTCTGGTAGAAGGTCAAGACGTCGCGGACGTTCTGGGTGTTGCCCTGCCAGGTGCCCGCGTCCTCGTCGTAGATCCGCTGACCGGTGCCGACCAGCAGCGGCAGCACGCCCTGCATCGTCGTGGCCTCGCCCATCGCCGTACCGGCATTGAGCTGGATCGGGGTGACGCCGCTGATGCCTTGCAGCGCGCGGCCGGCGTCGAGGATCTCCTCCCAGCTGGCCGGCTGCCAATCCGCCGGCAGGCCAGCCTGGGCGAAGAGATCCTTGTTGAAGAACAGCACCCGCCCGTCCGAGCCTGCCGGTACGCCGTACCGCTCGTCGTTGAACGCCATGTTGGCCTGCACGGCGTCGGGAATCTGCTCCCAGCCGTCCCAGTCCTCCACCGAGTCCCCGACGACCTCCGTCAGCGGCAGGATGTAGCCCGCCTCGGCGAACTCACCTACCCAGATCCCGTCGAGGGAGACGATGTCCGCGCCGCTGCCGGTCCGCAGGTCAAGGGCGATCTTGCTCTTGTAGTCCTCGTCGTCGACGCCGGAGGACTGGAACTCGACTGTCACGTCGACCCCATCAGCCTGCTGCTGCTCCACGAAAGTCGGGATGACGTAGTTCTCGATCCAGTCCGCCTCTTCGGCGTTCTTGCCGCCGGAGACGGCGTTCGCCGCGATCGTGAGCGTGACCTCAGTCGCCTCAGCTCCCCGCTGGGTGTCGCTCGGCTCCTCGTCGGACTGCCCGAGGCATCCGGTGGCCACCAGTGCCAGTCCGGTCATGATGGCGATGATTCGTGCGATGCGGGTCATGGCCTGCCTCCCGGGAAGCGTCGTCGGTCCCAGGCATGCCTACCGAACGGCACCGGATCCGGCAACCGTCACGCGAGGAGGGTCATCCGGATGTGTTGAGCAACAGGGACGTGTCCGAGTTATCGCCGACGACGAGGTCGGGCCGCGAGTCACCGTTGAAGTCCGCCGCCTCGAGGATCAGCTGCCCGCCCTGCGTCGGCCACGGGGTGGCCGCGCCGAAGCGGCCCGCTCCGTCGTTGAGCAGCACGGCCACCGTGTCGATGCCGGTCTGGTCGTCGGCCCCCGCATGAACAGCCAGGTCCAGCGCCCGTCTCCGTCGAAGTCACCCAGGGCCACCGCGCCGGCCGTGAACTCGCCGGTGGCGATGTCGTGCAGCCCGGCCGCCCCGGCGATCGGGCTGACGGTCTCCGGTCCGAGCTGTCCCGTGCCGTCACCGAGACGGATGGCCACCAGAGCGTCTCACCAGCGCGACGACGTCCACGTTCCCGTCCCCGTCGAGGTCTGCCGGCGACAGCCATCGGAGCGGCGAGCCGGTCGTCGATGGCGCGGAGCGTGCCACCGACTGCGAGGAACGCCCCCCCCCACGTCAACGCGAGCCGGACGGATGGGTGCGGTGCGCGGCGGCTGTCGCCGCACGGAGGACCTCCTTGACGGGGAGGTCGAGTTCGACGGCCGCCCGCCGGACGTCCTCGAACTCGACGCCCACATTGACCACCCGGCCGCCGTCGCGGGCGATCTTGACACCGATCGGCTGGCCGTCCACCCGGACGACGCCCTCCTCCCGGTCCAGCGCGAATTTGGACACCTCGGTGTACCGCAACCCGATCGTCGAGGTCCGCCGGAAGATCGCCTCCCGGATGCGCTCCACGACATCCTCGCCGCAGAGCGCGTGCAACGTGTGGGCCGGGCGGCCCTTCTTCATCAGGATCGGCGTCAGCCAGGCGTCGCTGGCGCCCGCTGCGAGCAGGCTCTCCAGGACGTCGGGCCACAGCCGCGGGTCCAGGTCGTCGACGTTGGCCTCCAGCAGCACCGCCGACCCGGGCTGCGCTGCCGACAGCGGCTCCCCGAGGACCAGCCGCAGCACGTTGGGGACCTCGTCGAGTTCTCGGCTGCCCGCGCCCGTCCCGACCGTCCGCACGGTCATCGGCGGCAGCGTCCCCCACTCGGTGACCGTGGCGGCGAGCAGCGCCGCTCCGGTCGGCGTACACATCTCGTACGGCGCCGGACCTCCCCACACCGGCGCCGATACCTCCTGGAGCAGGGCCAGCACCGCCGGCCCCGGCACCGGGACGTGGCCGTGCTCGCCACGGACCATCCCACTGCCCAGCGCCACGGTGCCCGCGGTCAGCCGGCGGATGCCCAGCGCGTGCAAGCCCGCCGCCGTGCCCACCACGTCGGCGATCGCGTCCAGGCCACCGACCTCGTGGAAGTGAACCTGCTCGGGGCTCGTCCGGTGCGCCGCGGCCTCGGCGCGGGCCAGCCGGGCGAAGGCGTCCAGCGCGGTACGCCGTACCGGCTCGGGGATGTCGGCGGCCTCAAGTTGGCCGCGGATGTTGGCCCAGGTCCGAGTAACCGTCGATCTCGGCGCGTTGACGTCGACCTTCGTGGCGGCGATGCCCTGACGGGTGACGTGGCCGGCGGACAGCAGCACCGGCTCGACAGCGAGGGCGTCGACCGCCTCCTGGATAGCCGACAGCGGTACCCCGGCGTCCACCAGCGCCCCGAGGAGCATGTCCCCACTGGCACCCGCGGCACAGTCCAGCCAGCCGATCATGACGACACCTCCGGTACTGGCGAGTGTGCCCGCCGGGCGCTCTGCTGGTCACCCGCCCTGCGGGCGACACGTGCGGCGAAGACACCGGCGCCGAACCCGTTGTCGATGTTGCAGACGGCGACGCCGGGGGCGCAGGAGTTCAGCATTGCCAGCAGCGCGGCCAGCCCGCCGAACGACGCACCGTAGCCTACCGACGTCGGCACGGCGATCAGCGGGACGCCGGTCAGCCCTCCGACCGCGCTGGGCAGCGCCCCGTCCATCCCGGCGACGACGACCAGGCAGTCTGCGCTGTCCAGCACGTCGCGCACCGCGAGCAGCCGGTGCACGCCGGCCACCCCGACGTCCCTGATGCTGCTCACACCGGCACCGAACACCCGTGCGGTGAAGGCGGCCTCCGCTGCCACCGCGGCGTCCGAGGTCCCGGCGCTCACGACACACACCCGGCCAACGGCCGCCGGAAAGTGTCCGACCGCCACGGACCGGGCCTCATCGTCCACTTCGGACTGGGCGAACGCGGCCACGACAGCCGATCGGATGTCGCCGTCGGCGCGGGTCACGAGCGCGGGGTGGTCGGGATGTGCCGCCCGGAGGGCAGTGATCAGCGCCACCACCTGCTCGGCGGTCTTCCCGGCGCCGTAGATCACCTCGGCGTCCCCGGTCCGGGCCGCCCGACCGGTGTCCGCTCGCGCGAAGCCGAGATCGTGAAAGGAGTCGTGGGGGCTGGGCACAGCGCATGGTGCCTCACCCGTCGGGAGCCGGGCAAGCCGCGGTGGCTGTTCCACGAGTGGCCGGCACTACCCTCACGGCATGCCTGGAGTGCCACCGACCCGGTTCGCCTACCTGGGGCCGGAGGGCACATTCGCGGAGATGGCGCTGCGTACGCTGCCCGCTGCAGCACGCGCCACGCTGTTGCCGCAGCCGTCGGTCTCGGCGGCCATCGACTCCGTGCGTGACGGCGAGGCCGACGCGGCCGTCGTACCCCTGGAGAACTCGGTCGAAGGTTCGGTTCCGTCCACGGTGGACGAGCTGGCTACCGGAGAGCCGCTGCTCATCACCCGGGAGGTGCTGCTGCCGGTCAGCTTCGCTCTGCTGGTCCGACCGGGCACGCCTGGCGAGGCGATCGCAACGGTCGCCACTCACCCGCATGCCGAGGCGCAGTGCCGGAAGTGGCTGCGCGAGCATCTGCCGCACGCCGAGATCGTGCTGACGAACTCGACAGCGCAGGCCGCGGCGGGGGTGGCCCGCAAGGAGTACGACGCCGCGGTGGCCGCCCCGCTGGCCGGCGAGCGCTACCGGCTCGCACCGCTGTCGACGGGGATCGCCGACGTTCCGGATGCGGTGACCAGGTTCGTGCTGCTCTCCCGGCCCGGTCCGCCGCCCGAGCCGACCGGACGTGACAAGACCTCGCTGGTCGCGTTCATCGCCGAGGACCACACCGGCGCGCTGTTGGAGGTGCTGACGGAGTTCGCCGTACGAGGGATCAGCCTGACCCGGATCGAGTCGCGGCCGACCAAGGATCGGATGGGCCAGTACAGCTTCACCCTGGACTGCGAAGGGCACCTGCTCGACGCCCGCGTGGGGCAGGCCCTGATGGCGCTACGCCGGATCTGCGCCGACGTGCGGTACCTCGGCTCGTATCCCCGCGCCGACGCCGTACCGGCCAAGCCGGTTTCGGCGACGACGACCGATGCCGCGTTTCGCGACGCTGCCGCTTGGCTGACCCGGCTTCACCAAGGTCGGCTCTAGCTCCGCTAGGTCGGGCGACGCCCCCCGTTAGAGGTACAGCCCCGTGGACTCCTCGATCCGCGACGCGGCGACAGCGTGGATGTCCCGCTCGCGCAGGATCAGGTAGTCCTCGCCGCTGACCTCGACCTCGTGCTGGTCGTCGGGGCTGAACAGCACGCGATCGCCGACCTTGATCGCCCGCACGTGGTTGCCGATGCCCACCACCTCGCCCCAGAACAGCCGCTTGGCGACCTGGGCGGTGGCCGGAATCAGGATCCCGCCGGTGGACTTGCGCTCGCCCTCCTCGCGCGGCATCCGAGCCAGCACCCGGTCATGCAGCATCTTGATCGGCAGCTTGTCCCCCACCTCCCCGACGTTACTAGCATCATCGGAGATGACTGGAACGAGCGAAACTTTCGACAGCCACCTCCGGTCATGGCATGCGTGGCAGCGCTCGCCCTGGGGTCGGCTGCGCTACCGGACCGTCGAAAACACGCTGCTGCGCTCGCTGCCCGACTGCCCGTTACGAATCCTGGACGTCGGCGGTGGCGATGGGACGGACGCCATCGCGTTGGCTCGGGCGGGACACGATGTGACCGTGCTCGACTTCTCCGAGCCGCTACTCGGCGCGGCCCGAAACGCCGCACAACTGGCCGGGGTGGCAGGCCGCGTCCACACCGTCCACGCCGACCTCGACGACGTGCCAGGTGCCGACTTCGATGCGGTTCTCTGCCACAACCTGCTGCAGTACCGCACCGATCCCGTTGGCAGCGTGGCCCAACTGGTCGCCCTGACCCGGGTCGGTGGCGTTCTGTCTCTCATCGCCGGAAACCCGGCCTCCGATGTGTTGGCTGCCGCGGTGCGTCGGTTGGACCTCTCCGAGGCGCTGGAGTTGCTCGACGCCGCGACCGCGCGGACGGTGACCTTCGACCACGACGTCCGCCGATTGGAAGCCTCCGACATCGCGACCGCGCTGGAGGCGAACGGTTGTCATGTGCTGCACCGCTTCGGCATCCGGTGCATCGCCGACTTCATCACCGACGACGAACTGAAAGCCGATCCCGAGTTCTACGCCCGGCTCGAACAGCTCGAGCTGGCCGTCTGCGACCGCGAGCCGTTCGTGCACACGGCGCGGATGTGGCAACTGGTCGCCGCACGGGGCTGAGGCTGCCTCAGGCCCAGCCGAGGTCGTGCAGCCGCTCGTCGTCGATCCCGAAGTGATGGGCGATCTCGTGGACGACGGTGACAGCCACCTCGTCAACTATTTCCTGCTCGGTGTCACAGATGTCGAGCAGCGCCTGCCGGTAGATCAGGATCCGGTCGGGCAAGTGGCCGCCATAATCCCAGCCCCGCTCGGTCAGCGCGACGCCCTCGTAGAGCCCGAGCAGGCTCGGCTCCTCGGGGTCGCGGTCACCCACGAGCACGACCACGTTGTCCATCAGCCGGGTCAGCTCGGGCGGGATCTCGTCGAGTGCGTCGGAGACCAACTCCTCGAAGCGGGCACGCGACATGCGCAGCACCTGCCCATTCGATCACGACCAGTGAATCCGCTACCCGGTCTTGGCACCGGCTAGGACGAGGGAGCCGTCGATGATCTCGGTGGCGATGTCGCCCAAGCGGCGACCCTGGTTGCGCGCGTGGCTTCGCATCAGCTGGAACGCCTGGTCCATCGGGAGGCCGGTGCGCTCGGCGAGGACGCCTTTGGCCTGCTCGAGCAGGATACGGCTGTTGAGTGCGGCCTGTAGTTGCTCCGCCAGCAGCTGACTGGCGGCGATGGCGCGTTCCTGGATCAGCCCGATGGTCGCGACGTCGGCCAGGGCCTGGCCGAGTGCCAGATCCGCCTGCGTCATCGGAGTCGAGCTGGTCCGGAAGAGGTTCAGGGCTCCGATCGTCTCGCTGCGCAGCCGAAGTGGGATCGCTTGCGCCGTGCTGAAACCGAACTCTTGAAGTCGCCGGGTGAACTCCGGCCAGGCCGTGCGCATCGCCGCCAGGTCCGCGGGCACGACAGGTTCTCCTGAGCGTACGCAGTCCAGACAGGGTCCTTCGTTGTTCTGCAGCTCGTACAGCTCCAGCAGCCGGGCTTCCTCGGCCGAGGACGCCATCACGGTCAGCCCGCCGCGTTGATCGGACATCATGATCCCCGCGGCGCTGGCGTCGAGAAGCTCGACGCTGCGGCTGGCCAAGGTGTGCAGCAGCTCTATCACGTCGAATTCGGCGACCAGCGTGTCCGCCAACTCGACGAACGTCTCGGCAACGAGTTGCTCGCGAGTCGTCATGGCCCTCCCTGCCTCGACTGTTGTCAACGCCCCCCCTTGATGGTCGTACTCCCGTATTCGCTGTGGTCGAAGCGCATCCGACGACCGACGACAGCCACCGAGATGTCATGCATGGGTCGATCTGTAGCGTAGGCATGAGCGCGCAGCCGCAGTAGTGCCTCGGTGGGGCTGACGCCGAGCTGGACGCTGATCATACCGGTGGCCTGGTGGACCACTGCTCGGTTGTCCAACGCCCCGGTCAGCGCAGGGTGCTCGCGGTTGGCACCGGCCTGATCCTGCAGGTCGAGCAAGAGCGTGGTAGCCGCGTCGGCGTAGGCCAAGGCGTCGGTCAGTTCGCTGTCGCCAAGCCGACCTGGGGTGTCCCGGTACAGGGCAAGAACGCCCAGCCGGAAGGCGCCGACCTGCAACGGGAAGGCGAAGATGGCACGAACGCCGGCGGTCGGGATGGCCGCCCCGAACTCCGGCCAGCGTGCCACTGCGGTCGACAGCAGGTCGGGTTGTAGAACCGGGCGGCGGCTACGCGAGGCATCGACACACGGTCCTTGCCCCAGCGCGAACTGCAGCTCCTCCATCCCCTGGGCCGGCCTGTCGGTGACGGCAACCATGCCACCGCTGAGCCCGTCGGCCGTCATCAGCGTCAAGCCAACGCCGGTGATCGACAGGGCAACCACGCATTCCTGACACAACCGCACCGGCAGCGAGGCCTGTGGACCTCCGTCCGCGATCGAGTTCAGGATCTCGGCTACCCGGGCGAGCATCGGCGGAGGGCCTTCGACAATCACGCACAGGTGCGGCGGGCCGGGATGCTTCTGGCTTCGGTCGGATCCGGCAGATCAACGATCTCGGGCGACACCGCAGCCGGTGGTGGCGCAGAGGACATGCCCCGAACCTCTTTCAGGAGAGGCTGCCGGGTCCGGGGCGACCAAAGATAGTACGGCGACCGTGACAAATCGTGGCATCACTGGCCACGATCGAGAATGACACGTCGGGGCGGACCAGGCAACCGGTTCGCTGGCCGGTCAGCGACCAGGCGCAGCGAGGCCCGGCGCAGCAGGAGCCGGACGACAGCTGGGTGGAATCGACGAACCACGGCGAAATAGATCCGCCCCGCACGCGAGCTCAGCTGAACCACCGTCGCCACGGTGACCGTGACCCGATCGAAGGCGGCGTCAACAAGCACGCCGACCCGATAGCGAAGGTGCCACTCGTCGGCACCAAGGAGGACCTCATGCTCGGTTTCGGACAGCCGAGGCATGCCGGTCACGCCGTGGAACAGGGCATCGGCCCAGGTGCGTGCGTCGGCGCTGATGCTCGCACCGACCACGATCGAGTACGCGTCGCTGTAGTCGATCCGGTCCAGCGCCGCCCCCACCAGCGTGGCACCGGCCGGCATCGGCGCGGCGCGCGCCCGTGGAGCCGAGAGCCGGCGCAACAGCCGCACCCACGGCGAGTAGTGGTAGGGCCGTGCGACGGCGCCGGTGACAGCACGCTCGGCGTTGTCGAGGAGGTCCTCCAAGACGGCGTCGTGCAGCCAGCGCACCGCGAGCGGTACCAGGATGAGCATCCGGCCACGCAGTCGCGCCGCCAGCACGTGCCGAAGCACGCAGCGGTCCTCGCCGAGGGGCTCCAGCTCCAGCGCATGAAAGCCATCCAGGCCGGTCACCGGATGGAATTGGAACTCCACCCGCCGACCCGGGTCGTAGGCGCTGACGACGTAGCGGATGTCGTCGTGACCGCCGTCGGCGCCGACGGCGAGCGGCCGGTCGAAGCGCATCGGCGGCCACGCCGGCGACGGCCAGAGCACGTCCTCGTCACTGCCGATCCGGTCGAGCATACCGCCGACGATCTCAGCCGGCGCGTCAAGCACGCGCTCATGGATGTTCCTCATCACTGGCCTCCGTACGCTCTCGTATGGTCCGTAACGTACGCTACCGTATGGTGATGGTAACCCCCACCACCCGTCGGCTCGCCCGCGCGGACTGGGCAATGGCCGCACTCAGCGCTATTGCCGAGACCGGCATGGCCGGGGTTGCGGTGGAACCGCTGGCCCGCCGGCTGGCCACCACGAAGGGCAGCTTCTACTGGCACTTTGCCAACCGGGAGGCGCTGATCGAAGCGGCACTCGAGCTGTGGGAGCAAGAGCACACCGAGGCGGTGATCGTCCGGGTCGAGGAGGAAACCGACCCGTTGCAGCGGCTGCGGCTGCTGCTGACGACGGCGATCATGCTCGCGCAGGAGGACGTCATCGACGCCGCTGTATTGGCCAGCGCGAGACATCCGCTGGTAGCACCGGCGCTGGACCGGGTGACCGAACGCAGGGTCGGCTACCTGGCCCAGCTCTTCCGGCAGCTGGGCTTCCCGCCGGTGCAGGCCCGCGACCGGGGGCTGCTGGCGTACACCGCCTACCTCGGCCAGTCCCAGCTGATCCAGGCGGGACTGTCCGCCGTACCCGCTGACGGAGCGGCGCTGCGCCGGTACGTGGACCGGATCCTGGGCATCCTGACAGCGCCGGACTGAGCCGGAGTCGGCCCGGACGGCTACCTGGCGCACCTCACCGAGGCCAGGAAGCCCTCCGCGCCCAGCTATGACATGCGCAGCCTGCCCGAGGTGGTTCAGTTGGAGCTCCAGCTGGCGTTGCAGTGCCGCCAGGCTCGCAAGGGGCAGCTGCAGCCGCGCTGACGTTCGGGCAGGTCGTCCGCTGGCTGGCAGACGAGCAGGCCAGCTCGGTGCTCGAGCACGGGAGGCGTGGTGGGTGAACTCGGCGAACCTGCGGTGGCCGACCCGGAGGCTGCGAGCGAATCCGCTGGCGTGGCTGCGGTACGTGCGCCAGTGCTCGCAGGGCGCTGCGCGAGGAGCAATCAGGCGAGGAGATCTGGCGGTGGGACACCTTGCCAACAGATCGCATCGATGTCGACGGGCGCTGGGCGCACCAGCCCGTCCGGCGGATCTACTTCGCCGAGATCGACCCGGTGTGGCTGCGCGAGCTGGCCAAGCGGTGGGCGCGCGCTTGATCGCCTCCTGGCGTTCGGGCCTGGCCGCCCGACAGGCCGGATGGCCTGCACCGCAGAAGTCCTAGCCGGCAGGATCATCGCCAGACAGGTCTGACCCGTCGCGCGGTCGAGACTCGCATCGTTGCTTGCGCGGGCATCGGAGGCGGGGGCTGCTTCCGTCCATGCCGGACGACAAGGGAAAGGACGTCACGCGCTCCTCTCCACTTCCAATTTATACCGCACACGAGGCCTTCATGAAGCCTCGGGTCGTGCCGCATAATCGCCCGTCGCAGGTCAGAACCTACGGAAATGGGAGGAGCGAAAAGCGTATGACCGAGCATGCTGTGGTGATCGCCGGAGGAGGTCCGGCGGGGATGATGCTCGCGGCTGAGTTGGCGTTGGCGAAGGTCGACGTCGCGGTTGTCGAGCGGCGTCCCAATCACGTGCTCGTCGGCTCACGGGCCGGCGGTTTTCACTCGCGCACGATCGAGGTGCTGGATCAGCGTGCGGTCGCTGATCGGTTCCTCGCTGAGGGTCAGGTGGCTCAGGCCGCGATGTTGGCCACGACCGTGCTGGACATGAGCGACTTCCCGACGCGTCATCCGTATTCGCTCGGGATCTGGCAGAACCAGATCGAGCGGATCATGGCCGCCTGGATCGCCGAGCTGCCGGTGCGGATCCATCACGGCTGTGAGGTGACGGGCTTCGCGCAGGACGACAACGGCGTCGACGTCGAGCTGTCCGGCGACCAGTCGCTGCGGGCGCGGTACCTCGTCGGGTGCGACGGAGGACGCAGCGTCATCTAAGCAGCCGGCATCGAGTTCCCCGGATGGGATCCGACCAGGAGCAACCTGATCGCCGAGGTCGAGACGACCGAGGAACCGCAGCGGGGGATTCGCCACGACGCCAGCGGCGTCCACGCCCTCCACCCGATGGCGGACGGCAGGACGGTGCGGGTCGTCGTGACCGAGCAGCAGCTCGGACCTGGCAGCGAGCCCACCCTGCGCGATCTGAGCGAGGCGCTGATCACGGTGTACGGCACGGACTTCGGATCCACAATCCCACGTGGATCTCCAGGTTCACCGACATGACACGTCAGGCAGCGGCCTACCGCGCGGGACGAGTCCTGCTCGCGGGCGACTCGGCGCACGTGCACTACCCGGCGGGCGGACAGGACGAGCGCCACCCGGTCGCTGCCCGCGCGCTTCAGCACACAATGGCTCAGACCGCGCTCCAACGCCGCGACGAGCGCATCCAGGCCCTGGTCGATGTCGTGTCAGAGCTGGCGAGCATGGACGAGCCTCGCAAACGGCTCGCCGGGAGCATCTCCGGACTGGACATTCACACGACCTCGGCGAGGGCCATCCGCTGCTCGGACGCCGGATGTCCGATCTGGACCTCGTGACCGCCGACGGCCCGCTCCGAGTCTTCGAGCTGCTGCACCACGCCAAGCCGGTGCTGCTCAACCTCGCCGAGCCCGGCGGCTTCGACATCACTCCGTGGGCCGACCGGGTCCAGCTGATCGACGCGAGCTACGAGGGGGAGTGGGAGCTCCCGGTACTCGGCGCGGTCACCGCTCCCGCTGCGGTGTTGATCCGGCCCGACGGACACGTTGCCTGGGTCGGAGACCGAACCAATATCGGACTCCCGGAAGCGCTGACCACCTGGTTCGGACCGCCTGCTGCGGCGTGACCCACGAGGTTCCAAGATCAGCATGCGAGGAGCTCTCATGACCCGGCGCGAGCTCCTGGAGTCTGGCTAGTGGCGTAGCGGAGCCGTGGCCCAATCGTGGCCCGATCAGCACGGGCTGGCGAGTCGTCGTCCGCGTCCGACATCGACCGCGCCGAAGGCTCAGGGATTGCTCGCGGCTCGTTGGGCGGGAGTGACGGGGAGGCTCGGCGCTGAGCTCGATGTGGTGGCGACGCAGGATGACGGCCGACCACGGGATAGGCCAGGATCGCCGCGATGCTGCCTGCGTACGTCGCGTCGCCGGCGACTGCGCCCGACAAGATCGAGAAGTCGAACATGCCGTGGATAACGGCCGGCACGATCAGACCGCCCGCGACGCGGCGGGTCAGGTAGAAGAAATAGCCGGCGAAACTGACCGCGATCGCCTGTCCCACGGCGCTGCCGCCG
>JACCTY010000004.1 GCA_013812145.1 Geodermatophilaceae bacterium | reverse complement strand
TCCAGTTCGCAAGAAGCGTCACCATGCCGGGGTCGTCCGGATTGACAAAGGCGTAGGTGTCGGTGCCGTCGTGCTGCGGGTCGCCCGCAATCATCGGCGCTTCCCGGTGGCTGGACGCACCAGCCGTGCCTGGGGCGATACCGACGACGGCGGCAGCCAGTAGCGACGTGCCGGAAGCGAGCACAGCGACCAAGCGCTTCGCTCGGCTGTGCGAAATTCTAGTTGGTGCCATTTGGGACCCTTTCTCACGTGTCGCCAATGAAGCGGTGGGGCCGGCGCAGCGACGCCGACGTGCGGCGGGACCAGAATTCAGAGAAGACCCCGTTCGTTACTTAACTCGGGCCCCAACGGGGCACTGTTAGATACAACCGCACCAGAGACCGCTCCGCAACGCAAACGACAGATTCCCTGACGCAATGTAGGCAAATCGGACGGCTCAGCTCAGCAGCCCCATCCGGAAGCCAATCGCGACCGACTGGGCTCGGTCGCTGACCTCGAGTTTCTTGAACAACCGCCGGGCGTGGGTCTTGACCGTGTCCTCTGACAGGTACAGATCGCGTCCGATTCCTGCGTTGCTCTTGCCCTGGCTCATGCCCACCAGCACCTGCATCTCGCGCTCGGTCAGCGCCACCGTCGGCCCGCGGTGGTTTCCCCGCACCCGAGGTCCCGGCAGGTCGCGGTCGAGGCCGGCCTGGGCCAAGCCGATCGCAAGTTCCACCGGCGTCGCGTCCCACCGAAGGTAACCGCGCGCGCCCACGGCGACCGCGGCGGCAATGTTCGGTCCGTCGTCGGGAGCTCCGAACATCAGGACCGCGGCTGCAGGGTCGATGCCGAGCAGCCGGCGACAGGTCTCGACACCGCTACTGACCGCCCGCTGGGTGCCGATCAGCACGACGTCCGGGCGTTCGTGCGGCAAGCGCTCGAACAGCTCCTCGGGAGTGGCCACCGAGTCGACCTGCTGGATCTCGCCGACACCGGTGAGCAGATCCCGCAGCGTCTCGCGAACTCGGCGCCGCTCGTCGAGCACGAGCACCTTAGTCATAGGTCGGCTCCGTTCGGGAGCACACAGCAGGAGCGGACTGGACGGAGCCGACCGGGGTCACCGTCATAGGTCGGCTCCGTTCGGGAGCACGCAGCAGGAGCGGACCGGACGGAGCCGACCGGGGTCGCCGTCATGAGGTCGGCTCCAGCAGGGGGACGGCCGGAGTCAGAGCCATCGCGACCAACTCCTCACAAGGGTCAGCACTTGCGCTGGACAAGCCCGGACAGAGGTCACACCAGAGCGAGCGCCGGACACGATCGAGCATCTGAGTGACCCGATCGGTGGACATTGGCGCCGTAGCAGCTGGCCGGTTCCTCCTCCTGAGTGTGCCCTATCACCCAGTCCGCCGGATGCCTAATGCGCTTTTTACTCACAAACCTCGGAAAAGGCAGCCCGGGCGTGCCCTCCCTCTCGCTGAGCCTGAGGTTTGGGCCCTGGCCGCGATGGACATCACGATCATGACCTATGGCTGCTGGTTCGAGTGTCAGCTCCAGCGAGTGAGGGGAACGAGATGGCCGACGTCCGCCGACTGCCCACACCGGTGAGTGAGACCTGGGACTGGCAGCTGCGCGGCGCTTGCCGGGGTGCGGACACCGTGTTGTTCTTCCACCCCGACGGGGAACGAGGCTCGGCTCGGGCCCGCCGGCAGGAGGCCGCAAAGGCGGTGTGCGCGGAGTGCCCGGTGCTGGATGCCTGTCGGCGTCACGCCCTCGCCGTGCATGAGCCCTATGGCGTCTGGGGCGGTATGAGCGAGGAGGAGCGGTCCCGGCTCCTGGCCGAGACCCGGATGACCGCGAACGTCGGCTGAGCGTGCCGATGGCCCGCACCGGAAGGTGCGGGCCATCAACTTGTTGGGCCTGTCAGTGGCTGTGCCCGTGGCCGTGTCCCTGGCCGGGGGCGTGAGCGGGCTCGGCCGGCTTGTCGGTGACCGTGCTTTCCGTGGTCAGCACCATGGCGGCAATCGACGCGGCGTTGGTGAGCGCCGCCTTGGTGACCTTGACCGGGTCGATGACCCCCTGGCTGCTGAGGTCGCCGTACTCCCCCGTGGCTGCGTTGTAGCCGTTACCGATGCCGAGTTCACGGACCCGCTCGACCGCAACCGAGCCTTCCATGCCGGCGTTGGCGGCGATCCAGTACGCCGGCGCGTCGAGGGCGCGGCGGACGACGCCGACACCCGTCGCCTCGTCTCCGGTCATGCCGCAGTTGTCGGCGAGGGCGTCCGCGGCGTGCACCAGCGCCGATCCGCCGCCGGCAACGACGCCCTCCTCGACGGCAGCCCGGGTCGCCGAGATGGCGTCCTCCATCCGATGCTTGCGCTCCTTGAGTTCCACTTCGGTGGCTGCTCCGACCCGGATCACAGCGACGCCGCCGGACAGCTTGGCCAGCCGCTCCTGCAGCTTCTCCCGGTCCCAGTCGGACTCGGTGGCTTCGATCTCGTTGCGGATCATTGCCACCCGCCCCTCGATCGCGTCGGCCGAGCCGCCGCCCTCGACGAACGTGGTGGTGTCCTTGGTCACGGTGACCCGGCGAACCGTGCCGAGCACCTCCAGCCCCACCCCGTCCAGAGCCAGCCCCAGGTCAGGAGACACGACCTGGGCGCCGGTCACGACCGCAAGGTCGTCCAGGAAGGCCTTGCGCCGATCGCCGAAGAACGGTGCCTTGATGGCCACTGCGGGGAACGTCTTGCGGATCGCGTTCACCACCAGCGTGGACAGCGCCTCTCCTTCGACATCCTCGGCGATGACCACCAGTGGCTTTCCGGCCTGCACCACCTTCTCCAGCAACGGCAGCAGCATCGCCACCGAGGCGATCTTGTCCTGATGGAGCAGCACATAGGCGTCGGTGAGGACGGCCTCCATCTCCTCGGCGTCGGTCACGAAGTACGGCGAGATGTAGCCCCGGGGAAGCTGCATGCCCTCGGTCAGCTCGAGCTCGGTGTCCATCGTGCTGGATTCCTCGACGCTGATCACGCCGTCCTTGCCGACCTTCTCCATCGCCTCGGAGACCAGGTCGCCGATCGTGGGATCCTGCGCCGACACCGTCGCAACATGGGCGATGTCGTCGCGGGTGTCGACCGGGACCGCGGCGTCGTCCAGCGCGACGCAGACGGCATCCACCGCTGCGTCGATCCCCCGGCCGAGCGCGGCCGGGTTCGCACCTGCGGCGACGTTGCGCAGGCCCTCACGAACCATCGCCTGAGCCAGCACGGTCGCAGTCGTCGTACCGTCGCCGGCCACGTCGTTCGTCTTGGTGGCGACGGCCTTGGCCAGTTGCGCGCCGAGGTTCTCCCTGGCGTTGCTGAGGTCGATCTCCCGGGCGATCGTCACGCCGTCGTTCGTGATCGTCGGCGGGCCGTACGACTTGTCGATGACGACGTTGCGTCCGCGCGGGCCGAGCGTCACCTTGACCGCATCGGCGAGCTTGTTGACGCCGAGCTCCAGCGGCCGTCGGGCGTCTTCGTTGAACTTGATGATCTTTGACATGACTGCGTGTGTTCCCCTCGGATGGTCAGTACGCCGACCGCCCCGGCGCCCGCGCCTCTAGAGGAGACGGTGGGCCGGGGCGGTGGACGTTGCGGTGCTCGGGCTGGTTACTTCTCGACAACCGCGAGCAGATCGCGGGCGGAGAGCACGAGGTACTCCTCGCCGGCGTACCGGACCTCGGTACCGCCGTACTTGCTGTAGATGACGGTGTCACCGGCGTTGACGTCCATTGGGACGCGGTTGCCCCTGTCGTCGATGCGGCCTGGGCCGACGGCGATGACTGTGCCCTCCTGAGGCTTCTCCTTGGCGGTGTCCGGGATCACCAGACCAGATGCGGTGGTGGTCTCGGCCTCGTTGGCCTGAACCACGACACGGTCCTCGAGCGGCTTGATGTTGACCTTGGTAGCGGTCGTCACGTGCTGACTCCCCCTTCTGGGGTTACCGATTCAGTGATGGCTGATGGATGCAGACCCTGCCGGCCTGTCGTCGCGGGTGCCAGGTGCGGTGAGGTCGTGCGACTAGCACTCTAGTCCCGAGAGTGCCAGATTCTCAACCGGGGGTCATACCGTGACCCGCTCCACCGGGAGACCGGGGTCCGTCGCGAAATCCAGCGCCGAGGACTTGGCGCCGGCGGCCATCACCCGAGCTCCGAGCGCGGCGACCATTGCGCCGTTGTCCGTGCACAATCCGGGCCGCGGAACGCGCAGCCGGACACCGGCAGCTGCGCTGCGCTGCGCTGCCAGCTCGCGCAGCCGGGAGTTGGCCGCGACCCCGCCGCCGATCAGGAGGTCGCCGACGCCGTGATCGCGGCAGGCTCGCAGCGCCTTGCGCAGCAGTACGTCGGCCACCGCTTCCTGGAACGAAGCGGCCACATCGGCGACCGAGACCGGCTCGCCGGCGCGCTCGACCCAGCGAGCGACGGCGGTCTTCAGGCCGGAGAAGGAGAAGTCGTACGCCGCATCGCGGGGACCGGTCATCCCACGCGGGAACGCGACGGCCGCAGGGTTTCCGGCCACTGCGACCCGGTCGATGACCGGCCCGCCCGGATAGGGCAGACCGAGCAGCCGGGCCACCTTGTCGAAGGCCTCGCCGGCGGCGTCGTCGACGGTTGCCCCGAGCGTGCGGACGTCGGATGCGATGTCGTCGACGAGGAGCAGTGACGTGTGGCCGCCCGACACGAGCAGCGCCACCAGCGGCCTGGGCAGGTCCCCGTGCTCCAGGGTGTCCACCGCAACGTGTGCAGCGAGGTGGTTCACCCCGTACAACGGGCGGTCCAGCGCCAAGGCGTAGGACTTCGCGGCAGCGGTGCCGACCAGCAGCGCCCCGGCCAGTCCGGGACCCGCGGTGACCGCAAGAGCGTCCACATCGGACAGTCGTACGCCGGCGAGTTCCAGCGCCCGGTGCAGCGTCGGCACCATCGCCTCGAGGTGTGCCCGGGCGGCGACCTCGGGCACCACACCGCCGTACCGGACATGGCTGTCCACACTGGACGCGACCGCGTCGGCGAGCAGCGTATTGCCGCGGACGAGCCCGACACCGGTCTCGTCGCAGGAGGTCTCGATCCCAAGGATCAGCGGCTCACTCATGAGGTTTCAGTCACGGGCCATCACCACGGCGTCGGCCCCGCTGGGTTGGTAGTAGCCGCGGCGACGCCCGATCGGGCGGAACCCGTAGCGGGCGTACAACCGCTGCGCGGCGGCGTTGTCGGCGCGGACCTCCAGCAGCACCCGACGAGCATCGGCTGCCTCGAGGAGATCGGCGAGCAGTGCCGATCCGATGCCTTGGCCTTGCCATCCGGGCAGGACGCCGACGGTGAGCACATGCGCCTCGTCGTCGTAGGCCACCAGCCCGGCGTACCCGACGACGCTGCCGGCTCCGACGGCGATGACGTAATGCCGGCTGTCGGGATCAGCGAGTTCCGACCGGAGCATCCCCTCGGTCCACGCCTCGGGACCGAACAGCTCGGTCTCAAGGACCATGATCTCGCCTACGTGCTCGACCCGCATCGGCTCCAGCGTCACGCCCGAGCCGACCGGTGTGGCGTCGCTCATGACCCGCTCGACGGTGCGCGGGCGGTCAGCTCGACCGCATCCGGGCGGCGCAGGTACGCCGCGCGCAGCGGCGCCGCCGGCCGGCCGTCGACCAGCGCAGCAC
>JACCTY010000122.1 GCA_013812145.1 Geodermatophilaceae bacterium | reverse complement strand
TCATGCCCGGCCCGGGCGAGCGGTCCACGGCGTACGACGAGGCGGTCGCCCGGCTGGACGCGATGACCGCCGGGCTCGCCGCACCCACGCCGCCGACCGTGTCGACGCTGCACCCGAGGAAGCCGGTATTCACCTCGCGGACCGCGGTCGGTGACTATCCGGGCGCCGTCGAGCGGGCCAAGGAGGAGATCCGGGCCGGTGAGGCGTTCCAGGTCGTGCTGTCCCAGCGCTACGAGATGCAGCCGGGCGCGGACCCGCTGGACGTCTACCGGGTGCTGCGTACGACGAATCCCAGCCCCTACATGTACCTGTTGCGTTTCCCGGACGGGACCGACGTGGTCGGCTCGTCCCCGGAGGCGCTCGTCACGGTCACCGGCGGGCGGGCGCTGATGCATCCGATTGCCGGTACCCGCTGGCGCGGGCAGACACCCGAGGAGGACCAGCAGTTGGCCGCCGACTTGCTGGCCGACGACAAGGAACGCGCGGAGCACCTCATGCTGGTCGACCTAGGCCGCAACGACCTCGGCCGGGTCTGCGCGCCCGGGACCGTCGAGGTCCTCGACTTCATGGGCATCGAGCGGTACAGCCACGTCATGCACATCGTCTCCACCGTCGTCGGGGAGGTGGCCGAGGGTCGCACCGCCTTTGACGTGCTGGCCGCGACGTTCCCGGCCGGAACGCTGTCCGGGGCGCCCAAGCCACGGGCGATGGAGATCATCGAAGCGTTGGAGCCCGTACGCCGGGGCCTGTACGGCGGCACTGTCGGGTACCTCGACTTCGCCGGGGACCTCGACATGGCGATCGCGATCCGGACGGCGCTCATCCGCAACGGCGTCGCCTACGTGCAGGCCGGCGCCGGGATCGTCGCCGACAGCGACCCGCTGGCCGAGGAACGGGAGACCCTCGCCAAGGCAAGCGCGGTGCTACAGGCGATCGCCACCGCCCAGACCATGACCCCGGTGCAGCAGGCCACCGCATTGCCACAACGTCCGTAGCTTTGGCTGCCATGGCGATCAGCCGTACGGACGTATCAAGCGGTGCACGGCGGGAGCTGACCGTCGCGGTGCTGCTGACGGCCGGCGCCGGAGCGCTGGGGCTGGTCGCGGGCGACCGTTCGTGGCTGGACCTCCGGGTCGTCCGCGAGGCCCCGCTGCCGCCGGTCGCCGAGACGGTTTCAGGGGCCACCGTTGCCCCGCTGGTGCCCGGCCTGGCCCTCGTCGTCCTGGCCGGTGCGGTGGGTCTGCTGGCGACCCGGCGGTGGGGCCGGCTGGCGATCGGGCTGGTCATCCTGGTCGCCGGGGTGGGCATCGTGGCCGCTGCCACGCCGTGGCTCGGCGCAGTGTCCGTCGGGCGAGCACAGGACGTGGCACTCGACGTCGGTCTGCCGGCCGGTGCTCTCACGACGACGGGTGGTGACGGCGCGTTGATCGCCGTACTGGCAGGTGGTCTGGCGCTGGTGCTCGGAGCCGCGACCGTCCTGCGCTCGCGGCGGTGGCCGGCGATGGGCGCGCGCTACGACTCGCCGGCGACCGAGAACTCCGCTGCCCGCGCGGCCGCCGCACGCCGCTCCGAACCGGAGTCGGACCGCGAGACCTGGGAAGCCCTCGATCGTGGCGAGGACCCGACACGGCGAACCACGCAGTGACGGATCAGCGGACTCGGGGTGGGCGCCGACGGATCCGACGAACGCGGCGCAGACGGTCGATGACGGCGGCCGGGCCTCGGCGTCGCCGGAACACCGAGACGGTGGGGTACGACGGCCGTGGTTGAGTGACCCGGGGGCCCGCACGTGCGTGGTAGGCGGCCACGCCGGCCCGGAACACGTCAGGGTCGCCACCCCTGTCGGGGTGATGCTCGAGCACGAAGCGGCGGAACTCACGCCGTGCCTCAGCGTTCAACCGTCCGCGGTCAGGTGGTGTCACGACAGCCGAGCTTATCCCGCCCCGCCGATGACTTCGCGTGGTCAACGAAACAACTACCGGTGGTCGTCGGGCTGGGTGTCGTCGCCGGTGCCGATGCTCCGATCAGCGGCGTCAGTCTCCTCATCGGTGGTGGGAGCGGTGGCCGGTGCGACGACCTTGTTGTGCAGAAGGGCCGCCGCCACCCCACCAAGAATGCGGCCCACGAGGTAGACCCAGATCGAATCGAAGTTTCCCGACATGATGACCGGTCCGAGCGCTCGATCGGGGTTGACCGCGCCGCCGGTACTGGGGCCGCCGATGAGCACCGCGGCGATGAGGGCGAACCCGATGGACGGGGCCGCCAGCGCCGTTGCCGTCGCCGCCCCCGTAGGCGGTGGGCCCCGGCGACGGACACCAACAGGATCAAGAAGGCGGCGAAACCCAGCGCACCAGCAGGGGACGGGCACGGCGGCGGTGGGGACGACCCAGACGCCCATGCTGTCGCCGGCCGCACCGCTGGCCCACCTGCCGCCCAACCTGCTGTCAGTCGGGCGACCCGTCAGCTGTGACCGACCGGAGTGGTGCCGAACATCAGGGTTCGACGCCGGACGTCGTAGAACACGGTACCCGCGCCGCTGAGCAGGTCCTGCAGGTTGTCCGCATCGTCGGGGTCCAGCGTGAGGACCTCTTCCCAGGCTCCTTGGTCCAAGACCAGCTGCAACGTGTAGGTGCCGGGCTGGCCCGCCTCACCGGCGACCCAACTGAACTGATAGTGGCTGAGCTGACGCACGGCGATGCTGTCGTCGGTGACGCGCTGGGCTTTGGGGGGCATGTCATCTCCTGAAATGGGTTTGAGTACGGGGGAAAGGCCGCGCTTGTGGAAAGAAATCGCTGGTCTGCGACCAGGTAACGGCCAGGGTCGCTGTTCGTGAGCCGGTCAACTACGGCGTTGGGACGTCGACGTTGTCCGGCAGCTTATCCTTGAGCTGTTCCACCTGTCGCTCCAGGCGGTTGACGGCCCCTTCGTTGTTGAGGAACGTCGTGAGCCCAATGGCCAGTGCGCCGGCCAGCAGCACGGCGATGGCGCTCAAGACCAGCCCGGCGATCGCGACTCCCTTGCCGGTTATGCCGACCTTCTTGGCCATCTTGAGACCGACGACGCCCAGGATAATCCCGATGATTCCCAGAATCAGGGCCACGGGTGCCAGCAACACAGTCAGCACCAGCACGAGCGCCGCAACCCCGAGGGCGAGGGCGAACGCCGCCGCAGCGCTGGTCTTGGCCGGCTTCGGTTCCGTGGTGCGCTGCTCTATGTTGCGCTCCTCCACGACGTTGTTGTCCCTTCCGGATGCGTTGTCCCTTCCGGATTGGGCGTGGGCACCGCTTTGAGCGCCTGTGCTGCTGGGCATAAAGACCTCCGGGCATCAATAGGTGGGTGGTTACTGGCCCACGCCACAGCGCACACGGGCCGGCCGTGCCGGGCGAAAGCCTCAGGGAGACTCCCGCCCGGCATCGGTCTCGTATCGGCTACAGGCCGAGCTTGTCGCCCATACCGCCCATGAGGTCCTTGGGATTGATGTTGAACTTGCCGAGCAGCCCCTGGTCCTTGTCGGTGTCCACCTGATCGGGCAGCTCGGAGTCGGCCTGGGCGGCCTGGTCCTTGTCGCCGCGGGACTTGAGGAGTTCCAGGATCTGTTCCTTGGGGATCTGCATGACGCTTCCTTTCTGTTAGCGGTTGGTCGAGCCGTCGTTGTGGCGGCTTCGTGTACCGGCTGACTGTTGTCCGCCGCTTTGAGCCTTGTCTCTGGCCTGAGCGGCCTGTTCCTTGACGCTGGGAGCGTTGCGGACCTGCTCGGCCAGCTTCGGCTTCTCCTCGTCGTACTTGGCCAGCGTCTGCTCCCAACGCGACGTCATCGGCTTGATGCCCCCGCCGCCGACGGCGACGACGATCACGCCCACGAGCGCAGCGAGGGTGGCGTAGAGAACGGCGTTGACGACGTTTTGGGCGATCTGCAGCTGGTCCAGGGCGGCGATCACGCCCAAGGCGAGGATCAGCGCCGACACCACGTTGGCGATGATCTTGCCGTAGGACAATCCGCCGAGGCTGTTCTGGATCAGGCCCTTTGCCGCAGCCGCGATGGCCGATGCGATCACGATGATGAGAATCGCGACGAACACCTTGGGCAGGTAACCGATGATAGCTGCGAGGTAGTCACTGATCGGGTTCTCCCCGAACACCCCGAAGGCCGTCGACAAGACGAAGAGCATCACCGCGTAGAACACGATCTTGGCCAGGATGTCCGAGGCGTCGTACTGGCTCTTGTCCAGCGCCGTTTTCACCCCGCCCTTTTCCACGGCCTTGTCGAAGCCGACCTTTTGCAGCACCTTCGCTACGATCTTTGCGATGATCTTCGCGATGATGTAACCGATGATCAGGATCAGCAAGAACCCGATCAACTTCGGCAAGAATTCCAGCGCCGTGTCCAGCGCATCGGAAAACGACTGTCCGATGTCCATGGGTGAGTTCCTTTCTCTCTGTTCGGGAGGAGGCAACCCCACCCCGTGATGCCCTTGCGACAGGAAGCCGCGAGGTTCAGCGCAGCGGCTGGTCTCGGTCTGTGTCGGCAGGGCGGTCGGTGGTGCGGTTGGTGTCACCGTCCACCTCGATCTGCTCCGAGCGGACCTCCTCGGAGACCTGCTGGGTGTCCGTCACGGTCTCGGTACCCATCTGGCCCCGCTCGACCGGCACGGTTTCCTTGTTGACGACTGCCCGTTCCTCGGTCAGGGTGACCTCGTGCTCTTCCTCGGTGAGGTCAGCGCCAGACATGGCGTCGCCGCGGTTGGCGTCGGTGATCGGCTCCCGCTCGATGCGAATCTCTTCGCGGCTGACCGGGACCTGAACGTTCTGAGTCTCGGTCGTGATGTACTTCCGGAGCCGAGCCCGGCCGGACTGAACGGACTCGGTGCCGACGTTGAGGCGCTCCTCCGACCGGGTCATCGCGTCGTCCGTCGTGGGGCCTGAGGTATCCCGGCCAACGACGCCCGCCTCGCCCGCCCGGTCCCGCCGGTCGGTGTCCTGGTCCGTCGACGTGGTGCGTTGCTCGCCTCCTCCGCCCTGCTGCAGGCCGTAGTGGCGGTACAAGTCTCCCTCCTGCTCGGGGCTCAGGTGGCCGTCCTCGTCGACCTGCGGCGCGTCCTTGACCGCGTCCTTAGTCACCGGCACGGTCAGGACGCCATCGCTGAAACTGCCCTGCCCGACCGGAACGAAGCTTTCCTTGCCGCCGAACATTCCGGTGCTCACCGTGACCCATTCCGGTGAACCCGACTCGTCGTCCAGGTAGACCTGTCCGACCTTGCCGATCTTGGCCCCGGACGAGTCCTGCACCGTCGACCCCATCAGGGCCGATACGTCATTGCTGCTGAGCATTGCGGTTCCTCCGAACTGTTAGGAAATGGTTGCTTCGTGCTTGCCCTCCCCTATGCGTCTGCATCCGGGTGGGACAGCTGTGGTCCTACCCTGGAGCGCGGGTGGGACGGGTTGCGAGCTTGTATTCCACGCGCACCGACAAGGTGGTGTCGTCCAACGCCTGGCGGATCTTGGGCAGCACTTCCGATCGGACCATCTCGTCCACCGCTCGCACCGTTTCTCGACCATCCATGGAGACGGAGAGAATGAGCGTTTGACGGTAGGCGTCTCCGACCAGGACGGCGTTGGCGCGACCGATCCCGCGATGAGACTCCAACTCATCCACGCAGGCCCGCTCCAACGCGGATATCTTGAGTGTGGTTGCTCCCCGAGAGCGGTCGGATTCTAGCGGGAGACTGCGCACCCGACTGGTTGAGAACTGCGCCCGCAGCCACAGCAACGCCAGCACAGCCGCGATCAGGGCTGCCACAGCGACGGCAAGCCAGAACCAGTCGTGGGAGGCGGCGAAGTCCCGGGTGGTCGGGTCGAGGAACGGGCTGCGTGGCGCTTCGGCGCCGAAGCCGCCGAAGCTTGCCACCAGGCCGAGCACGCCGGCCGCCAGGAGCAGCAGACCCAGCAGGACGAGCGCGAACCGATTCGTTCTTGTCGCGGCCGGCGTCTGGTCCACCGTCGGCATCGTCATGTCGACCCGCCCTTCTCGACGCGCACGCTCAGTCTTGGGG
>JACCTY010000116.1 GCA_013812145.1 Geodermatophilaceae bacterium | reverse complement strand
GCTCGAAGGTGCGGGGGTTTTGTTCCGGGCCCGAGTGGCCGCCGACCCGGAGCGCGAAGCACTTGCGCTGCGGAGAGCCGCGGAGGTCATCGGCGTACCGCTGTCGTCGGCCAGCGGGGTAATCGGTTACATGGAGGTCTGCGACAGGCGGGGCGACCGACTGGATTTCTCCGAAGACGACGTCCGGTTGCTGGAATCCCTGGCGACGCACGTGTCGGCGGCGTCACAGAACGTGCAGCTACTGGGCGAGTTGCGTTACGACGCCTCCCACGACCGGCTGACCCGGCTACCCAACCGACTTCGGCTGGCCGAGGTCATCGATGAGCTGCTCGAGACCGAGTCCGCCTCACCCGGTGAGCTCGCCGTGGTCGTCATCGACCTGAACTCCCTGAAGGAAGTCAACGACACGCTGGGCCATGACGCCGGCGATCAGTTGCTGACCGCGGCAGCGGCGATGCTCGTCGAGCATGCACCGCAGGAGGCCACCATCGGCCGGATGGGCGGGGATGAGTTCGCCGTACTGATGCCAGTTGGCGACCTCGAGGACGCCGAGGCCCAGGCTGCCGTCCTGCGCGAAGCCATCTCCGTCCCCTACGACGTGGCCGGTGTGACCGTCGAGGTCAGCGCCACTATCGGGTTGGCGCTGGGACCGTCGCACAGCACCTCCGCGGCCAGCCTGCTCCAGCGTGCCGACGTCGCGCTGTACGCCGGACATTCTGCCGGACAGCCCGTGACCTCGTATCAACCGGCGATGGATCAGAGCAGCCTTCGCCGGCTGCACCTGGGCACCCAACTGCGCGAAGCGATGCTCAGCGGTCAAGTATTTGTCGTATTCCAACCGTTGATCGACGTCGGCTCCAACAGCGTCCGGTCGGTGGAGACGCTAGTGCGCTGGCAGCACCCGCGATATGGCGCTGTGTCACCAGACGATTTCATCCCGTTAGCAGAACGCATCGGAATGATCAACCCCTTGACGATGCATGTTTTGCGGCTGGCGCTGCAACAGTGCCGAAAATGGCTGGATCGGGACATCCGCATCGAGGTCGCGGTGAACCTGTCGCCGCGAACACTGTCCGACGCCAGCTTCGCCGAGTCGGTGGAGCGGATCTTGCGCGATCAACGAGTCCCGCCTGAGCTGCTGACCTTCGAGATCACCGAGAGTAGTGTTATGGCAGATCCCGCCACGGCGCTTCCGGTGCTGCATGCGCTGCACGGTCTGGGGGTCAAGCTCTCTATTGACGACTTCGGCACCGGCTATTCATCGCTCGCCTACCTCAGCCGGCTGCCGGTCGATGAGGTAAAGATCGACAAAGCGTTCATCCAAAATATGGGAACCGAAATCAACGACTCGTCGATCACTAAGGCGATCATCGACCTGGCGCACGGCCTGGGGCTGACGGTGGTGGCGGAGGGTGTCGAGGACGAGCTGACCCGGGACCTGCTGACCGGGATGGGCTGCGACACCATCCAGGGCTACCTGGTCAGCCGGCCCCTGCCAGGCGCTCGGCTGGACCGCTGGCTGGCCGTACGGACCGCCTCCGGTCCCCCCGAGCCCGGAGGCCGCGGCCGGCGTGTCTTCATCACCGCCCGGAGTTCGGTGATCGGCTGAGCCTGTGGACGACGCCGCGCAGCACCGGTCGTCCTCTGCGAGGCTGGCGGCATGAGCCCGCCCGAAGCTGACAACCATGCGGCTGAGCGGGGCTCGCTTGTTCCGTTCGTGCTGCTCAGCTTCCTGATCGCGCTGGTGATGGTATGTGGCGGCATCACCGCGTCGGTGGGGTTCCTGGAACAGCGCGACGTCCAGTCGCTGTGCGATGGAGCAGCGGTCGCGGCCGCGAATGCGGTGGACGAGGGTCGGTACTTCGCGACGTCCGGTCAGGATGCGGTACCGCTGAGCCAGGAGTCGGTCAACTCTGCCGTCGCCGATTACCTGACGTCGGCCAGCGAAGGACTCGACGCCTGGAGTACGTCGACGGACGGGCGCAGCGTGGAGGTCGTTTGCACGCGCTTCGTGGTGCTGCCGTTCGCGGCGCTGTTCCTGGGTGGGAACGAAGTGGAACGCACCGCGGTGGCCTCGGCGAGGTCACCGTTCTCGCCCTGACCGGGCCGCGGATCGGGCATGCCGGGGCGACCAGCGCCGTGTAACCTCTGTCCTGCCTCGCCCCCTTAGCTCAGTCGGCAGAGCGTCTCCATGGTAAGGAGAAGGTCTACGGTTCGATTCCGTAAGGGGGCTCTGCGCCACGATGTCGTTCCGGCCGAACGGTGGGACGATGCGGCGTACGGCGGTGTAGCTCAGACAGGTAGAGCAAGCGGCTCATAATCGCTGTGTCACCGGTTCAAGTCCGGTCACCGCTACTCCGAGCGGGCCCGTGCCCGCTCCGCCCGGCCGGAGCTGCGCTCCGGTCGGGTAACCTTGCCGGGCGCACGCCCCGTTTCCTGCTACGTGAAAGGCTTCACCCCGTGGCCGCCACCGACATCCGCCCCAAGATCACGCTGGCCTGCCAGGTGTGTAAGAACCGCAACTACATCACCCGCAAGAATCGGCGCAACGACCCGGACCGGCTGGAGCTGAAGAAGTTCTGCTCGCACTGCCGCTGCCATCAGGTGCACCGCGAGACCCGCTGACGCCCAACCAAGCCCAGACGAGGTACGCGTGGCTCTCGACCAGTCCTACATCGGGCGCAGCTACCCGCCGAGCGAACCGTACGAGGTAGGTCGGGAGAAGATCCGCGAGTTCGCCGACGCGATCGGTGATCCCAACCCCGCCTACCGGGACCCGCATGCCGCGCAGGCGCTGGGATACGACGACGTGATCGCGCCTCCGACGTTCGCGATCGTGCTGTCTGCACGGGTCGGCGCGCAGGTCGTCTTCGATCCGGAACTCGGTTTGGACTACAGCCGGGTCGTGCACGGCGAGCAGCGCTTCGTGCACAGCCGGCCGGTTCGTGCCGGGGATCGGCTTGTCGGCGTTCTCACTGTCGACAACATCCGTGCCGCCGCGGGGAACGACATTCTGTCCACCCGGGTGGAGATCGGCACGGAGGCCGGCGAGCCGGTGGCGACGGCCTACTCGACGCTGGTGGCACGCGGCCCGGACGGCGACAGCAGCCCCGGCAAGGAGTCCTGACGTGACCGCCACTGTCAACTACGACGATGTCGAGGTGGGCACCGAGTTGCCGCCGGCCAACTTTCCGGTGCAGCGCGTGAACCTGGTGAGGTACGCCGGGGCGTCCGGCGATTTCAACGTCATCCACTGGAATCAGCGGGTCGCCACGTCCGTGGGCCTGCCGGACGTGATCGCTCACGGCATGCTCACGATGGCCGAGGTCGGCCGCGTCGTCACGGACTGGACCGGTGACCCCGGCAGCGTCCTGGAGTACGGCGTTCGGTTCACCAAACCGGTAGTCGTCCCCGACGACGGTACCGGCGCCACGATCGAGGTCACCGCGGTAGTCGGAGCGAAGCTCGACGATCGCCGCGTGCGGGTCGACCTGACGGCCAGCTCGGCCGGGGACAGGGTGCTGTCCATGGCCCGGGCAGTCGTCCAGCTGGCCTGATCGCCATCACGTCAGGGACGTCGCAGCGCAGCTACCGTGGGGTGGTGGGACGTCGGGCTGGGGCACTCTCGCTGGCTCTGTTTCTGCTGGCTTCCTGCAGTGTCGACACACCTGGCCGAGGGCTCCCGACGCAGGGGTCGGGGGATGCGACCGAGAGCTGTCCCGGCATGGCGGTTCAGCCGGCCGCCGACCGGCCGGTGATCGACCTGCGCTTCGAACTGGACGAGGACGGGCGCACGGTGACCGGCACCGAGAAGGTCCGGTTCACACCGGACCTGACGACCGACGAGCTGGTCTTCCGGCTCACCGCGAATCAGCCGTTGTCGGTCGCAGCGGGCAGCGGCATCGAGATCGGCGATGTGACCGGGGATGATGTCGCGGCTGTGGACTTCGAGCCGGCCGGCGCAGCTGAGGCCACCCAGGGTGGGCTGCTCGTCGTGCGGTTAGAGGGCGACCTCCGGCCAGGCCAGAGCACCGAGGTCGGCATCGAGTTCCAGCTCCGGCTGGGCCTGGGGACGTTCGACCGCTTCGGTCATGACGCGCAGACGTCCTGGTGGGGCAGCGGGCATCCGCTGCTTGCCTGGGAACCCGGACACGGCTGGCACCGCGAGCCGCTGCTCGAGACCCTTGGGGAGACAGCAACCAGCCCGGCGGCCCAGACGACGCTCAGCGTGCTGGTGCCCGCCGGCCGCACCGTTCTGATGACCGGCGGGGCAACGGCGGTGGAGGCCGACGACCGGCTCACCCTGTGGCGATCGACAACTCCGGCTGCACGGGACGTCAGCGTGGCAGTGGGGGACTTCACCCTGGCAGAAGAGATCGTTGGCCAGACCAGGCTGATCGTCGGGGCGTCGCCGCAGCAGGCCGGTCCGTTGCTGGATCAGGTCAGGGTGGCGCTCGTGGCGCTGGAGGAGTATCTCGGGCCGTTTCCTTTCGACACGCTGTCCGTTGCCCGGCTGGACGACTACGGCGGCGGGATCGAGTACCCGGCGATGATCTTGCTGGCCGGCGGCGGTGACGTCGTCATTACGCACGAGATCGCACACATGTGGTTCTACGGCATGGTCGGCGACAACCAGGCCGGCGATCCATGGCTGGACGAGGCATTCGCGACGTACGCCGAAGGGCTGGTCACCGGGCCGCCGGAGGATCCCGCTCAGGCGCTGGCCGAACCCCTCGACGTGGGTCTGCCCATCGGGGAGTTTCCCAGCACCGAAGCGTATCTCGACACCGTGTACGGGAAGGGCTCGGCCATGCTCGACCTGGCCCGAAGCGAGTCCGGTCCTGAGCTGTTCGACGCGGCACTTCGGTGCTACCTCAACGCGAACGCATGGCGGATCGCGAAGCCGACGGACGTGGAGGCAGCCCTTCGAGAGCTGCCTGCGGCCCTGGCGGTGCTGCGCGAGGCGGGCGCACTACCCGGCTGATACCAACGCCGCGATCCGCCCGATGCCCTCCGCCAGGTCGTCGTCACCGAGGGCGTAGGAAAGCCGCAGGTAGCCCGGCGTACCGAAGGCCTCTCCGGGTACGACGGCGACCTCGACCTCGTCCAGGATCAGCGTCGCCAGCTCCGCGGACGTATTCGCCATCCGTCCCCGCAGCGGTCGACCGAGCAGGGCTCGCACCGACGGGTAGACATAAAAGGCTCCGTGTGGTTCGGGGCACTCGACGCCGGGAATCTCGCGCAGCAGCGACACGATGGTCTGACGACGCCGGTTGAAGGCGGTCCTCATGTCCCGAACGGCCGTCAGGTCGCCGGTCACCGCGCACAGCGCTGCGGCCTGCGACACGTTGGCGACGTTCGAGGTCGCATGCGACTGCAAGTTCGCTGCTGCTGCGACCACCGCGGGCGGACCGATCATCCAGCCGACCCGCCACCCGGTCATCGCGTACGTCTTGGCCACACCGTTGACCACGACGCAGTGCCCGGCCAGCTCCGGGACGACAACCGGCATCGAGACGTGGACCGCGTCGCCGTACACCAGGTGCTCGTAGATCTCGTCGGTGACCACCCAGAGGCCGTGCTCCACCGCCCAACGCCCGATCGCTGCCACCTGGTCGGGCGGGTACACCGCCCCGGTGGGGTTGGACGGCGAGCAGAACAGCAGCGCCGTCGTGTGTTCGGTGCGGGCGGCCTCCAATTGCTCCACCGTCACGAGGTAGCCCTGGGTCTCGTCGGTGACGACCTCGACCGGGACGCCACCTGCCAGTCGGATCGACTCCGGGTAGGTCGTCCAGTACGGCGCTGGCAAGAGCACCTCGTCGCGTGGATCGAGCAGCGTCGCGAGCGCCTCGTAGACCGCCTGCTTGCCGCCGTTTGTCACCAGGACCTGGGTCGGCCCGACGGTGTAGCCGGAGTCCCGTGCGGTCTTGGCGGCGATGGCCGCGCGCAACTCGGGCAGCCCGGCGGCCGGTGTGTAGCGGTGGAACTTGGGCTCGGCGCAGGCCGCGATGGCCGCTTCGACGATGTAGCGAGGCGTCGGAAAGTCCGGCTCGCCGGCGCCGAAGCCGATCACCGGTCGTCCGGCGGCCTTGAGCGCCTTGGCCTTGGCGTCGACGGCCAGCGTCGCGGACTCGCCGATGGCGGCGATGCGGGTGCTGATCCTGGGGGCGACCATGGCGGAATCGTCCCACGAGCCGCAGCGTTTCTCCGCTGCGATACCGGTGCTGTCGGCGGCAGTGAGCCGACTCGAGTCGACCTGGCGTACGCGGCCGGGGCGGCGCCCTTGTACAGTGAGCCCTCGGGGCGACGTGACCCGCTGCCTTGGCGTGCCCATGGCAGGTCAGGCGCCGCCCTGCGTGGGACCTGACTTCAGCCGTGGGTTCCGGGCAGAGGGGTGTAGCTCAATTGGCAGAGCAGCGGTCTCCAAAACCGCAGGCTGCAGGTTCGATTCCTGTCACCCCTGCGACCGGCGAACCGAAGCGACCGGACGGCGACAGAGGCGAGGAAACGTGAGTGAGCGAACCGCTGGCGGACAGGCCCGCAACCGCAGTACGCCGGCGGCCGCTACCGAGCGGCGCAGCGTGGGCCGCTTCCTCCGCGAGGTCATCGCCGAACTCGGCAAGGTCATCTGGCCGGGTCGCAAGGAGCTGATCACGTACACCATCGTCGTGATCATATTCGTGACGTTCATGGTGGCCCTCGTCGCCGGGCTGGACATCCTCTTCGCCCAGGGCGTGCTGTACGTCTTCGGCTGATCCCCGTGACCCATTGTTCGACTGAGAGAGAGCTGTGAGCGAGACCGAGTACGACGAAACCCCCGCTGGCGCTTCACCCGAGGCGGAGCCCGAGCAGGAAGAGCTCGATCCCGTCGAGGAGCTGCGGCAACGGCTGCGGCGTGCCCCAGGCGAGTGGTACGTCGTGCACTCCTACGCCGGCTACGAGAACAAGGTGAAGACCAACCTGGAGAGCCGGATCAACTCCCTGGACATGGAGGAGTACATCTTCCAGATCGAGGTCCCCACCGAGGAGGTCAGGGAGATCAAGAACGGCAAGCCGCAGATGGTCCAGCGCAAGGTCTTCCCCGGCTACATGCTTGTCCGCATGGACCTCAACGACGAGTCCTGGGGCGCGGTCCGCAACACGCCCGGCGTCACCGGGTTCGTGGGAGCCACGTCACGGCCCTCGCCGTTGTCGCTCGACGAGGTGGTCAAGATATTGGTCCCGGCCAGTGCTCGGGACAAGGCCGGTCAGCCAGGCGCCCAGGCCAAGCCGACGGTCGTGGACTTCGAGATCGGCGAGTCGGTCACCGTCATGGACGGCCCGTTCGCCACGTTGCCGGCGACGATCAGCGAGATCAACCCCGAGCAACACAAGCTGAAGGTGCTGGTCTCGATCTTCGGTCGGGAGACACCGGTCGAGCTGTCCTTCACCCAGGTTTCGAAGATCTAGTCCGCACACCACCAACAGAGAGATCCGAGCATGCCCCCCAGGAAGAAGCTCGCAGCCGTCATCAAGCTGCAGATCAAAGCCGGTGCGGCCACCCCCGCCCCGCCCGTCGGTCCCGCGCTGGGCCAGCACGGTGTGAACATCATGGAGTTCTGTAAGGCCTACAACGCCGCCACCGAGGCACAGCGCGGCGACGTCGTACCGGTCGAGATCTCGGTGTTCGAGGACCGCTCCTTTACCTTCGTCACCAAGACCCCCCCGGCAGCCCGGCTGCTGCTCAAGGCCGCCGGCGTGGAGAAGGGCAGCGGAGAGCCGCACAAGACGAAGGTCGCCACGGTGACCCGAGACCAGGTCCGGGAGATCGCGCAGAACAAGATGTCCGACCTCAACGCCAACGACCTCGACCAAGCCGAGAAGATCATCGCCGGGACCGCCCGGTCGATGGGCATTACCGTCAAGAACTAGACCGCCTGAAACCAGACCGCCCAAGAACCAGTCAGCAACCGTGGGAGGGCCCGCGCCGGCCCGCCGTACCACATGTCCCGCGTCCCGAATCCGACGCGACAGAAGGGATGATCATGAAGCGCAGCAAGTCCTACCGGCAGGCCGCCGAGTTGCTCGAGGAGGGCCGCATCTACACCCCGCTGGAGGCCGCCCGGCTCGCCCCCCAGACCTCCAAGACGTCGTACGACGCAACCGTCGAGGTTGCCCTACGGCTCGGCGTTGACCCCCGCAAGGCAGACCAGATGGTGCGCGGCACGGTGAACCTGCCGCACGGCACCGGAAAGACCGCCCGCGTGATCGTGTTCGCGACCGGCGACAAGGCGGCCGAAGCCGAGGCCGCCGGAGCCGACGTCGTCGGCTCGGACGACCTGCTCGAGCGGATCCAGGGAGGTTTCCTGGACTTCGACGCCGCGATCGCCACGCCCGACCAGATGGCCAAGGTCGGACGGATTGCCAGGATCCTCGGACCGAGGGGGCTGATGCCGAACCCCAAGACCGGGACCGTCACCCCCGACGTGGCCAAGGCGGTCACCGACATCAAGGGCGGCAAGATCAACTTCCGCGTCGACAAGCAGGCGAACCTGCACCTGGTCATCGGCAAGACGTCCTTTCCCACCGAGAAGTTGGTGGAGAACTACGCCGCCGCGCTGGACGAGGTGCTGCGGGCCAAGCCGGCGTCGTCGAAGGGGAAGTTCCTCAAGAAGGTCACGTTCACCACCACGATGGGACCGGGAATCCCCGTCGATCCCAACCGCACCCGCAACATGCTCGAAGACACCTCGGCCTGACGGAGTTGTCGCCGCAAGGCACGGCGACGTACAGTGAGGCGAATCCAACCGAAGACCGCTGGTCGTCGTGCTCTGGCACGCACCGAAGGCCCCGTACGCCGGGCGGCCCGCGCAGGGTGGACGGATCGAACCGCCGTGGCTTGCCACGAGCCAACGCCCCGTCGCTGCTGCGCTGGGGCGTTTGTCTTGTCCGGGGCCGGAGGACTACCGACTGGCTGACACACCAGGACGAAGGGGCTCATGGCCAAGCCGGACAAGGTCGGCGCGGTGACCGAGATTGCCAACCGCTTCCAGAACTCCTCGGCCGCCGTGCTGACGGAGTACCGCGGCTTGACAGTCGCTCAGCTCACGACGCTTCGGCGCTCCCTTGGCGCGGGCAGCACGTACGCCGTGGTGAAGAACACGCTCACCAAGCGCGCAGCCCGCGACGCCGGGTTCACTGAACTGGAGGACCTGCTCACCGGGCCGACCGCCATCGCGTTCATCAGCGGCGACCCGGTGGCTGCGGCCAAGGGGCTGCGGGACTTCTCCCGGGCCAACCCGCTGCTGGTCATCAAAGGCGGCGTGCTCGACGGGCGGCCACTGTCTGCGGCAGAGATCGGCCGGATCGCCGATCTGGAGTCGCGCGAGGTGCTGCTGGCCAAGCTTGCCGGCGCGATGAAGGGCAATCTGACCAAGGCCGCAGGCCTCTTCCAGGCCACGCTGTCCCAGGTCGCCCGACTCGTTGCCGCCTTGGTCGACAAGCGCAGCACGCAAGAGGGCTCGCTGCCGGTCCAGGACGAGCCGGCCCCCGAGTCCGCGGAGCCGACCCAGGACGAGCCGGCCCCCGAGTCCGCGGAGCCGACCCAGGACACAGCACCGATCTCGTAACCCAGCGGCACCCACACGCATCCAGATCGAGAGGACCAGACACCATGGCAAAGATGAACAACGACGAGTTGCTCGACGTCTTCAAGGAGATGACGCTGCTCGAGCTCTCGGAGTTCCTGAAGCAGTTCGAGGAGACCTTCGACGTGACCGCCGCTGCGCCGGTTGCGGCGGCAGCTCCGGCTGGTGGCGGCGGTGGCACCGAGGCGCCGGCGGTCGAGGAGCAGGACGAGTTCGACGTGATCCTCGAAGCTGCCGGGGAGAAGAAGATCCAGGTCATCAAGGAGGTCCGGTCACTGACCAGCCTCGGCCTCAAGGAGGCCAAGGACCTCGTGGATTCCGCCCCGAGTGCAGTGCTGGAGAAGGTGGCCAAGGAAGCCGCCGACAAGGCTCGGGCCGCCCTGGAGGGCGCCGGGGCCACGGTCACCGTCAAGTAGGGCTCCACCCCCCGGCTTCTTGCGTCTGGACCCGCCCGCAAAGGGGAACACAGCGCTGAGTAGCGCTGTTGGACTTGACGAGAGCCGTGATGGCCGTCACGCTTGCTGCACAGTGGCATACCGAGCGATGTATGGCTCGACAGCAGTCATGGCCTCAGCTAGACTGCTGGTTTGCGCTGCCCACTCCTTGCTGCCCCGCTGACGCGGGTCAACAGCGGTGCGCGCAGACCACAAGTAAATAGCCCGACCGCTCTACCACTGGTCCTCGGAAGGACGCACTTTGGCTGGCTCCCGCCCCGGCAAGACCACCGCTACGACGACAAACCCCGGTAAGTCCAGTACCACTCTCGCAGGCATCCCAGGCGCTCCCTTCCGGATCTCCTTCGCGAAGATTCGGGAGCCGCTCGAGGTTCCCGACCTTCTGTCTCTGCAGACCGACTCCTTCGACTGGCTCGTCGGGAACGACGACTGGACCGCCCGAGTCGCGGGCGAGCAGGAGGCCACCAGCGGCTTGGCCGACATCCTCGGCGAGATCTCGCCGATCGAGGACTTCTCGGGCTCCATGTCGCTGTCCTTTTCCAACCCCCGCTTCGAGGAGGTCAAGGCCTCGGAGGAGGAGTGCAAGGACAAGGACATGACCTTCGCCGCTCCGTTGTTCGTGACCGCGGAGTTCACGAACAACGTCACCGGCGAGATCAAGAGCCAGACCGTATTCATGGGCGACTTCCCGATGATGACGGTCAAGGGCACGTTCATCATCAACGGCACTGAGCGCGTCGTCGTCTCCCAGCTCGTCCGCTCGCCAGGCGTCTACTTCGACCGGACCCTGGACAAGGTCTCCGACAAGGACATCTTCAGCTGCAAGGTGATTCCCAGCCGGGGTGCGTGGCTCGAGTTCGATGTCGACAAGCGCGACACCGTGGGTGTCCGGATCGACCGCAAGCGCCGCCAGCCGGTGACCGTGCTGCTCAAGGCACTGGGCTGGACCGAGCAGCGGATCCGCACCCACTTCGCGTGGTCCGAGACGATGCTCACCACCCTGGAGAAGGATCACATCGCCACGCAGGACGAGGCGCTGCTGGACATCTACCGCAAGCTTCGTCCCGGCGAGCCGCCGACCCGGGAGAGCGCCCAGACACTGCTGGACAACCTGTTCTTCAACGTCAAGCGCTACGACCTGGCCAAGGTCGGGCGTTACAAGATCAACAAGAAGCTGGGCTTGGACCTGCCGTACCGGCACGGCGTACTCACCGAGGCCGACGTACTGGCCACGATCGAGTACGTCGTACGGCTGCAGGCCGGCGAGGACGGCTACGAGACCGACGACATCGACCACTTCGGCAACCGCCGCCTGCGCACGGTCGGTGAGCTGATCCAGAACCAGATCCGGGTCGGCCTGTCGCGGATGGAGCGGGTGGTCCGGGAGCGGATGACCACCCAGGACGTCGAGGCGATCACGCCGCAGACACTGATCAACATCCGCCCGGTCGTGGCCTCCATCAAGGAGTTCTTCGGGACGTCGCAGCTGTCGCAGTTCATGGACCAGACCAACCCGCTGGCGGGTCTGACCCACAAGCGGCGGCTGTCCGCGCTCGGTCCAGGTGGGTTGTCCCGTGAGCGGGCCGGCTTCGAGGTGCGAGACGTGCATCCGAGCCACTACGGCCGGATGTGCCCGATCGAGACCCCGGAGGGTCCGAACATCGGCCTGATCGGGTCACTGTCGACGTTCGCCCGGGTGAACTCCTTCGGTTTCGTCGAAACGCCGTACCGCAAGGTCAACAAGGGTGTCGTCACCGATCAGATCGACTACCTGACCGCCGACGAGGAGGACCGCCACGTCGTGGCGCAGGCCAACTCGCCGCTGGATGCCAAGGGACGTTTCACCGACGCCCGCGTCCTGGTACGTCGCAAGGCCGGCGAGGTCGACCTGATCGACCCCGACGGCGTCGACTACATGGATGTCTCGCCGCGGCAGATGGTCTCGGTGGCTACCGCGATGATCCCGTTCCTGGAGCACGACGACGCCAACCGGGCGCTGATGGGCGCGAACATGCAGCGCCAGTCCGTGCCGCTGCTGCGCAGCGAGTCGCCGCTGGTCGGGACGGGCATGGAGTTGCGGGCGGCGGTGGACGCCGGTGACGTGCTGGTGGCGACAAGAGACGGCATCGTCGAGGACGTCTCGGCCGACCTGATCACGGTGATGGCCGACGACGGCAGCCGGAACACCTACCGGCTGCACAAGTTCCGCCGCTCCAATCAGGGCACCTGCATCAACCAGCGCCCGATCGTCGACGAGGGCGCCCGGGTGGAGGTCGGCCAGGTCATCGCCGACGGACCCTGCACCGACGACGGCGAGATGGCGCTGGGCAAGAACCTGCTCGTCGCGTTCATGCCGTGGGAGGGGCACAACTACGAAGACGCGATCATTCTGTCGCAGCGCCTCGTCCAGGACGACGTACTGTCCTCCATCCACATCGAGGAGTTCGAGGTCGACGCCCGCGACACCAAGCTGGGCGCCGAGGAGATCACCCGGGACATCCCGAACGTCTCCGAGGAGGTCCTGGCCGACCTCGACGAGCGCGGCATCATCCGCATCGGCGCCGAGGTCGTGCCCGGTGACATCCTGATCGGCAAGGTCACGCCCAAGGGCGAGACCGAGCTGACTCCGGAGGAGCGGCTGTTGCGCGCGATCTTCGGGGAAAAGGCCCGGGAGGTCCGGGACACCTCGCTCAAGGTCAAGCACGGCGAGGGCGGCAAGGTCATCGGCGTCCGGGTGTTCAGCCGGGACGACGGCGACGAGCTGCCGGCCGGTGTGAACGAACTCATCAGGGTGTACGTCGCCCAGATGCGCAAGATCCAAGACGGCGACAAGCTCGCCGGGCGGCACGGCAACAAGGGCGTGATCGCGAAGATCCTGCCGCAGGAAGACATGCCGTTCCTCGAGGACGGCACCCCGGTCGACATCGTTCTCAACCCGCTCGGTGTCCCGGGCCGGATGAACGTCGGCCAGGTGTTGGAGACCCATCTCGGGTGGGTCGCCAAGTCCGGTTGGGACGTGGAGGGCGAACCGGACTGGGCCTCGGTCCTGCCACCGGAGGCGTACACCGCTGAGCCGGGTACGAACACCGCGACGCCGGTGTTCGACGGCGCCCGCGAGGAGGAGATCATCGGCCTTCTCGGCTCGACGCGGCCAAACCGCGACGGGAGGCGGATGGTCGAGCAGACCGGCAAGGCACGGCTGTTCGACGGCCGCACCGGCGACCCGTTCCCGGAGCCGATCTCGGTCGGCTACATCTACATCATCAAGCTGCTGCACCTGGTCGACGACAAGATCCACGCCCGCTCGACCGGTCCGTACTCGATGATCACCCAGCAGCCGCTGGGGGGGAAGGCGCAGTTCGGTGGGCAGCGCTTCGGTGAGATGGAGTGCTGGGCGATGCAGGCCTACGGGGCGGCGTACGCCCTGCAGGAGCTGCTGACGATCAAGAGCGACGACGTCCTCGGCCGGGTCAAGGTCTACGAGGCGATCGTCAAGGGGGAGAACATCCCCGAGCCCGGCATCCCGGAGTCGTTCAAGGTGTTGCTCAAGGAGCTGCAGTCGCTGTGCCTCAACGTCGAGGTGCTCTCCAGCGACGGGCAGTCCATCGAGCTCAAGGACACCGACGAGGACGTGTTCCGGGCCGCCGAGGAACTCGGCATCGACCTGTCCCGGCGTGAGCCCAGCAGTGTCGAAGAAGTCTGACCTCCGCCCGAGCCGAACTGGGAAAGAAGGCGTAACAC
>JACCTY010000097.1 GCA_013812145.1 Geodermatophilaceae bacterium | reverse complement strand
AGACCAAGAGTGCGCCGGCCTCGCGAGAAAGTTGCAAGGCCGCGAAATTCTTGCAGCCCTCTTGCGGACTGAACAGGGGTCACACGACTCTGACTGCACGTTTACTTCGCTCTACACGTTGAAGCGGAACTCGACTCGATCGCCGCGCACCAATCGCTCGCATGACCACCGCAGCGTTGTACTTGCGGACCGGGGGCTGGAGGGGTGAGCGAGGTGGCTCGGTCGCAAACAGTGAGTCACCCTTTCGGGCTATCGCCGCGTTGCCCATGTGGCTGAGACAGTTACCTCCGCTAGCGGTTCTCGACAAAGGAGGGGTCATGAGGGGACGTTCTGTACTGCTCATCGCTGGGCTGGGCATCGGGAGCACCCTGCTCGCCAGCACACCCGCTACCGCCCGACCGATCGAGCAAGGCCACTTTCACGACGTCTTCACCAGCGAGGTCTACGACTGCGACGGCACGCTGGCCCAGGACTACGTGGACGTCTCGGGCAGCTTCCTGGTCAACCAGCGCGGGTCGTCACCGTTCCCGTACTACCGGGAGAGCGTGCACGGCACCGTTGTGACCACCAACCTGGAGACCGGCGGCACCTACACGACCGTCTTCACCGCCAACAGCAAGGACCAGACGATCGTCGACAACGGCGACGGCACCATCACCATCACCGTCAACGCGTCCGGGGGTACCCGCTACTACGACACCGACGGAAACTTCGTGCTCAAGGACCCCGGCCACGTCGTGTACGCCTTCGACGTCGACTACAACGGCACCCCCAGTGACCCCAGCGACGACGTCGAGGTCCCCGGCTCGTTCCGGATCGTGCGCCCCTCCACCGGGAACAGCGACTTCTCAGACCGCGACTTCTGTGCGGACCTGGTGGAGTTCACTAGTTAGGGAAAAACAAGCCGACTGCTGCCAGCGCTCGGCCAACGCGGTGGACGCGCTGCCATCCATCAGCATGCCGTGCCGCCGAGTGCTCGCTAATGCCGGCTCGGTTCGTTGATCTCGACCTGGGGTCTACGGGCGCTCTACCGCTAGGCGAGTCCCCGGCTTTGATGTTGCTCCGTGACGGAATTCCACGACGTCGCCGTCGGCCATCACGTAGTCCTTGCCCTCGATCCGCACTCGGCCGGCCGCCCGCGCGTCGGCCATCGACCCCGCCGCGACGAGGGCGTCGTAGGAGACCACCTCGGCCTTGATGAACCCACGCTGGAAGTCTGTGTGGATCACCCCGGCGGCCTCCGGCGCGGTCGCGCCGACCGGGATGGTCCAGGCGCGTGATTCCTTGGGACCGGCAGTCAGGAACGTCTGCAGGCCGAGCGTGCCGAAGCCGACCCGGATCAGCTGATGCAGCCCGGGCTCCTCCTGGCCGACCGACTGCAACAGCTCCAGCGCTTCATCATCGGGAAGTTCGATCAGCTCGGACTCGATCTTCGCGTCCAGGAAGATGGCCTCCGCCGGCTCCACGAGGTCGCGCAGCTCGTCGAGGTACGCGGCGTCGCCGAGTTCCGCCTCGTCGACGTTGAAAACGTAGAGGAACGGCTTCGCCGTGAGCAGCGACAGTTCGCGCAATGCCGGCAGATCCGCTTCCGCGCCGTACAGGGTCCGGCCGGAGTCCAGGATGTCGCGCGCTGCCTGTACGGCGCCCAGCAGCGGCTGGCGATCCTTGTGCAGCCGCGCCTCCTTTTCCAGCCGCGGCAGCGCCTTGTCCACGGTCTGCAGGTCGGCGAGCACGAGTTCGGTGTTGATCGTCTCGATGTCGTCCCGCGGTGAGACCTTGCCGTCGACATGCACGACGTCGTCGTCGCCAAAGGCGCGGATCACCTGGCAGATCGCCGCGGCTTCCCGGATGTTGGCGAGGAACTTGTTTCCCAGGCCCTGCCCTTCGCTAGCGCCCCGCACGATCCCAGCAATGTCCACGAAGGACACTGCCGCGGGGATTACCTTCAGACTGGCGAACATTCGGGCCAGAACGGGCAGCCGCGAATCCGGCACGCCGACCACACCGACGTTGGGGTCGATCGTGGCGAACGGGTAGTTCGCGGCCAGTACGTCGTTCTTCGTCAATGCGTTGAACAGCGTGGACTTTCCGACGTTGGGCAGGCCGACGATGCCGATAGTGAGACTCACGACTGTCAAGTCTACGGCGGACAGTGGTGTCCGATTTCCGCCAGCAGCTCCGCGGGTGCGATGGCATTCTCAACCCGTGCTGTCCGACCCGGTGCTCGACGACGAACGCAGCTACCGGGCCGTGAGCAGTCGCGACGCCCGGTTCGACGGCTGGATCTACGTCGGCGTGGTCACGACCGGGATCTACTGCCGACCGAGTTGCCCGGCCGTCACGCCCAGACGAGCGAATGTCCGCTTCTACGCCGCCGCGGGCGCCGCGCAGGCTGCCGGGTTTCGCGCCTGCAGGCGCTGCCGGCCCGACGCCGTCCCCGGCTCACCGCAGTGGAACGTGCGAGCCGATCTCGTCGGGCGGGCCATGCGCCTGATCGGCGACGGCGTGGTCGAACGCGACGGCGTACAGGGGCTGGCGCGTCGTCTCGGGTACTCGGAACGGCACCTCACCCGGCAGCTCATGGCCGAAGTCGGGGCCGGCCCGCTGACCCTGGCCAGAGCGCAGCGAGCGAGCACGGCCCGACTCCTCATCGAGACCACCGCGCTGCCCATGGCCGATGTCGCGTTCGCCAGCGGATTCACGAGCATTCGTCAATTCAACGAGACGATCAGGGTGGTTTTCGCGTTGACGCCGACGCAGCTGCGTGGATCCGCGCGTGCGGTGCCGGCGGCACCGGGCACCTTGTCACTGCGGTTGCCGTTCCGCGCGCCGCTGGACCTCGCGGGCTTACTGTCCTTTCTCGCCGCTCGCGCCGTTCCCGGCATCGAGGAGGGCAACGCGTCGGCGTACCGGCGCACGCTGCGACTGCCACACGGCCACGCCGTCGTCTGCCTGAAACCGGCAGGCCGGCACGTGGAGTGCTCGCTGCGGCTGTCCGATCTGCGCGACCTGGCAGCCGGCGTCCAACGCTGCCGCGGGCTGCTCGACCTGGACGCCGACCCGATCGCGGTGGCTGAGGCACTCGGGGCCGACCCGTGGATCGGCGACCTCGTCCGCGGCTCGCCGGGACTACGGGTCCCGGGTGCTGTCGATGCCACCGAGATAGCCGTCCGCGCCGTCCTTGGCCAGCAGGTGTCCGTCGCCGGAGCCCGTACCCTCGCCGGCCGGCTCGTGCGCGCGGTCGGCGACGCGCTGCCGGAACCTGACGGTTCGTTGACGCACACGTTCCCGACCGCCGCCGCCGTGGCCGACGCCGGCGACGACGTGCTGGCGATGCCCACCGCTCGCCGGCGCACGGTCCGGGGCCTGGCCGGGGCCATCTCCGATGGACGGGTCGTCCTCGACGTCGGTGTCGACCGTGCGGACGCGGAGCGGTCGCTGCTCGAGCTGCCCGGTGTCGGCCCGTGGACGGCGTCGTACCTCTGCATGCGAGCGCTCGGCGACCCGGACGTCTTTCTCCGCACCGACCTCGGCGTGCGCAAGGCGATGGCCGCCCGCGGCATCCCTGCCGGTGCCCCGGAGAGCTGGCGTCCGTGGCGGTCGTACGCCGTCATGCACCTGTGGGGTTCGCTGCGGGTTCGGTGACACACTCACATAGGAGAAAGCGATGTACCGAAGCACGATCGATACGCCGGCCGGTCCGTTCACGATGCTCGTGGCCGACGAGGCGGTCCTCGCCAGCGGTTGGACATCCACACTGGACGACCTGGTTCCGCTGGTCGTGCCGGAACTGCGGCTCACCGAGGTCACCGAACGGGCAGATCTCGGGCCTTTCACGCGAGCCGTCCAGGACTACTTGGACGGCGACCTGGGCGGCGTCACGCAGGTGCCCGTCAGGCAGCGATCGGGGTCGTTCCTCGAGCATGCCTGGGACGTCCTGCGCACGGTTCCGGCTGGGACGCAGCTGACGTATCGGGAGTACGCCTCGTTGTGCGGTCGACCGGATGCGATCCGGGCCGCCGGAAACGCGTGCGGCCGCAACGCCGTGGCTTTGTTCGTGCCCTGTCATCGGGTTCTGCGCACGGACGGCGCGCTGGGCGGGTTCCGCTGGGGTTTGCCGGTCAAGCAGTGGCTGCTCGACCACGAAGTGGCTCACGGCGCCGCCCGAATTGTCGGGGACCCTCGGTAGACTTCGACAGTATGTTCGAAGAGTCTCCGCAAACCGATGACCGTGACAACACTGCGGCAGCACCTTCCCCGCGAACGACCAAGGCGGCCGCCGATCGATTGGGTTGCCCGGCGCCCGACACCGGCGATGACGGTGAGCGCCCGCTGGCCGATGTGACCCGGGAGCTGTGCGAACTGGCCAGCCAACTCGCCGCCGACACCTGCCGGTGGCTGACGCTGCTCGCCGAGTTCGACCGCCGGGAGGGGTGGGCGGGTTTCGGCATCCGCTCCTGCGCGCAGTGGCTGTCTTGGCGGTGTGCGCTGAGCCTGTCCACCGCCTACGAGCAGCTCCGCGTGGCGCATGCCTTGGCGGATCTGCCGGCCGTACGAGCGGAGTTCGCGGCCGGGCGGCTGAGCTACTCCAAGGTGCGCGCGATCAGCCGGATGGCCGATGGCGACACCGAGGAGTCGGTGCTGCTGACCGCCCAGTCGTGCACCGCGGCGCAGCTGGATCGGCTGGCGCGTGCCTACCGCCGGGCGGTGCGGCCGGAAGAGGACATGCAGCGGGCCGGCCACCGCCACTTCTGCTGGCACTGGGACGATGAGGGCTACCTCGTCGTCGAGGGCAGACTGCCGCCGGAGCAAGGCGCGACGCTGCTCGCCGCCCTGCGGGCAGCCTCGGATCACATCGAAGCCGACAGCCCGGAGCCGGGCCGCGCGGAGCCCGAGAACACGGCGCCCGACGACACGCAGGCACACGCCACGGCGGACGACGGCGCGGACGTTGGCGGGGCCAAGTCTGACCCGAACGGGCCGCAGCAACCTGCGGCCGAGGCGGCATCGCCGGATTATTCCGCGGAAGAATCTCCGGTCGCCGGCTCGGCCACGATCCAACCAGAGCCGCGCGGCGGACCTACATCGCTGACGCCGCAGCGTTCCGCGGCCGAGTTGAGGTCTCCGACGGACGACCCGGGCGTGCTGATGAGGGCACACGCGCATGCCCGCGAGGCCCGAGCCGCAGATGCGCTCGTGCTGCTCGCCGAGACGACGCTGGCACACCAGCCGACGTTCGTGCGTGGCGGCGACCGGTACCGGGTAATGCTGCACGTCGACCTTGCCGCCCTGGCCGGCAGCGACCAGCCGGGCAGCGAGGCGGCCGCCGGCGAGCCGATCAGGCCGGCGACAGCGGTGACCCCACGATCAGGCGGGGTATCGAACAAACGGATGCACATCGACGACGGACCCGCGCTGTCGGTGACCGCGGCGCAGCGGATCACCTGCCACGCCAGCGTGGTCGCCCTCCTGCGCGGGCCGCGCGGCCAACTGCTCGACGTCGGTCGCAGCACCCGCACGATCCCGCCCGCTGTCACCAGGGCCCTGCACATCCGAGATCGTGGCTGCTGCCGGTTCCCCGGCTGTCAGCGCCGGACCGGCCTGGAGGCCCACCACATCATCCACTGGGCGCACGGTGGCCCGACCCGCCTCGACAACCTGGTCCTGCTCTGCCGCCTGCACCACTGGCTGATCCACGAAGGCGGCTTCACCGTCGAAGCACCCGTCATCGAGCATGCGACGTTCCGTCGACCCGACGGTGAACTGCTGGCAGAAGTCCCGACCCTCACCGCCGCCGAACTGCCAGCCGTCGCATACGGCCGGACCCTGCGCGGCAGCGCCGACTCCCTGACCCCGCCCTGGTGGTACGGCGAACCGCTGCGATTGGCTTACGTGGTCAGCGCGATCCTCGACGATCGGGACCGCCGCAGCGGCGACCCCCACCGGCACCAACTCGTCGCCACCGCCGAGTACAACGCCGCATCCCGCGCCTCAACGAACGCCGCCTGACCATCGGCACGCGAACCGAACCGGAATCGTCGTACCTGTCAGCGACCCTGCTGGGCATGACGACAACGGGCGTGATGATCGGCGTACTGCTGCTTGCCGTCGGCTTCCTGGTGGGACTGCTCATCGGTCGGCGATCTCCGGTCGGCGACGAGCCGTCCCTCTCCGATGCGATCCGGCCGCTCGGCGACACGCTGGAGCGGGTACAGGCACAGATCCAGGCGATCGAGCGCGAGCGCAGTTCTTCGTACGGCGCACTGCGGGAGCAGGTCCGCGCCATGAGCGCGGACTCGCAGGCGCTGCGGCACGAGACCGGAGCGCTCGTCACGGCATTGCGCGCGCCGATCGTGCGGGGCCGGTGGGGTGAGATGCAGTTGCGGCGGATCGTGGAGTCCGCCGGCATGCTCAAGCACTGCGACTTCCTCGAGCAGCCGACGTCCACGACGGACGACGGGCGAGTGCGACCGGATCTCGTGGTGACGCTCACGGGTGGCCGCACGATCGTCGTCGACGCCAAGGTCCCTTTCGCCGGCTACGTCGAGGCGATGGACGCCGCCGACGAGCGCACCCGGTTGTCACGGCTGCGTGCGCACGCCAGGCATCTGCGGGCCCATGTGGATGGCCTGGCCGGGAGGGGGTACGCCGCCAGGTTCAGCCCGACCCCGGACTTTGTCGTCCTCTTCGTCCCGTCCGACGCCTTTCTGCAGGCGGCGTTGGAGCACGACCCGGCCCTGCTGGAGCACGCCTTCGACCGCGACGTGGTGATCAGCACGCCGTCGACGCTCGTTGCGCTGCTCCGCACCGTCGCCTTCACGTGGCGGCAGGAGGCGGTGGCCGACAACGCCGAGCAGGTACTTGCACTTGGCCGCGAGTTGCACGGCCGACTGGCGACGATGGGTGGACACATCGCCCGGCTCGGTGCGGCGCTGAGCGCCGCGGTCGGTCGCTACAACGAGACGGTGGGCTCGCTCGAGCGCAAGGTGCTGGTCAGCGCCCGACGCTTCACCGATCTGGAGGTGACGACCAGCTCGCTCGTGGGTCCGCAACCGATCGACGCGGTGTGCCGTGCACAGCAGGCGACCGAGCTGCTGGCTTCCGCCGCCGATGCGCTCGTCGACATGTCCGACGGCCGCGCCACGTTGCCCACTACCCGAGAGAAGCGATGGCCTGGGGAGCCTGGGTCGCAGCCACGTTCTCCGCCGGGAATCGGCTAGCCTGGGCACCCATGTCGGTGCCACGTCGAGCGGTGCAGCCCGGGGAGGGCGCGGGTACGCTGCGAGCTGACGTCCCCTACCCGGCGGGACCGGTGCCAGCCCGGCCCGGGCTCGGCGACGCTTCGATGGCGCCGGGGGTGACTCTTACCGGCCCGGGAGCCGTCTTGCTGATCATCGTGGCCGCAGCTTTAGGTGCGGTGATCGACCTGCTGCTCGGGCCGGCGCTGGGGATCGCCACCACGATCATGCTGGCGATCGGAGCGGTTCTGGCCGGCTGGCTGGTTCGGCGCCGCGACCTCTTCTCCGTACTGATCTCCCCGCCGCTGGTCTATCTGCTGATCACGGTCGTGACGCTTTTCCTGGTCTCCGATCTCGGTCTGACGTTGACCGGGCTCGCCGCTGCGCTGGTGTATGGCTTCCCTGCGATGGCGATCGCCACCGCGTTCGGCGTCCTGGTCGCCGGTGTCCGGCGGGCAGCCGGCCGCTGAGCGAGCCCTCGGACCTCGCCGCGGACGGGGTCAGGCGCTCTGACCGGCCAGCTTGAGGTCGCGGCGCAGCTCTCGCGGCAGGCTGAAGACGAGGCTCTCCGCCGCGGCGGTGACGACCGACACGTCGGCGTACCCGTGCTCGGCAAGCCAGTCCAGCAGGTCCGTGACGAGCGCTTCAGGAACCGACGCCCCACTGGTCACGCCGACGGTCGCGACACCTGCCAGCCAGCTCTCCTCGACCTGGTCGGCGTAGTCGATCAGATGAGCCGCCCGGGCGCCCGCCTCCATCGCGACCTCGACCAGCCGGACGGAGTTCGAGGAATTCGCCGAACCCACCACGAGCACGAGATCGCAGTCGGCGGCCAGCTGTTTGACCGCCAATTGTCGGTTCTGCGTCGCGTAGCAGATGTCGTCGCTGGGCGGAGCATGCAGGTTGGGAAAGCGCCGGCGCAGCGCCGCGACGGTTTGCATCGTCTCGTCCACCGACAGGGTCGTCTGCGACAACCAGACCACCTTGTCCGGATCCCGGACGGTGACGGTGTCGACGTCGGCCGGGCCGTCGACCAGGTGGATGTGCTCCGGTGCCTGCCCGGTCGTGCCGATGACCTCCTCGTGCCCTTGGTGGCCGATCAGCACGATGTCGAAGTCGTCGCTGGCGAACCGCCGCGCCTCCAGGTGCACTTTCGTCACCAGCGGGCAGGTCGCGTCGATCGTGCGCAGCGAGCGCTGCGCCGCCTCCTCGTGCACGACCGGTGCCACTCCGTGCGCGGAGAACACCACCCTGGCACCCTCGGGAACCTGGTCGTTCTCCTCGACGAAAATGGCGCCCTTGCCCTCCAGCGTCCGGACGACGTGGACGTTGTGCACGATCTGCTTCCGGACGTACACGGGTGCGCCGTACAGCTCCAGCGCCTTTTCGACCGTCACGACCGCCCGGTCCACTCCTGCGCAGTAGCCGCGCGGGGCGGCCAGCAGGACACGGCGGGTCGGCTCGGAGTTCATGACCCGATCGTACGTCGACCTTGCCCGGCTGCCACGAACCCGAAGCGGCTGGCCGCTCGAACCCACGGGACGTTGCGGCAGGGTCCGAGCCGGTAGGGCAGGCTGACGGTATGAGCCCAGCGCTTCCCCTGCCCGTGCGCGCCGTCGCCGGCCTGGCCGCGTGGACCCTCGATGAGGCCCGCCGGCTGCCGACCCGTCTCGTCTCCCTCCCGGTCCTCGCCGCCGGTGCGGCGATGCAGACCTCGCTGCGGCTGCAACAGGAGTACGCCGGGCTCGTCGCCCGCGGCGACGAACTCCTCCTGCAGCTGCGCGGCAAGAGCGAGCAGCCACCCGCCTGGGCGACCTTCGACGAGGACGGGCCGGCACCTCCCCCCGGCGAACTCGTGCTGGAGCCGGCCGAGCCGAGTACCGCCGTGTCGCCGTTTCTGACTGCTCCGGGTGCCGCACCGTCGGCATTCGACCTGGTCGAGGACACCCACACCATCAAGGCGGCCGTCACCGACCAGGCCGGGGCACCTGCGGTAGCGGAGTTACCCGCCGCAGCGGCGCCGGTACCCGGGTACGACGGCTGGACCGTCGCGCAGCTTCGAGCCCGACTGCGCCGGCTGTCCAGCGGACAGCTCGCCGATCTGCTGACCTACGAGCAGGCCGGCCGGCAGCGAGCGCCGTACCTCACGATGCTGCGCAACCGGCTGGCCGCGCCCCTCCAGGGATGAACCGACATGCCCACGGCCAACTCGGCGGAGACCCCCTGGCCGGTGCGCACCGTCGCCCGCTTGATCGGTGAGTGGATCGCCAGGCTCGGCGAGGTGTGGGTCGAGGGCCAGCTGACCCAGCTCTCGATCCGAACCGGCACCTGCTTCCTGGTGCTGCGGGATCCTGCGGCGGACATCTCCGTTCCGGTGACCTGCCGGCGTGACGTGCTGCCCGAGCCGCTGGGCGAAGGAGCCAGGGTCGTCCTGCGGGCGCGGCCGGACTACTACCTCGGTCGCGGCTCCCTGTCGTTGCGGGCGGTGGAGATCCGCCCGGTCGGCATCGGGGAGCTGCTCGCCCGGATCGAGCGGCTGAAGCAGCTCCTCTCCGCGGAGGGCCTGTTCGAGGTCGGGCGCAAGCGCCCGCTGCCGTTCCTGCCACGGGGCGTCGGTCTGATCACCGGCCGGGCCAGCGCGGCCGAGCGCGACGTCCTCACCGTGACGCGACAGCGGTGGCCGGGAGTCCGCTTCCGGGTGGTGAGCTGCGCCGTACAGGGACCGAACGCCGTGGCGGAGGTGATCGGCGCCATCCGCCGTCTGGACACCGACCCAGAGATAGACGTCATCGTCGTCGCGCGGGGAGGGGGGTCGGTCGAGGACCTGCTGCCCTTCAGCGACGAAGCGCTCTGCCGGGCCGTCGCTGCCTGCCGGACCCCCGTCGTCAGCGCGATCGGGCACGAGCCGGACTCACCGCTGCTCGACCACGTCGCCGATATCCGGGCCGCCACGCCGACGGACGCCGCCAAGCGCATCGTGCCGGACGTGACCGACGAGACCCGGCGGATCGGCCAGCTGCGGGATCGGCTCCGGCGTACGACGCTGGCGCGACTCACCTCGGAGCAGCAGTGGCTCGACGCCGCCCGCAGCCGACCGGTGCTCGCCGACCCAACGCTCCTCCTGCGCCTGCGGATCGCCGACGACGACGGCCTGCGTGAGCGGCTGCGGCGACAGATCAGGCAGTGGGTCGAGGCGGCCGGGGCGGACCTGTCACACGCCCGCGCACGGGTCACCGCCTTGTCCCCCGCCGCAACCCTCAACCGGGGGTACGCCGTCGTGCAGCAGCCGGACGGCCGGGTGTTGCTCGACGCGGACCACGTCGCCGCCGGCGACCGGTTGCGGGTCCGGCTGGCAGCGGGACGGTTGGACGTCACCGTCGACTGACAGCTCGTGTGCCCGGGTGACTCGCCTACGCTGGCCGCCGTGACGCTGCCGCCGGAGGACCTCAGCTACGAGCAGGCGCGGGAGGGACTCGCGGACGTCGTACGCCGACTCGAGGCCGGCGGCCTGAGCCTGGAGGAGTCCCTGTCACTGTGGGAGCACGGCGAGCGGCTCGCCGGCATCTGCCAGCAGCGGCTGGACGGCGCTCGCGCGCGCCTGGACGCGCTCCTCGACGTACCGGCCGCAGACGACTGACGCGGGCAAGACGCCTCAGCCGCCGATCGGTCGCAGCGCCGCGGCCAGGACGCGAAGCTCCGCCTCGGCGGCGGACCCCGTGACGATCACGGTCGAGCCCTCCTCGGACCGAACCAGCGCCTGCTCCCCGTCGGCGGTCCGGAAACCGCGCCAGCCGTCGGCGGTGACGCCGCCCTCGGCGTACCCCTCACCCAGTACCTCGGTGAGCAGCCGCACCTCCGGCAGCGAGCTGTGCACAACCCGAGCGAATTCCTGCGACGGCGTGACGTACCCGACGCTCACGCCGACCGGGCCGCCCTCCGTCGCCGGCTCGACGCGGGAACTCGTCGGCCGCCACCCCTCCGGCAGATCACCCGCGCCAAGCACGTCGAAGTCGGCGATCGACGCGGCGTACGCCAGGTCCGACCCAGGATCGATCTCCCGAACCGGGTCGACCTCAGCCGGGCTGTACAGCCAGACCATCACCAGGATCAGAGCGACCAGCGGCAGCAGGGAACGCAGCAGATCCATCGCCGACGGCCCCCGCCGCCGGCTCGGGGGTGGCTGGACGGGCACCGGTCCATCCTCCCCGACCCGATCATCGGCATGGCAATGACCCCGCCCAGCTCCGTCCAGTCCGCTCCTGTTGTGTGCTCCCGGACGGAGCCGGGCTCATGAACGACCCCGCCCAGCTCCCAACGCCCCGCGCCCGATTCGGCCGGGTCTGAGAGGATCACGCCATCCGGGAGCGCAGGAGGAGGCAGCCGCACGATGTCCGACGTGCCCAGCCAACTCGCCGTCCGCCCCGAGGCGCCGGACCGTAACCTCGCCCTCGACCTCGTCCGGGTCACCGAGGCGGCCGCGATGGCCGCCGGCCGCTGGGTCGGCCGCGGCGACAAGAACGGCGGGGACGGCGCTGCCGTCGATGCCATGCGGATGTTGATCGGCACCGTTTCGATGCGTGGCGTCGTCGTCATCGGGGAGGGCGAAAAGGACGAGGCCCCGATGCTGTTCAACGGCGAGGCGGTCGGGAACGGCGACGGTCCCGAGTGCGATGTCGCTGTCGACCCCATCGACGGTACGACGTTGATGGCCAAGGGCATGCCGAACGCGCTGGCGGTGCTCGCGGTGGCCGAGCGCGGAAGCATGTTCGACCCCTCGGCCGTGTTCTACATGGAAAAGCTCGCCGCCGGGCCCGAGGCCGCTGACGTCGTCGACATCGCCGCGCCGGTCCGGGAGAACATCCGCCGGGTGGCCAAGGCCAAGAACAGGCAGGTTGCGGACGTCACCGTGTGCCTCTTGGACCGGTCCCGGCACGAGCGGCTGGCGAAAGAGGTCCGCGACGCCGGCGCCCGGATCCACTTCATCTCCGACGGGGACGTGGCGGGGGCGATCAGCGCGGCGCGCGAGGGCACCGGCGTCGACCTGCTCCTCGGCATCGGCGGCACGCCGGAGGGCATCATCAGCGCTTGCGCCCTGAAGTGCATGGGCGGCGCGATGCAGGCCAAGCTGTGGCCGCGCGACGACGAGGAGCGCCACAAGGCGATCGACGCCGGCCACGACCTTGAGCGGGTGCTCGAGATCGACGACCTGGTCAGCGGCGACAACGTGTTCTTCTGCGCCACCGGGGTGACCGACGGCGACCTGCTCAGGGGGGTGCACTACCGCTCGGACGAGGTCAGTACGCAGTCGCTCGTGATGCGCTCCAAGTCTGGCACCATCAGGATGATCGACTCGTGGCACCGGCTCGCGAAACTTCGCGCGTACGCCTCGATCGACTTCGACAAGCAGACCTGACGGTCAGGGCCGGCCAAGGGGCGGCAGCGGCGGCGGGGGCGGCCCGTGCCCCCACTTGTGCAGGGTCCGGCGCCAGCGCGATGCGTGCTCCCCCGGAGGCAGGCTCTGCACCCGGATGTCACCAAAGATCGTCAGCCCGTGCACCCGCACCACCGGGGTGTGCGGCTGGCGCGGAACCGGGGCGAGGTCTAGGCGGCGATCTCCGAAGATCGTGAAACCGGCCAGTTCGGCTTCCACGCCCTCCGGGACGATGACCACCACGTCCTCGAAGACGGTGCGGCCTTCAATGGTGACTTCGGCTTCCGAACAGACGCTGTCCCGGAGGTCGAAGCGGACGTCACCGAACACGGTGATGCCTGGTTGCGTTCTCGCAGCCGCCACCTCCCACTGACCCTGATGTCGCCGAAGATGCTGAATGACGCCGGAGCCGACGACGACCCGACGACAGGCAGGTTGGACGGGAGATCGGCCAACGCCGCCCGCAGGTCGGCGTTCGTCGACGCGGCCAGCACGACATCGACCCGATCGGTGAACTCGCCGAGGGTCAGCCGGCCCTCGCCTACTGCCCGCTGCAGGATGTCGACGCCGGCGGCGCGTTCCTCGTCGGTCGGCTCGTCGTCTGGTCCGAACCGGTCGGCCGGCGCCGGCAACATCTCCACCAGGGCACCGTACCGCCGCACCCGTCGATCGCCACCGGACTTGGCACCCGCTAGCGTCCGGGAATCCGAGCAAGACCGAGAGAGAAGGCCCCCCGCGATGACCGATACGTCCGAGATCACCCTCCGCCACCCGGGCGGGGAGCTCGACCTGCCGTACGTCGCCGCGACCGAAGGCACGTCTGCGATCGACGCGTCCAAACTGCTGTCCAAGGCCGGATTGGTCACGTTGGACAACGGCTTCATGAACACCGCCGCATGCAAGTCGTCGATCACCTACATCGACGGCGACGCCGGAATCCTGCGCTATCGCGGCTATCCCATCGACCAACTGGCCGAGCACAGCTCGTTCCTCGAGGTCAGCTACCTGCTCATCTACGGCGAACTGCCGACCAGCGACGAGCTGGCGGCGTTCGACGAGCGGATCCGGCGGCACACGTTGCTGCACGAGGAACTCAAACGGTTCTTCGAAGGTTTCCCCCGCGACGCCCACCCGATGCCGGTGCTGTCGAGCGCGGTCAGCGCGCTGTCGACGTTCTACCAGGACTCGCTGGACCCGTTCGACGACGAGCAGGTCGAGATCTCCACCGTCCGGCTGCTGGCCAAGCTGCCGACGATCGCTGCATATTCCTACAAGAAGTCCGTCGGGCAGCCGTTCCTGTACCCCGACAACTCCCTCGACACCGTCACGAACTTTCTGCGGATGACCTTCGGGTTTCCGGCCGAACCATACGAGGTCGACCCCGCGCTGGTGCGGGCACTGGACGTCCTGTTCATCCTGCACGCCGACCACGAGCAGAACTGCTCGACGTCGACCGTGCGGCTGGTCGGCTCCAGCCAGGCCAACCTGTTCGCCTCGGTTTCGGCTGGGATCAACGCCTTGTTCGGCCCGCTGCACGGCGGAGCGAACCAGGCCGTGCTGGAGACCCTTCAGCGAATCGCGACCGACGGGGGCGACGTCGACAAGTTCGTCGAACGGGTCAAGAACAAGGAGCCCGGCGTTCGGCTGATGGGCTTCGGGCACCGGGTCTACAAGAGCTACGACCCCCGGGCGGCGGTCGTGAAGCAGATGGCCGACGAGGTTCTCGCGAAGCTCGACGCGACCGACGAGCTGTTAGACATCGCGCTGCAGCTGGAGGAGCTGGCGCTGTCCGATGACTACTTCGTCGAGCGCAAGCTCTACCCGAACGTCGACTTCTACACCGGGCTGATCTACAAGGCCATGGGCTTCCCGACCCGGATGTTCACCGTGCTGTTCGCGCTGGGGCGACTGCCCGGCTGGATCGCCCAGTGGCGGGAGATGATCAGCGACCCGGCCACGAAGATCGGGCGGCCCCGGCAGCTCTATGTCGGCGAGGTCGAGCGGGACTACCCCGGCGGCGACAACCGCTGACGCGCTGGCGGCGGAGTTACTCCGTCACGGCGTCTTCATAGAACGAGCAGAAGACGTATTCGCCGACCTCGATCCGTCCGCCGCACGTTTCGGCGTACGTCTCGTAGGCCGAATCGATCTCCGACTCGAAGAACAATGAGTCGCAGGAGTCCATCACGCCTTCGAAGCACTCCTGGGCGAGCTTGTCCAATGCCGGGTCGTCACCGAGGTTTTCCGGCGCGACACCCGGTGGGAGGTCGGCGTTCGGCGTGGCGGTGGGGCTGCCGGACTCCGACTCGGTTGCGGTCGGCTCCGACTCCGTGGTCTGCTCCGACTCCGAGGCCTGCTCCGACTCCGAGGCCTGCTCCGACTCCGAGGTCTGCTCCGACTCCGAGGCCTGGCCGGTGTTCGTGGTCCGCGCGGGACCGCCGGACACGAGGTCGGGCTGGTCGCCGGTCAAGAGCAGGATGGCTCCCACGGCGAGCGCCGCTAGGACGACGACGCCGACGATCAACCCGATCACCGTGCTGTTGTTGTTCTTCGGTGGCGGTGGAGCACCGTACCCGGGCTGGTCGTAAGGCTGCTGCCCGTACGACTGCTGTCCGTACTGCTGCCCGTACGACGGCTGCCCGTACGACGGCTGGCCGTAGGGCTGCTGTCCGTAGGCCGGCTGCCCATAGTCAGGCTGACTGTAGGGGGGCTGCCCGTAGGTGCCTTCGTAGCTCGGTTGCTGGCCCTGACCCGGCTGGCCCTGACCCGACTGCGCACCCTGACCCGATCGGTCCGATCCCTCCGACGGCGACTGTCCGTACGGACTCTGCCCACCGGGTGGCCCGTAAGGTGGTTGAGACAACGCAAACCCCTTGGTAGTAGGTACGCCGGCGCACAGTGCGGCGGGCAGATCATAGGCCGTTGCTGCATCAGGCCGAGCGGAATGCAGGAAGAGGAACCGTGGCAGAGCCGCACTTTCGGACCGAACGCGACTCGATGGGCGACGTCCTCGTGCCGGCTGAGGCGAAGTGGCGGGCCCAGACCCAGCGGGCGGTGGAGAACTTCCCGATCTCCGGGCAGCGGCTGGAGCGGTCACACATCGAGGCGCTGGCGAGGATCAAGGCGGCGGCGGCGAAGGTCAACGCGCGCCTCGGCGTACTGGAAAAGCCTGTCGCCAAGGCGATTCAGGACGCCGCCGCCGAAGTGGCCGCCGGCGAGTGGGACGACCAGTTTCCGATCGACGTGTTCCAGACCGGATCGGGCACGTCGTCGAACATGAATGCCAACGAGGTGCTGGCCACCCTCGCCGGTGAGAAGCTCGGCCGGCCGGTGCATCCGAACGACCACGTCAACGCGTCGCAGTCCTCCAACGACGTCTTCCCGTCCGCCATTCACATCGCCGCGACGAGCACCGTCGTCACCGACCTCATTCCTGCCCTCGGCCACCTGGCCAGGGCGCTGCGCAAGAAGCAGAAGAAGTTCGCGACCGTGGTCAAGTCCGGACGTACCCACCTGATGGACGCCACGCCGGTCACCCTCGGCCAGGAGTTCGGGGGGTACGCCGGACAGGTGGAGCTGGGGATCGAACGGCTGCGAGCCACCCTCCCCCGATTGGCCGAGCTGCCCCTCGGCGGGACCGCGGTGGGCACCGGCATCAACACTCCTGTCGGGTTCTCGGCGGCGGTGATCAAAGAGGTCGCCCGTACGACGAAGCTGCCGCTGACCGAGGCCCGGGACCATTTCGAAGCTCAGGGCGCCCGCGACAGCCTCGTCGAGACCTCCGGTCAACTGCGCACGATCGCGGTGTCCCTGACGAAGATCTCCAACGACATCCGCTGGATGGGTTCCGGTCCGCGCGCAGGGCTCGGTGAGATCACCTTGCCCGACCTGCAGCCGGGGTCGTCGATCATGCCGGGCAAGGTCAATCCGGTCATCCCGGAGGCGCTGTGCATGGTGTGCGCCCAAGTGATCGGCAACGACGCGGCCATCGCCTTTGGCGGTGCGGCGGGCAACTTCGAACTCAACGTGATGCTGCCGATGCTGGCCAGCAACCTGCTGGAGTCGATCCGGCTGCTGGCGAACGTCGCCCGGCTGTTCGCCGACCACTGTGTCGACGGGATCACCGCCAACGTGGAGCGCTGCCTCGAGCTCGCGGAATCCTCGCCGTCGGTGGTCACGCCGCTGAACCGCTTCATCGGCTACGAGGAAGCCGCTGTGGTTGCCAAGCAGTCGTTGAAGGAGCGCAAGACCATCAGGCAGATTGTCCTGGAGCGCGGCTATGTCGAGGACGGCAAGCTCACCGAGGCTCAGCTGGACGAGGCGCTCGACGTGCTGTCCATGACGCGACCCGGCTGAGCTAGCCGGGCACCATTCCGGGCCGGTCGGGTTCCGGGCGGCGCAGCGTCCACGCCGCGGTGGTCGGCAACGCGATCACCGTGAGCATCGCGGCGGTGATCAGCGCGGACGCGGTGGCTGGACGCAGCGCCCCGTTGGCGCTGGCCACCTGCACGACGGCCACGACGAAGGTCAGCTTGGTGGACAACAGCAGGCCGGAAACGAACAACTCGCGCCGCGTCAGCATCGAGGCGAACAGCAGCGTGGGCAGCGCCCGCGTCGCCACCATCGCCACGAGCAGCACCGGTACCAGCAACAGATCCGCAGCGCTGTCGGCGAGGGCCGCCAGGTCGAGGCGCAGCCCGGCCGTGACGAAGAACAGCGGGGCCAGCACGCCGAACCCGACCACACCGAGCTTGCTGCGGGTTGCGCCGCTGCCCACGGCGCGGTCGCTGATCGCCGATACCGCCACGCCCGCTATGAACGCGCCGAGGATGGCCTCCAGCCCGAGGGCCTCGCCCAGCGCGGCGAACCCGATCATGACCGCGAAGGACAGCCGCACGCCCAGCTGCGACGCTCCTCCGGCCCGCTGGTCCACCGCCCGGCGCAGCCGCTCGATCGCGCTCAACCGGACCAGGGCCACCGCGAGTACGGCGCCTGCGACGCAGAACACCGCGAGCCCCGTCAACGTCCCGCCCATCGACCCGCTATCCCCGACGAAGAGCACCGAGATGAGGGCGACCGAGGTGAAGTCGCCGAGCAGCGCGCCGAGCAGGGTCACCTGCCCGAGAGTTGTCTCCAACCGCCCGGCGTCCTTGAGCACGACCACGACGATGCCCAACGACGTCGTGAGCAGGATCGCCACGATGACCCCGACATTGACGATCAACCCGAACGCGAACATCGCCAGGGCGAACCCCATGGCAATCGCGGCGGACAGCCCAAAGGCCAGCAGTCCGGTGCGCAGAGCCCGGCCGCGGAGCAGGTCGATCCGGACCTCGAGGCCTGCGACGAACAGCAGGTAGGCCAGGCCGAGAGCGGAGAACAGCTCGACCCCCGCGTCGACGTCGACGAGGTCGAGACCCGATCCGCCCACCGCGACACCGGCGAGGATCATCGCCACTGCATCCGGCACCGGCACCCGCAGCAGGTCAACAAGGAATGGCGCCGCCACGGCGATGACGGCCACCCCGAGGAGATTGACATAGTCAATCGTCACGAAATGATCCTGCCCGACTGAATGGCCTGGGGCGGCTGGTCAGAGCGGGAGGTCCTCCAGCATCTCGGTGACCAGCGCGGCGATCGGGCTGCGCTCGGAGCGGGTCAACGTCACGTGGGCGAACAGCGGATGGCCCTTGAGCGCCTCGATCACCGCGCTGATCCCGTCGTGCCGACCGACCCGCAGATTGTCCCGCTGCGCCACGTCGTGGGTGAGGACGACGCGTGAACCCGTGCCGAGACGGGACAGCACCGTGAGCAGTACGCCGCGCTCCAACGACTGTGCCTCATCGACGATGACGAATGCGTCGTGCAGCGACCGACCACGAATGTGCGTGAGCGGAAGCACTTCGAGCATTCCGCGGTCGAGCACCTCGTCCACGACCGCAGCGGAGACCAGAGCGCCGAGGGTGTCGAAGACGGCCTGCGCCCAGGGCGACATCTTCTCGCCTTCGCTGCCCGGCAAATAGCCCAGTTCCTGGCCGCCGACGGCGTACAGGGGTCGGAAGACCACGACCTTGCGGTGGGCGCGACGCTCCAGGACGCTGTCCAGCCCGGCGCAGAGGGCCAGGGCGGACTTGCCCGTTCCCGCGCGGCCGCCGAGGGAGACGATGCCGACGTCCGGGTCCATGAGCAGGTCGAGCCCGATCCGCTGCTCGGCCGAGCGGCCGTGCAGCCCGAAGACCTCGCGGTCGCCCCGGACGAGCCGGACCTGCTTGTCCGCGGTCACCCGGCCGAGCGCCGAGCCGTGGCCGGACAACAGGACGAGGCCGGTGTGGCAGGGCAGTTCGGCGGCCTCGGGCAGGTAGACGAGCCGGTCGTCGTACAACTGCTGCATGTCCACAGTGGACAGTTCGAGTTCGGCCATCCCGGTCCAGCCCGCATCCACGGCGTTCTGCGCGCGATACTCGTCGGCGGTGACGCCGACCGCCGCGGCTTTGACCCGCAGCGGCATGTCCTTGGTCACCAGTACGACGTCGCGTCCCTCGGCAGCCAGACTGAGCGCCACGGCGAGGATGCGGGTGTCGTTCGAGTCGTTGCGGAAGCCAGCCGGCAGGACCGCCGGATCACTGTGGTTCAACTCGACGTGCAGCGTGCCGCCGAGCGTGCCAACGGGGATGGGCGCATCGAGCCGACCATGTTTGATCCGCAGGTCGTCCAGCAGCCGCAGGGACTGCCGGGCGAACCAGCCGAGTTCGGGATGGTTCCGCTTGTCCTCCAGCTCACCGATGACGACAAGCGGCAGGACGAGATCGTGCTCCTGGAAACGCAGCAGCGCGCCCGGATCGGACAGCAGCACGCTGGTGTCGAGGACGTGCGTTCGACGCGGCGTCGGTTCGGCGACGCGGGCCGGCAAGCGTTGGACAGCCGCCACGAGGCTCCCGCAGGCGCGACACCCGCCTGCTCCGTCGAAGGGTCCGGACCGCCCTAGCGCGAGCCACGCGGGGGGCAGGTGCCGGCCCCCTCGCTGCTGAACCGCAGCATCCGCCAGGGCCTCCCGGGCGGCCGGTCTCGGTCCGCCACCGGTCACGCTACGCACAGGTCGGCGGCCAGTCCCGGCAGACACGCCGGTCCGCAGAGTCCAGCGCGCGCCAGTGGTCGTCGCCGTTAGTTCGTTGGACGTCATCCTGGCCATGCAGCTCGGGCTAGGGGGCTCTGTCTTGCCGAAGCCGGTCAGGGACGACAGGGCGCGTCAAGCTCACCTCCGCACCCACTTACTGAGTTGAACCCCGACGACCTTGTGGGCGTGGCCAACAATGCTCAGGACCGGGAGTTCGTCGGGGTTTCGGTTCGCCGTCGCCGAAGTCCGGTGAGCCCGTTGGCAGGGTGTTCGCCGCGGTGGCACCTTATGGTCCGTTGCCCGGCGGCCGGCCGGACGCAGTGGACCGATAGATGCCACCATTTGGCTGTTTGTGGCATCTTTCGCTCCACTGCTGCGGCCCAGATCTAAAGCATTGGGCCGAAAAGTGCCATCCGAAGACCCCCTCGGCTGCGACGACCTTGCAGTCCTGACCGCTAGTTCCAGTGGGCGGTCTGCGCGTACCGCGGCTGCCAGGCGCGGCTCACCAGTAGCCGCAATAGCGGCGGCAGCAGCCTGCCCACCTGGGCGGCGCGGTCCGGGTCGGCCTGGTCGAGGATGTAGGGAAAGAACTCCTTGGCGCCCTTGAATCCGGTGGCTTTGCGCTGCGCCCGGCTATAGGCGCGCCAGTCCTGCGCCGTAAGGACCGCATCCATCAGGGGTACGGCGTCGCGCTCCTCGTGGTCCAGGTGGGCGAGCAGCTCCTGCCGGAACGTGACGGTGGCTTCACCCAGCCAGGCGGCGTCGGAGTTGCGCAGCGCGGTGTCCACGGAGGTGATGAGCGGCTCGATCCGCTCATGCTCTTGCTCCATCTCGCTCAGCAGGGCGTTCTCTTCGTCACGTGCCGGGAGGTACGTCCGCACCAGCGGCCACAGGAGGCGGTCCTCGCCGTCGTGGTGGTGCTGCAGCTGCCGCTTGAAGACCTCCCAGCCGCTCAGGAACGCCGTCTGCCGGCTTGGGTCGTGCATGTCACGGTGCTCGACCCCACGGGCAAGCTGCTCGGCGTCGCGGCGCAGTGCATCGTGGATGACAAACATCATGATCGTGTTGTCGGAAATTCCGGTGGTCATTCCTGCCCCCTCTGGACGACCTGAATCGTTGTCCAGGTTAATCGCTGTTGTTGCGGGGAACGGGAAGACTGCAGGATTGCCTCGATGACCTCCCTAGAGCTGATCCAGACGGCGCGGCTGTTCCTGGAACCGCTGCGGACAGAACATGCGGGCGAGATGCTCGACGTGCTCTCCGACGACCGGCTCTACCGCTTCATCGGCGGGCAGCCACCGACGTACGCCGAACTCGTCGACCAGTACACCCGGCAGGTCGTCGGCCACTCCGCGGACTGCTCGGAACGGTGGCTTAATTGGATCGTCCGCGAGGCCGAGACGCAGGCGGCGACCGGCTACGTCCAGGCCACGGTTGACAGTGAGCCGGCCGTCGCCGCCGTCGCCTGGGTGATCGGCACCCGGCACCAGGGGCGCGGTTACGCCACCGAGGCGGCGACGGCGATGGTGGCCTGGCTTCGCGCCGACGGCGTGGGCCGCGTCATGGCCGACGTACATCCGGAGCATCACGCCTCGAACGCCGTGGCCCGCCGGCTCGGACTGGCGCCGACCGGCGAGATCGTCGACGGCGAACTTCGGTGGGCCTACGACGCTTGACCGCTACCCGCTCAGGCCCGAAGGAGCGGCCCAATCCCCCTGTTTGTTGCCCCGGTCTCGCAGATCGACGTAGGTCAGCTCCCCGTCGTACGACACGAGCACCACGACGTTCCCCGAGCGTCCGGGCGGAAGCAGCCGCCACCCGTGTCCGCGGCGCTGCACGTCCAGCCGGCCCTGAGCGGCCGCGCGCTCGAAGCGTCGGCGTACCCGCGCGGGACGGCTGACCGGGCCGACCAGCAGGACGAGCGGAAGGAACGCAACCCACCAGCCCAGGCGGAGATCGCCGAGGAAAGCGATGCCGGCCAGCGCGAGCAGGACCGTCGCGCCGACGAAGACGGCGCGATCGCGGACCGGGCGCCACAACGCCGGCCACGCCGAGGGCCACCGTCCGTCGGGTAGGGCAGGACTGCTCACGCGGCCAGTTCGGCCCGGATGGCCGCCGGGATGAGCGGCTCGTCGAGCAGCCGGACAAATCGGTCGGCCACCGATTGTGAGGCTGGCCGGGCGGCGAGCCAGGTCGACAGCAGGCGGTAGCCCTCCACGTACGTCGACGTGTAGGCCCGCCAGAGCGGATGGGACAGGAAGCGCAACATCTGCCGGGCCCGCTCCTCGGGAACCAGGAGCCAGTGCTGCAAGAACACCGCCACCTCGTCCGCGCTGGCGCCGCGGTCGTGCAGCATCAGAGCGGCGTCCTGCCGGACCCGGTCGAGACCGGCCGTCGCGTCGGCCATCCGCTCGGCCAGCTCTCCGTCGACCCGCAAGCCGAGGTCGGCCAGGATCTCCTGCGCCCACCGTCCCCAACCATCCCCCACACTTGCCGGTACGCCGAGGTCGGCCAAGCCCTCGGCCATCAAGCACTCCGGGGTGTTGACCAGGAAGATGGTGTGCTCGAGGTGCCGGTCGCGTTCGACCAGGTCGCGCTCCTTGCGGCAGTGCTCGGTGTGGTGGCCCGGGTAGGACTCGTGCGCGACGAGGTGGGGCAGCTGCATGAGCCGGTGCGGGAGGTCGGCGTTGATGGCGACCTGCGACCGGTAGCCGCCGAGGTAGTAGTTGAAGCCGGACCACGGCTTGTCGGTGACGACGTCGTACTGCACCGTCTCGCCTTCGGGCAACCCGTAGTCGGCCCGAACCTTGTCACGCAGCGCACTGGACAGCGCGAGTACGACAGCCTCCAGCAGGCCGGGCGGGCACTCGTCGCCCTTGCGGTGGGCCGCGTACCGCTGCACGAGCGAGCCAGGACCGGGCAGCAGCGCAGCGATCTCGTCGTGTGCGGCGAGGTAGTCCTGCTCCGAACCCTGCTCGATGTCGACCTGGAAGTACGCGGCCACCTCATCGACGAACCCGACGTCGTGCCCGGCGAGCTTGCGGGCGCTGCACTCCAGGGCGGTCAACTGCGCGCGCAGGTACGACGTTCGCGCCTCGGGCAGGCCCGAGGAGGGCAGCTCGGCGAGCAGTTCCCTCGCCCGGTAGGCCAGCGCGGCGGGCTCGGGTGCCGGCTCGTCCTGCACCCTGCCGCGCAGCGCGGGGTCGCCGGTGTAGGCGTCGACGAAACCTTCTTCGATCCGATCGAAGCGCAGGCCCAGCTGTACGTACTCGGTGGCGACATCCATGCCGGTGAGTGTGTCAGCGGTTCGATTTCGGTCGGGACGACGGTCTAGCGTTCGGCGTACTTGACGAGTAAAGGAGTTGACCTGTGGCTACCTCATTTCAAGTGACATTCGACTGCGCGAACGTCGACCGGATGGCGAAGTTCTGGGCGGTCGCGCTGGGCTACATCGAGCAGCCGCCTCCCAAGGGGCACGACAGCTGGGAGGCCTTCGCCACGGCGGTCGGCATTCCCGAGTTCGAGTGGGACAAGATGTCCGCCCTGATCGACCCGGACGGCGTCGGCCCGCGGGTGCTGTTCCAGAAGGTGCCCGAGGCCAAGGCCGTCAAGAATCGGGTGCACCTCGACGTGAACATCGCCAAGGGAGTACCACCGGAGCAGCGTCACGCGACGGTGCAGACGCACGTTCAGAAGCTCGTCGACGCCGGCGGAGAGCGTGCCGAGACCATCGACGAGCACGGTGACTACTGGGTGGTGATGCGCGACGTGGAGGGCAACGAGTTCTGCGTGCAGTAGCGAGTCAGCCGCCGTAGCGTCGGTGGCGGGCGGCATCGAACCGCAACGGCCCGCGGCCGAGTGCGGCTGACGGCGGTCAGCCGCCGTAGCGTCGGTGGCGGGCGGCATAAGCGCGCAGCGCCCGGAGGAAGTCGACCCGCCGGAACTCCGGCCAATAGGCGTCGCAGAAGTAGAACTCCGAGTGCGCGCTCTGCCAGAGCAGGAACCCAGACAGCCGCTGTTCGCCGCTGGTGCGGATGACGAGGTCGGGGTCGGGCTGGCCCTTGGTGTAGAGGTGTTCGGCGATGTGGTCGACGTCGAGGAGTTCGGCCAGTTCCTCGATCGTGGTGCCGCGCGAGGCCTGGTCGGACAGCAGGGCACGGACGGCATCGGCGATCTCGCGGCGGCCGCCGTACCCCACCGCGATGTTGACGTTCGCGCCCGGCCGGCCCACCGTGCGCTCGGCGGCGGACTTCAGCACGGCAGCGGTCTCCTGCGGGAGCAGGTCCAACGCGCCCACCATCCGCAGCTGCCAGTTCCGGTGCGGCTGGGCGAGGTCATCGACGAGCTCCTCGATGATGCGCAGCAGCGGCCGCAACTCGCCCTGGTCACGGCCAAGGTTGTCGGTCGACAACAACCACAGCGTCACGACCTCGACCCCGACCTCGTCACACCAGCCGAGGAACTGACCGATCTTGTCCGCACCACGGCGGTGACCGTCGTTCACATCGCCCAGGCCGATGGATCTCGCCCAGCGCCGGTTGCCATCGGCCATCAGGCCGACGTGTCGAGGAATGGACGCAACGTCCAGGTCGCGTCGTAGCCGCCATTCGTAGGCGCCGTACACCAGGTTTCGCAGCCCCACGGACGGTCAGGGTACGCCGGAGTACCTGCCAGCAGGTGTCAACTGAGCGTTGTTCGCGAAGGTGTTGTGACGACCTCCGGTGTGCGTAGCCTGGGCCGGTGTCCGTGGCACCCGCCGGTTCGGCCCGGCTCGAGATCGAGGCCGGTACGTCACCGGTCGGTCCCGAGACCAGAACAGACGTACCTCGGTTGCGCGGCTGGCTGCACCTCGGCACGTTCTTCGGCTCGCTCGCGACCGGCGCAGTGCTCATCCCGCTCGCCGCAGTCCAGGGCGCGGGGCACGGGTTCGCCGTAGCCGTCTACTGCCTCACCGTGTCGCTGCTGTTCGGCACGAGCGCGCTCTACCACCGCCGGGCCTGGAGCACTCGGGGCTGGCTGATCATGAAGCGGCTGGACCACTCCATGATCTTCATCTTCATCGCTGGCAGCTACACGCCCTTCGCCGTACTCGCGCTCAATCCCGGCTCGGACATGGTGATCCTGACGACTGCCTGGGCCGGCGCGGTGGGCGGGGTCCTGCTGAAGATGCTCTGGCCCGGGGCGTCGCGCTGGCTCGGAGTCCCGATCTACATCGCCTTGGGGTGGGTCGCGGTGTTCGTGCTGCCGCAGATCCTGACCAACACCGGCGTGGCATCCCTGGTCCTGCTCTGCGTCGGCGGCCTGTTGTACACCCTCGGCGGCATCGCGTACGCCGCCCGCTGGCCGAACCCGGTGCCCGCGGTGTTCGGCTACCACGAGGTCTTCCACGCCTGCACGGTCGTGGCGGCGATCTGCCACTACATCGCCGTCTACTTCGTCATATATGCCGACTGAGCGGCGCTCCGGTCAGAGCGTGACGTGGGCCTTGACCGCCAGCCGGTCGTCCATCATCGCGTAGCCGTCGACTATTTCCTCCAGGCCGACGGTCAGGTCGAAGACCGGACTTGCATCGAGGGTGCCGTCCAGGACATCGGCGAGCAGTTCCGGGATGTAGGCCCGGGCCGGGCACATGCCGCCACGGATGGCGATGTTCCGTCCGAACAGCTGGGACACGTCCACGCCCTCGACCAGGTGCGGTACGCCGACGTACCCGATCGTGGCGCCGTCCTGTGCGATCGCGATGCCGGTGTCCCACGCGCCCTGGGCGCCAACGCACTCCAGTACCGCGTCGACACCACCCGTAAGCGTCATCACCTCTTCCACGGCGCTCTGGCCGCTGCCCTCGACGATGTCGGTGGCCCCGAAGTTCTGCGCCAACGCCAGCCGGTCGGCGTGATGACCGACGACGACGATGCGCTGGGCGCCACATCGCCGGGCGGCGAGTACGGCGCACAATCCGACCGCACCGTCGCCCACGATGGCCACTGTGGACCGGTGGTTCACCCGGGCAGACACCGCGGCGTGGTGGCCCGTGGACAGCACGTCGCACAACGGCAGCACCCGGGTCTCCGAGCCGCGCAGGCTGCGGGGTACCACGACCAGCGTGCCATCAGCGTGCGGCACCCGGACCGCCTCGCCCTGTCCCCCGTCATGCCCCGGCTCGGAGAAGAAGCCGCCGTCGACGCAGGAACTCGTCAGGCCGCGCAGGCAGAATTCGCACACTCCGCAGGACCAGCTGAACGGCGCCAGCACCAGATCTCCACGGCGGACCGTCCTGACCTCCGGGCCGACGTCCTCGACCAGGCCGACGAACTCGTGGCCGATCCGCGCGCCCGGCTGGCGCTGCCCGTACCCGCGATAGGCCCAGAGATCCGAGCCGCCGATGCTCGCGGCGGTCACCCGCACGACCGCGTCGGTCTCCAGTTCGAGCGCGGCATCCGGGACCTGCTGGACCCGGACGTTGCCCGGGCCTTCAAAGACCGCGGCGCGCATGCAGGATCCCTTCGGCCGGCCGTGATTGGCCCGCCGACGATAACCCGCCGCCGTTCGGCCTGACGTTGCCCCCTCGGCGGCAACGTCAGGTCAGGTCGGGACCGGCCGTGCGCACCCGGTCGACCTCGGTCATCGCTTCCTTCAGTTCGCGCAGCCATGATTCGGCGTGCTCGCCCACGAGCCGAACCGACCAGGCCAGCGCCTCGGACCGGCTGCGTGCCACACCGGCGTCGACCAGGGTGTCGAGAACCTGCCGCTCGGTCTGCCGCAGCCGCGTCATGACCGGTACCGACTGGGTGGTGAACATTCCGCGACTACCACCGCAGACCGCTCCCCAGGACACGGCGCGGCCGTAGCGGTGCTGCGCTTGCCGGGCGATCGCCATCCGCTCCTCGCGGGTGTCGGCCCGGAATCGGTCGATCCGGCCGGACTCCGCGGCGCCGACCGCCGCCTCGTCACCGTCGACCTCGACCGGCGCGAGCGTGCCTACGACCAGGATCTCGTCGCGGTCCACGGTGACCTCCGCCGGAGCGGTTAACCAGTCGTCGGGCAGCCGCCCGGCGAACCAGGCCGCCGCGTCATCTGCCGAGGGAACCTCGGTGTGCTGCCATCCGCCGCGTCCGCCGCGGCCTCGATGGGGTGCCATATCAGCCTCCTTACAATGCTGTCCTAGCGATGATTACACAGTTACAAGGGTACATGCCGATCACGGCCTACGCCGTGAGCGAAGCGAGCTGGCGATCGCTCCATCCGGTCACCCGCAGCGTGACCAGCTCGACCGGCCCGGCGTCAGAGCCGGACCCGCAGCGGCTCTCGCAACTCCGCGGGCTCGGTGACCGGACGCTGACAGACGAAGTTGCGGCAGATGTACGCCGCCGGACGGCCGTCGACCTCGGCCCGGTCGGCCAGCAGCGGCACGCCGTCGGCATCTCCCGAGCCGACGACGACGACCGCGCCGGGGGACGTCGTACGGCGCGCGACCGAGGCCATCGCGTCCCGCCGATTCCCCGGCCGGCCCGCCACGGCAACCTCCAGCGGGCCGGCCAGCATCGCCTCGCCCACGGCTGCCGCCCACCCGGCCGCCCGCGGCGCACGGGCGATGAGCGCAGCGATCGTGGACAGCGCCTGCTCGGCGACGCCTCGGTTCGCGGTCGAGCCGGTCAACGCGGCAAAGCCGACAAGAGCGCCGCTCATCGCTGCCAGTCCCGACGGCGCCGGGCCGTCGGCGGGGTCGTACGGTCGCCTGAGCAGCGGCTCGGCGTCGTCCGCGGTGTCGAAGAAACCGCCCTCGTCCCGCTCGAATCGCGCGAGCACGGTACCCACCAGCCCCGCGGCCGCCCTCAGCCAGCGACCCTCTCCCGTCACCTGATGCAGCGCCAGCAGTCCCTCGGCCACGTCGCCGTAGTCCTCCAGTACGCCGGCGTGCTCCCCGACCACACCGGCACGGGATGTGCGCCGTAGCCGGCCGTCGACGATGTGCAGCCCCAGCAGCAGTTCGGCCGCGCCGACGGCTGCCTCCAGATAGGACGGCTCTTCGAGCAGGGTGCCGGCCTCGGCCAGGGCGGCGATCGCCAGCCCGTTCCAGGCCGCGACGACCTTGTCGTCCCGCGCCGGCTGGGGGCGACTCGCCCGCGCCGAGAGCAGCCGGCCACGTAGATCCGCCCATCTCTCCGGGTCGGGCGGGTCGGCCGGCAGCTGCAGCACCGACGTGCCGTGCTCGAACGTTCCCTCCGGCGTCACGGCCAACAGCTTCGCCGCCCACGCGCCGTCCGAAGTACCGAGCACCTCGATGAGCTGGTCGGGCGTCCAGGCGTACGTGAGCCCCTCGACACCGTCGGTGTCCGCATCCAAGGCGGCGGCGAGACCGCCTTCCGGGGTGTGCAGGTCGCGGATCAGGAAATCGGCGGTCTCAACGACGATCCGGCGGGCAAACGCCGAGCCGGTTTCCCGCCATAGATGCAGGTACACGCGCAGCAGGAGCGCGTTGTCGTACAGCATCTTCTCGAAGTGCGGGACCACCCACTGGCCGTCCACCGAGTACCTCGCGAAGCCGCCGCCGAGCTGGTCGTACATCCCGCCCCGTCCCATCCGCTCACAGGTGTGCTCGACCATCGCGAGCGCGTCGGCATCCCCGGTCCGGGAGTGGTGGCGCAGCAGGAACTCGAGCACCATCGAGGGTGGGAACTTCGGCGCCCGGTCGAAGCCGCCGGCTTCCCGGTCGTAGGACTGGCGCAGCGCCGCGGCACCGGCGTCCAGCAGCTCGGCCGACAGCGGCGCCGCCTCGCCGTACGACCTCGGTGTGCTGAGGTGTTCGACCGCCCGCTGGCCGGCCTCGACGACGTCGGTACGGCGCTCCCGCCAGGCCCTGTGCACCGAGTCCAGGACCATGCCAAAGGACGGCATCCCGTGCCGCGGCTCCGGCGGGAAGTACGTGCCGCAGTAGATGGGCGCGGCGTCGGGGGTGAGGAAGACGGTCATCGGCCAGCCGCCGTGGCCGGTCATCGCCTGCGTCGCCTCCATGTAGACGGCATCGACATCGGGGCGCTCCTCGCGGTCGACCTTGATGCAGACGAAGGACTCGTTCATGGCTGCCGCCGTGGCCTCGTCCTCAAAGCTCTCGTGCGCCATCACGTGACACCAGTGGCAGGCCGAATAGCCAACCGACAGCAGGACCGGGACGTCGCGCTCTCGCGCCTCGGCAAAGGCCTGCGGTGTCCACTCCCACCAGTCGACCGGGTTGTCGGCATGCTGGAGCAGGTACGGCGATGCCGACGCGGCGAGACGGTTGGGCATGCACCAACCTTCTCAGCCCACGGTATTCGCTGCGACCGCAACCTCGTGGCGGCCTCAGGCGTGTATCCGTCGTCAGCGGCGGCGTGCGAGGCTTCGTGCGGATCGCCGGAAGTGGACAGCAGCGCTGTCCGTGTTGGCGGCGCGCTCGCGCTACCCGCCACCTCTGCACAGGCCGCGTTTCCAGGGGCCAACGGGAGGATCGCCTGGACGCACCCGACGGGGCTCACCACTGACTCCGAGGTGTTCATCATGAACGCCGACGGCAGCGACAAGCGGCCACTGACCAACAACGACCGCAACGACTTCCCGGCCTGGTCACCGGACGGGCAGGCCATGACCCGGACTGGCAGCCGCTGCCGTAGCAACCGCCGACCGCTCACCGCCTACGACGGCGGCAGTACGGCGCCGGCGACGAGGTCGCCGGGAACGGCCGGCAGCACGCTGGCCAGGTAGTCGTTGGCCGCGGACGCCGTACCGATGTCCTTGCCGGCGGCCTCGGACAGGAACCAGCGATGTTCGAGGATCTCGTGGAAGACCTCGGCGTCGTCCAGCCGGCCGCGCAGACCAGCCGGGATGGCGGCGATGACCGGCTGGTAGATCTCCTCCAGCCAGCGGTTGGCGGCGACCGCCTCGGGCACCGGGCGGCGGGTGGTCTGTTCCAGGTAGCCCCGGAAGCTGGCGATGTCGGCGAGCAGCCGACGAGCCTGTTTCTCCTGGACGTCGAGGCCGGTACGAGCGAACAGCAGCCGGCGGTGATGGCCCGGCTCGGCCACCCTGGTGGTCAGCCGCAGCCGGCTGCCCTCACCGGCCTCGACCAGTTCGATCTCGTCGACGTCGAAGCCCAGCTCGTTCAGC
>JACCTY010000078.1 GCA_013812145.1 Geodermatophilaceae bacterium | reverse complement strand
CCCGCTGACGGGAGCTCCGCCCCCTGTCAGCGGGCGAGGGTGTCGAGGGCGACTGCGGCGTACGTCGCGACTCCCGTGGACAGGGCCGCCTCGTCGAAGACGACCAGGTTGGAGTGATTGCCGGGTGCAGTATCCGGTTCGAGGTCGGGCGGGCAGGCACCGAGGAACGCCATCGCGCCGGGTACTTCTTGCAGGACGTAGGACCAGTCCTCCGCGCCCATGATGGGTGTGTCCATCACGCAGGACCGGTCGGCTCCGAGCATTTGACCGGCGAGCGCATGCACCGACGAGGCGAAGTCGTCGTCGTTCACGGTCACCGGGTACCCGGCTTCGATGTCCACCTCGACCTGCATGCCGTGCGCGGAGCCGATGCCCTGCGCCACCTGCCGGAGCAACTCGTGCACGCGCCCGCGCGTCTCCGCCGACAGCGCCCGGATCGTTCCCTCGAGGGAAGCCGTGGCCGGGATGACGTTGTCCGTCGTACCGGCGGTGACATGCGCAATGGTGACCACTGCCGGGTCGAAGATGTCGATCCGCCTCGTGACCATGGTCTGCAGCGCGATCACTATCTCGCAGGCGACCGGGATCGGGTCGTTGGCGTAGTGCGGCGCCGAGGCGTGCCCGCCCTTGCCCTGCACCGTCATCCGGATCGTGTCCGCGGAGGCGAGCAGCGGACCGGGGCGGGTGTTGATCGTGCCGGAGCCGAACATCGACGTGATGTGCAGCGCGAAAGCGCCGGTCGGGCGTTGTCCGGTGGTGTCGAGCAGTCCCTCGTCCAGCATGTGGCGGGCGCCGTGGAAGCCCTCCTCGCCCGGCTGGAACATGAACACGACGCGTCCGGCGATCTCCGCCCGGCGGTCGGCGAGCAGGCGGGCCGCGCCGGCCAGCATGGCGACGTGGGTGTCGTGCCCGCAGGCGTGCATCACGCCGTCGACCTCAGAGGTGAAAGCCAGCCCGGTGTTCTCGGTCAGCGGCAACGCGTCCATGTCACCGCGCAGCAGCACCGTCGGCCCGTCGGAGGTGCCTTCCAGCACGGCTGTGACCGACGTCGTCGACGTACCGGTCCGTACCTCGAGGCCGAGGTCGCCGATCTCGGCCAAGATCGCCTCCTGAGTTTTCGGCAGCTGCAGGCCGATCTCGGGACGCCGGTGCAGGCGACGCCGGAAGTCGATCGTGCGTTCCGCGAGATCGCCGGCCTGCTGCAGGATGTCGTCGTACGCCCTCGTCATCGGCCCATCCTTGCATTGTGCAACTGGGGCCACCCGCGGTCGACATTTGACTCTGCGAGGAACGTCCTACTGGTAGCTCACCGCCTCCGGCCGGACGACGAACACCACGCGATCAGGCGCGTCCGGCGGCGGGCCGTCCAGCGTCAGCTCGTAACGCTGCGCCAGCTCGGCGAAGAACGCGGCCGTCGGGTCGGGCTCGATCCGCTCCACCCGTCCCCTGACCTCCAGGTATCGGTAGGGCTGTTCCGGGTCGTTCACCGAGATCGCGACCCGCGGCTCCTCAGTAACGTTGCGGTGCTTGCGGCGTCGGGTCGTGTTGGTGAACCGCAGGAACGTGCCGTCCCAGGAGAACCACATCGGATTCACCTGCGGCATGCCGTCCGAGCGGATAGTCGCGAGGTGGGCGAACAGCGGGCGGGTGAGCAGGTCGACGTGGCTCTTCGGGATCATCGGACTCCTTCGCGGACCGTGGTATCGCGCTCCACCCAGGCCATGTCGGGCGCGCCGGCGTTCTCCTCCAGGTCCCGCACGCGCTTGGTGCCTGGAATGGGCACGACATCCGCACCCTGCGCGAGCAGCCAGGCCAGCGCGACCTGGGCCGAGGTAGCGCGGCGGGCGTCGGCAATCTCCCGGACAGTGCCAACGGCGTCGAGGTTGCGGTCGAGGTTGTCGTCCTGGAACCGGGGAAGCGTCCGGATGGCATGCACCACCGCGGCACGCCTGATCGTGGTGGCCGAGGCCTCGGACAGTCCGAGGTGGCGCACCTTCCTGACGCTCACAAGCTCGGCCATGGCACCGACAGTGTCCTCGATCGGCACGGTCGGGTCAGGGCGGTGCTGGTAGTAGAGGTCGACGTGGTCGACGCCGTTCGGCCGGCCGTCGTCGCCGGTGAGGATGCCGAACTTGGTGGCCACGACGATCTCATCGCGGTGTCCCGGCACGACCTCGGCGAGCAGCTCCTCATTGTGGCCGCGGCCGTACATGTCGGCGGTGTCAAGGAACGTGACGCCAAGGGTGAGTGCGCGGCGGAGAGTCGCGAGCGCCTCGCCCCGGTCCGGGGTGCCGTAGGCGAAGCTCATGCCCAAGCAGCCCAGGCCGATGGCAGTCACGGGTAGCGATCCGAGCATGCGAGTGGGGAAAGACATTCGTGCCTCCAGGGGTGACAGGGCAGGCTTGATCACCCGGTGCGCCGCGCCGGGTGGGGTTCGCTCAGGCAGTCAAGGCGCGCAGTCGCCGCCATAGGCGGCGATCTTGAACTCGACGGTCGCCAGCGCGAACTGCAGCTCGGCGAGCTGCGCCCGCACGGCCTCGCGGTGCGCGATGAGCATCGCGAGCCTTTCCGGCACGGTCTGCTCGCCCTCGCCGACGAGCGCGACGTAGCGTCGCAGCTCGCGGATCGGCATGCCGGTCATCCGTAGTCGGTTGAGGAACACCACACGGGCGAAGTCGTCCGCGCCGTAGACCCGGTGACCGGCGGCCCCGCGCGCCACCGTGAGCAGCCCGATCCGCTCGTAGTAGCGCAGCGTGTGCACCGAGACGCCAGTCCGCTCCGCCATCTCGGCGATGGTCAGAGCCGCCCCAGACTCGGGCACCGCAGCGTCCTGCTTGCGGAGCCGGTCGAGCGCGACATCCACGATTGCGGTCACGTCGACGACGCTAGGCCTTCGAGCGCACTCGAACGCAAGCGCCGCACGGATTTGACGCCCGTCTCGGCGGTCACTGCGTCTCAAGGTCCGCGCTCAGTGGACCGCCCGGAGAGGGTTGTTGCCTCGCACGCTGCTTCATCACCCCTGGGTTGTTCCTGAGCCGGCCCGGGAAAGACGTCGAACAGCGCGGTCAGCACCAGCACCCAACCGGCGCCGAGTGCGAACCCGGCCAGGATGTCGCTCGGATAGTGCGCGCCCAGCGCCATCCGGGTAAGCCCCACCGCCAGCACGAGCACGATGCCGCCGATGACCGTCGCGATCCGATGCCGACGCGGCTGCAGCCGCAGAAATGCGACAAGCAGCAGTCCGACGAGCGTCACGACCCCGGATGCGTGCCCGCTCGGATGCGACAACGAGTCCGAGAAGTAGATCGGATCAGGGAAATCCGGCCGCTCCCGGCCCACGATGAGCTTCAGGCCGGAGGTGACGAAACCGATCGGGGTGGCGCACGCCACGAGCAGCCAGCCCAGGCGCATTCGACCGGTCCGACACGCCCAGATGGCGACCGGGAGGAGCACGAGCAGCCGGAACCATGTAGTTCCCGCCGTGGTCACCACCGACAGCACCCCCTGGTACGCCGGGGAGTCGGCGGCCGGCGGCTGTAGAAGATCCACAACTGCCCGGTCCCAGCGCAGCAACGGCTCCCAGCGGCTGCCGACGAGCAACCCCAGCGGCAGTACGACGACGAGCCAGAGCAGCAGCCCGAACAACAGCAGGCGCCGGCGGCTGCTTCCAGCGACGCGCATCAGCGGCACACCGCCGTAACGTCCGTATGTTCGAGCGCCATACCGACCAAAGTTACGGACGCAACGGGGGGTGCGGGCACGGGCGATTCCCCCTCCTCGGCGGTGCAGCCCGCGTCCGGTCGTCGTGGCAGGCTTCGCTGCATGAGCGCCGACGCGGTGCTGCCCCTCGAGGCGACGCTACGCCGGCTCGAGCGCGCCTCGGGTGCACTCGCGACGCAGAGCGCGTCCCGGATGGACGAGTTGCTGCCGTGGTTCCGGTCGATGCCGGCCGACCAGCGCTCCTGGGTCACCCTGGTCGCCCAGGCCGGAATCTCCTCGCTCGTGGAGTGGCTCCGCTCCCCCGACGGAAGTCTGCGGCTGACCGGCCCGGTGTTCGGCGCGGCTCCCCGCGAGCTGGCCCGTGCGGTCACTCTCAAGCAGACAGTCGATCTGGTCAGGGTGACCGTGGACGTCGTCGAGGAGCGGGCGCACTCGCTTGCCGCGCCAGGTGAGGAGCAGGCCCTGCGCGAAGGGGTGCTGCGGTTCAGCCGGGAGATCGCGTTCGCCGCCGCGCAGGTCTACGCCACGTTGGCGGAGAACCGGGGCGCATGGGATGCCCGGCTGGAGGCGCTCGTGGTCGACGCGCTGCTGCGTGGCGACAGTGACGAGACGCTGCCGAGCCGTGCGGCGGCGCTGGGCTGGGCGGCGCTGCGGCCAGTCACCGTTGTGGTGGGACGGGCAGCGTCGGTCCACACCGACGACATCCACCGGGCGCTGCAGCGGGTGGCGCGACTGCATCACGCCGAGGTGCTCGCCGGTGTACATGGTGAGGTCCTCATCGTCGTCCTCGGCGGCGTCGCCGACCCCCACGCGCTGACCCGTCCGCTGCTGGCCGAGTTCGGGCCTGGCCCGGTGGTGCTCGGGCCGACGGTAGACGGGCTCGGGGTGGCCGGACGGTCCGCCCGGGCAGCGATGTCGGCGCTGCGGGCATGCACGGCGTGGCCGCAGGCACCGCGCCCGGTGCATGCCGACGACGTGCTGCCCGAGCGGGCACTGGCCGGCGATGACGACGCGCGGGTGGCGCTGGTCGAGCAGGTGTACCAGGCGCTGGCAGCGGCCGGGCCGGCACTTCTGCAGACGGTCGAGACGTACGTCGGCTCCGGGGGCACGCTGGAAGGGACGGCGAGGGCGCTGTTCGTCCATCCCAACACCGTGCGCTACCGGTTGCGGCGCGCCGCGGAGGTCTGCGGTCAGGCACCGACCGACCCCAGGGGGGCCTTCACCATCCGGGTCGCGCTCGCCTACGGGCATCTCGCCGAGAGCGAGGGCTTGTAGGATACCTACAAGTTGGCACGCTGTGACTTCGTGCGAGTCGGTATCCGAAAAAGGGCCAGCAGTTGGGATGGTTAGTCAATGCTGGTGCTCCTTGCCCCCGGCCAGGGCTCCCAGGCCCCGGGCATGCTCGGCCCCTGGCTGACCCAGCCGTCGGCAACCGCCAAGATCCACTGGATGTCAACGCTGACCGGTCTGGACCTGCTGCACCTCGGGACCGCGGCCGACGCCGAGCAGATCAAGGACACCGCGGTCACCCAGCCCCTGATCGTCTCACTCGGCCTGCTCGCCGCCGCAGCGCTCGACCTGGACGGCGCAAGCGCAACCGTCGGGCACAGCGTGGGTGAACTCACCGCGGCGGTGGCAGCGGGTGTCCTGCATCCCGACACCGCGGTCGCGCTGTCGGCGGTGCGCGGACGCGAGATGGCAGCGGCCTGCGCCCTGGCCGACACCGGCATGTCCGCCGTGCTCGGAGGCGACCCCGACGACGTCGTACGCCGGATCACCGACTGCGGCCTGACCGCGGCCAACCGCAACGGAGCAGGCCAGATCGTCGCCGCCGGACACACCGACCGGCTGGAGCAGCTGCGGGCCGAACCGCCCTTGAAGGCGCGGGTCGTCCCCCTTCCGGTGGCCGGCGCTTTCCACACCGAGTACATGGCCCCGGCGGAACAGGCGCTGGCCGAACTCACCGGTGGCATTCGCACGAACGACCCGGACCGGCTGCTGCTGTCCAACGCCGATGGCACCGCCGTACAGAGCGGTGCAGAAATGCTCGACCGACTGGTCCGGCAGGTGACGGCGCCGGTCCGCTTCGACAGCTGTCTGGCGACGATGCGTGACCTGGGGGTGACCGCCGTCCTGGAACTGCCGCCCGCAGGCACGCTTGCGGGTCTGGCCAAGCGTGAACTGAAGGGCATCGAGATCGTGGCTCTCAAGACGCCGGCGGACCTGCCGGCGGCGCACGACCTGCTCGCCCGGCACGCCGGCGCGCACCAGGCCGAGCACACGCCGGACTGGCGGGTGATCGTCGCACCGGTCCGCGGAACGGTCCAGCAGGCCAATGTCGGGGCCGGCGCCGACGTCGCCGCCGGTACGCCGCTCGGCACCGTCATCAGCAAGCGCGAGGAGGTCCATGTGAGCGCCACGTACGACGGGGTGCTGGCGGAGTGGCTGGTCGAGGACGGCGACCTCGTCGACGCCGGCGATCCGCTGGCCCGGCTCTATCCGGCGGGGGCCCGATGAAGCTGACCACCGGCGCGCCGGGAGCGCGCATCGCCGGCCTCGGGGACTACCGGCCGCACCGGGTAGTCACCAATGACGAGCTGGCGCAGGTCGTTGACACCAGCGACGAGTGGATCCGGTCCCGCGTCGGAATCCGGCAGCGGCACTTCGCCGGCGAGGGCGAGTCGCTGGTCGACATGGCGGTCGCGGCCAGCGGCAAGGCGCTGGCGGCCAGCGGTCTCGGGCCGGAGGACATCGACCTGCTGATCATGGCGACCTGCTCGGCCCCCACGTCCATCCCCGGAGTCGGGCCGACCGTTGCCGACCGGCTGGGGCTGCGGGGGCCGGGCGCCTACGACCTGAACGCCGCCTGCGCGGGTTTCTGCTACGCCCTCAGCGCCGCCTCCGACGCGATCCGTACCGGGTCGGCACGGCGGGTGCTCGTGATCGGCGCCGAGCGGCTCACCGACTGGGTCGACCCCCTCGACCGCGGCACCTGCATCATCTTCGCCGACGGCGCCGGCGCCGCCGTCGTCGTGGGCACCGACGAGCCGGCGATCGGGCCGGTGGTCTGGGGCAGCGACGGCAGCAAGCGCGAGGCGATCATCGTCCGGGACCGGGCCACGATGATGGAGATGGACGGCCAGGGCGTCTTCCGGTGGGCCACCACGAGACTCGCTCCGGTGGCCCGCGAGTGCTGCGAGCGCGCCGGGGTGACCCTGGCCGACATCGATGTGTTCGTGCCGCACCAGGCAAACCTGCGGATCGTCGACTCGATGGTCCGTGCGCTGGGACTTCAGCACGCCGCCATCGGCCGCGACATCGTCGAGTCCGGGAACACCTCCTCGGCCTCGATCCCCCTGGCCCTGACCCGCATGCTCGAACGCGGCGAGGCCAAGAGCGGGGACCTCACGCTGGTGCTCGGGTTCGGCGCCGGGCTCACCTACGCCGGGCAGGTTCTCCGCTGCCCGTAACGGGGCGCGCAACCGCGCGTCCCAACGCTTGAGAAAGGAACCGCACAGTGACGACAGAGGACATCCGCACCGGCCTCGCCGAGATTCTCGAAGAGGTTGCCGGAGTGCTCCCCGCAGACGCCACGATGGAGAAGTCGTTCACCGACGACCTCGACGTCGACTCCCTGTCCATGGTGGAGATCGCGACGGCCGTGGAGGACAAGTTCGGTGTGGCGATCCCCGACGACGAGTTGGCCAACATCAAGACCGTCGGCGACGCCGTCACCTTCATCGAGAAGAACCAGGGCTGACTGTGCCGGTAGAGGTGCTGGTCACCGGCCTCGGCGCGACGACACCGCTGGGCGGGGACGTCGCGTCGAGTTGGGCGGCCCTGCTCGACTGCCAGTCAGGGGTCGGCCGGCTCGACGACGACTGGGCGCCAGGTCTGCCGTCCCGCTTGGTCGCGCGCTGCAAGGCCGATCCGGCCGAGCAGATCGCCCGGGTCGCGATGCGCCGCCTGGATCGGAGCCAACAGCTGGCACTGATCGCGGCCAGGGAAGCCTGGGCACACGCCGGTACGCCGGAGGTCGACCCGGTCCGGCTGGCGGTGGTCATCGGCACCGGTGTCGGGGGCGCCCGGACGCTGCTCGATCAGGACGACATCCTGGAGGACTCCGGCGTACGCCGGGTGTCCCCGCACACCGTGCCCATGCTGATGCCGAACGGGCCGGCGGCCACGGTCGGGCTGGAAGTGGGCGCGCAGGCCGGTGTCCACGCGGTCGTGTCCGCGTGCGCGTCCGGGGCAGAGGCGCTGGCGCTCGCGCTGGACATCATCCGGTCCGGGCGGGCCGACGTGGTCCTCGCGGGCGGTACCGAGAGCTGCATCCATCCGCTGCCCCTGGCCGGTTTCGCGCAGATGAAGGCACTGTCCACCCGCAACGACGAGCCTGAGGGCGCCTCCCGACCCTTCGACAAGGGGCGGGACGGCTTCGTGCTCGGGGAAGGCGCCGGCGTACTCGTGCTGGAGCGCGCCGAGTTCGCTCGTGCCCGCGGGGGCACGCCGCTCGCCGTACTGGCCGGTGCCGGGATCAGCGCTGACGGCTACGACATGGTCCAGCCGCGTCCGGACGGTAGCGGCGGCGCGCGCGCCATCATGCTGGCGCTGCGCGACGCCGGGCTCGCGGCCGCCGACGTCGGTCACGTCAACGCCCACGCGACGTCGACACCCGTCGGGGACACCGCGGAGGCCACCGCGATTCGCAGCGCGCTGGGTGACCATCCGCTGGTCACGGCGACGAAGTCCATGACCGGCCACATGCTGGGCGCCGCCGGAGCGGTGGAGACGATCTTCGCACTGCTCGCGCTCCGCGAGCAGGTCGTGCCCGCCGTACTGAACCTCGACGATCCCGACGACGCCGAGGATGTGCAGGCGCTGAACATCGTCAGACACGAACCGCGGCATGCCAGCTTCGAGGCCGTCGTCAACGACTCGTTCGGGTTCGGCGGCCACAACGTGGCTTTGGCCCTTGTCAGGGCTTGAGTGGGCCTGACGGGAGACAACGTGACCAGTCTGGCCGACGCGCCGGTGCCGGTGGTCGATGAGCGGGACTACCGCAATCCTGAGCTGCGGCTCGAAAACCTCTTCGATCCCGGATCGCTGCGGCAGATCTCCGGGCGCAGCACCAGCGGCGTGGTGTCCGCCCGCGGCACCATCAAGGGCGGCGCGGCGGTCGGGTATGCCACCGACGCCACCAAGATGGGTGGCGCGATGGGCTCCGAAGGCTGCCGGCACATCGTCGACGCCATCGACATCGCCGTCCGCGAGCGACTGCCGGTCATCGGCCTGTGGCACTCCGGCGGGGCGCGGCTGGCCGAGGGCGTCGAGGCACTGGACGCCGTCGGGCTCGTCTTTGCCGCGATGGTCCGCGCGTCGGGCCGGGTGCCGCAGATCTCCGTCGTGCTCGGGCCGGCAGCCGGCGGTGCGGCGTACGGGCCGGCTTTGACCGATCTGGTCGTGATGGGACCTGCCGGGCGGGTGTTCGTGACCGGTCCGGAGGTCGTTCGGAGCGTGACCGGCGAGGACGTCGACATGGAGCGGCTCGGTGGCCCGGACACGCACGGCCGGCGCAGTGGCGTCGTACACGTCGTGACGGCCTCGGAGGCGGAGGCGCTGGACCGGGCTCGCGAGTTGACCGCGCTGCTATCCCAGCAGGGTCGCTTCGACGTCGCCTCGGTCGGCCCGGGTGCGGACCTGTCCGCGTTGCTGCCGCCGGAGCGGCAGCGGGCGTACGACGTCAAGCCGCTCCTCGCCGGCATCCTCGACGCGCCGCCGCTGGAACTGCACGTGCGGTGGGCACCGAACATCGTCACCGCGCTCGGCCGGCTCGCCGGGCGTACCGTCGGCGTGATCGCCAACAACCCGCTGCGCCTCGGCGGCTGCCTGGACAGCGTGTCGGCGGAAAAGGCGGCCCGCTTCGTGCGGATGTGCGACGCGTTCGGCGTGCCGCTGGTGGTGATCGTCGACGTCCCCGGCTACCTGCCCGGCGTCGGACAGGAGTGGGACGGTGTCGTACGCCGGGGCGCGAAGCTGCTGCACGCGTTCGCGGAGGCGGTCGTTCCGCGGGTGACGCTGGTGACCCGCAAGTCCTTCGGGGGGGCCTACATCGCCATGAACGCCCGGTCGCTCGGCGCCACCACGGTGTTCGCATGGCCGACCGCCGAGGTCGCCGTGATGGGGGCCAAGGCCGCCGTCGGCATCCTGCACCGCAAGAAGCTGGCCGCAGCACCGGTCGGTGAGCGGGAGGCGCTGCACGCCAGGCTCGCCGACGAGCACGAGAAGCTCGCCGGCGGGGTCAACCGGGCGTTGCAGCTCGGGGTGGTCGACGAGGTAGTCGCGCCGGTGGACACCCGGCGGATGCTCGCCGAGGCGCTGGCCGCCGCGCCGCCGGGACGCGGAGCGCACGGCAACATCCCGCTCTGATTTCGCGCCGAGGGTTGTCAGCTACCAGAGTGTGGTCTGCTCGAAGCCCGCGGCGGCAGCAACCAGCGTCCGCGGCATCGTGCGGTACGTCGCCGGATCGGTGAGCAGCCAGCGGGCCTGGTCACGCACCCCGGCCAGGCACCACTCCTCGAGTTCGACGAGCAGGTCGTCACCCGGGACGGGGATGCGCATGTCGGCCAGGTTCGGCAGTGGCACGTCGGTGCGCATGGTCATCAGCTCGCGATTCGTCGCGAACGTCGTGCGCGCAACCGAGGTGGCCAGCTTCGCCGCCGCCGAGGCGCCGATCGCCGCAGCGAGCGCTGACGGGTCGGCGGCCAGCGCGGCGGCCACGGTCGGGTAGACGTTCAGCAGCCGCACGGCCGTCTTGGGGCCGATCCCCGGAACGCCCGGCAGGTTGTCGGAGGAGTCACCGCGCAGGGCGGCGTACTCGCAGTACTGCTCTGGGTCGATCCCGGTCAGGATGCGCAGCCGCCCCGGCGTCAGCAACGGCGAGTTGGTGACACCGCCGTTGATGATGCGCAGCACCGACGTGCTCGCGCTGATCAGCGCGAACGCGTCCCGGTCCGAGGTGGCGACTACGCATCGCCAGCCGGTCCGTTCCGCCTGGGTTGCGGCGCTCGCGAGCACATCGTCGGCCTCCGCACCAGGTGACGTGACGACGCACAGACCGGTCCGAGCGATGTGCTCGGGCGCGGCGGCGAGCTGGTGGATCAGGTTGTCGTGCTTGACCGCACGGTGCGCCTTGTAGGTCGGGTGGACCTCCCGGCGCTCATTGACCGCGGGATCGTCGAATGCCACCAGGACGGCGGCCGGGTCCACCCGGTTGACCGCGGCGAGGAGTTGCGACCACACGCCGTTGATCGCCCAGCAGGGCCGCCCGTCCGGCGTCCGCTGATCGGACTCCTCGTGTGCGTGGTAGGCCCGATGCAGCAGGCTGTTGCCGTCAAGAGCCAGCAGCAGCGGACCGTCCACGAGCAGTCAGCCTAGTGACCGGCTGGCCATGATCATGGGATTTGACCGGCCAGGACCGGCTAAATCCCATGATCATGGCTCAGGAGTCAGCGGGAGCCGCGACGGCGGGGCCCACCCGCCCGGGAGACCGAGACCGCACTGGATCCCGGCTTCGAGCCGGTCGCCGACGTCGTTGACCAGGTGCGATGAGATGGTGCGTGACCCGAGGAAGCGGCGTGGCCCGACGGGGCCGCGCGTCCCGACGATGACGCCCGTGTCGACGCTGCCGCCCGACCCGAGGCGGGCCGTCCCGAACCACCGCGGCGAGGCCGGCCGGAGGAACTCGGAGCGTGCGCACGGCGAGCGGACTCGGCCTGCACGGGGCTCGGTGCCACCAGAGCCGCAGCCGCGCCCACGAGTTCGCGGGTGTGCTGCGAGCCGGCGGAGACCTGCCGGATCACCGGTGTGATACCGGCCTGCCGGGCGAGGGTGCGTACGTCGCCGCGCTGGCTCGGCAGCATCACCGTCACGACATCTCCCCCGGCGCCGGCACGGGCGGTCCGCCCGGAGCGGTGCAGGTAGGCCTTGTGCTCGGTGGGCGGATCGACGTGTACGACGAGCACGACATCATCGACGTGTAGTCCGCGGGCGGCGATGTCGGTCGCCACGAGCACCCGCACCCGCCCGCTGGAAAAGGCGGCCAGGTTGCGATCGCGGGCGTTCTGGTTGAGGTTGCCGTGCAGGTCCACCGCCGGCACCCCGGCTTGGGTGAGCTGCATCGCCAACTTCTTGGCGCCGTGCTTGGTCCGGGTGAACAGCAGCCGCCGTCCCTCGCCGGAGGCCAGCTCGCGCACCACGTGGCTCTTGTCCTCGACATTGTCGACGGCGAAGACGTGGTGGCTCGTCGGCTCGATGGGAGCGGCCTCGGGGTCGACCGAGTGCGTCAGCGGTTTGCTGAGGAACCGGCGGACGATTACGTCGACGCCGTTGTCCAACGTCGCGGAGAACAGCATCCGCTGCCCGTCCCTGGGGGTGGCGTCGAGCAACCGGCGTACCGCCGGCAGGAAACCGAGGTCGGCCATGTGGTCGGCCTCGTCCAGCACGGTGATCTCCACGGCGTCGAGCCGGCAGTGGCCCTGCCGGATCAGGTCTTCCAACCGGCCGGGGCAGGCAATGACGATGTCGACGCCGGAACGCAGTGCCGAGACCTGGCGACCCTGTGACACGCCGCCGAAGACGGTGGTCACTCGAAGCTTGCTGGCCGCGGCGAGCGGCTCGATGACAGCAGCGATCTGGGTGACGAGTTCACGGGTGGGCGCCAGGATCAGACCCCGCGGGCGTAGCGATTGCGATGCCCGCCGCCGGTCGGACAGCCGGGCCACCATCGGCAGGGCGAACGCCAGGGTCTTGCCGCTGCCGGTGCGGCCGCGGCCCAGGACGTCGCGACCGGCGAGGGTGTCGGCCAGGGTCGCGGATTGGATCGGGAAGGGGGTGTCGATACCGCCCCGGTGCAGGACGGCGCACAGCGCCGCCGGCACGCCGAGGTCGGCAAAGGCGGGATGAGGATTTCGAGCGGAGGTCATGGTGCGGGAAGCCTTTCCGGGCGTCGGGGTGGCCGTGGTGCTGGCACCCCAACGATGTGGAGAGGAACCGCGCGACTCTTCGCGCTGAGCAACGACCTGCTTATTGCGGTACAACGCTAACGCAACCGGGAACTGTTCCACGGCGGCAGCGTTGTGGCGTTGACCTCATGCCAACTTATGCATCCAGGTCACCGGCGCGCCGTCGCCGGCCGTCCGGAACGGCTCGAGTTCGGCGTCCCAGGCGGTTCCGAGCAGCCGATGTACGGCGTACCGGTAGTTCTCGAGACTGGCGCCCTTCGCCGCCAGCAGTTCGCGGAGCTGGGACTCGCGCACCATGATGTCGCCGTTGGCGCTGATTGCGGCCCGGAAGACGCCGCGACCGGGAACATGCGCGATCCGCTCGCCGTCGCAGCCCTGACTCGGGTCCTCGGTCACCTCGAAGCGCAGCATCGGCCAACTGCGCAGGGCGGCCGCCAGTTCGGCGCCGGTACCGGTGCTGCCGGACCAGACGCATTCGGCTCGGAGCAGTCCCGGAGCGGCCGGCTGGTCGGTCCACGTCACGGTCACCCGCGAACCGAGCACGCCGGACATCGCCCACTCGGCGTGCGGGCACACGGCCGGAGGACATGAGTGGATGTAGACGACACCACGAGTAGGCACGGTGACCTCCGATCGACGAGGAGCGCCTTCCCCAGCGGCCTCATCAGGTGATCACGTGTCCAGCTGCATTGTGCCTGGTGTGGCAGGTGTTTCGCCAGCACGTGCCAGGATCAGCCGGTGAGCGACCCTCTGGAAAGTCTCCGCTCGCTGTGCCTCGCCTTGCCGGAGACCACGGAACGGCGCAGCCACGGCGAGCCGACCTGGTTCGTGCGGGACAAGAAGGTGTTCGTGATGTTCGCCGATCACCACCACGACGACCGGACGGCCTTCTGGTGCGCGGCACCCGGCGGCGAGCAGGAGGCGCAGGTCGCAGCTGCGCCCGAGCGGTTCTTCCGCCCGCCGTACGTCGGAGGCCGCGGGTGGCTGGGCGTGTGGCTGGACGTGCCGGTGGACTGGTCGGAGATCGAGGAGATCGTGCGTGAGGCTTACCGGCAGGTCGCGCCGAAGCGGCTGGTCGCCGAGCTGGACGCCACCTGATGCTCATCGTGTTCGGAGGGCTGCCCGGCACCGGCAAGACGACGCTGGCGCAGCTGCTCGCCCGACGACTGTGGGCGACGTACCTCCGGGTGGACGCCATCGAGTCGGGCTTGATCGCCGCGGGTCTGGCCGCGGACCAGGCCGGCGTCGGAACGGCCGGCTACGTGGTGGCGAACCGGGTAGCCGACAGCTGCCTGCACGCCGGTCTGGACGTCGTCGTCGACGCGGTGAACCCGGTCGAGGTGGCTCGGCAGGGTTGGCGCGAACTCGCGACGGACGCCGGCGTACCGCTGCTGTTCGTCGAGGTGGTCTGCGCAGACCGCGAGCGCCATCGCCGGCAGGTCGAGCAGCGAAGCTCCGACCTGGCTGGCTGGGCAGTGCCGGATTGGCAGGCGGTGGTCGACCGCGAGTACGAGCCCTGGCAGGGCGACCGACTGGTGATCGACAACGTCGGTGACCCGGACCCGCTGGTCGGCCGGATCGCTGCAGCGGCGGCGGCTCGGTCAGGCTGAGCGCGCGCTGATCAACTGCGGCGGTGCGAGCCTTTGGCGTGGTCGGCGCCCTCGGTGTGCCTCCAGAAGGACAGCCCGCACCTCGCGCACGCGTCGAACGACTGGGGACCCCACTGGAACGACGCGCACGCGGTCGGGCCGCCGTCACTGCGCCGTACGAATACGTACCCGGCGTCGGTCACGGCGGCGAGTTGACGCGCGATGACGACCGCGGGTGTGAAGCTGCCGAGCCGAAAGGCCCGCTTCGTCGCCCCGAGCATCAGCGCCGCCCCGCCGTCGTCGAGATGAGGCTCGAGGCGATACCCGGCAGCGGCCAGCGCGTCCAGTTGGCGCTGGATCACCTGCCTTGGGGGGAACCGGCCGGCGCGGAGGGTCGCCATGGTCGCTTCCAGCATCACCTCGGCGGGCGTCGGGGGCTCACTCACGGCGATAGCTTCGTACGTTCCTGTGCTGGGCGCCAGCGCAAACGCGCCCAACGGTGCAATCTGCCCGCGTTCTAACCGGATCGCGAGGACGATCAGTCCGTGACCACTACACCGAGCCGGCCGGTGCGGACGTCGTACACAAAGCCTGCCACCGGAAGGTCGACCGGCAGGTAGGGCCAGCTGCGAATCCGCTGGACGTCGGCGAGGAGGGTCTCTCGTTGGTCGGAGAGGGTCTGGAAGTCCAGGCTTCGGGTGTCGATGCCCGCGCCGTTCGCGATCGAACGGTGAACCTCGGCGTCGGTCACCGAGGCCATCCGGCAGTCCGTATGCGCCACCACCATCACCCGGGTGACACCGAGCAGGTGTACGGCGAGCACCAGGGTTCGCAGCACATCATCGGTCACGCGGGCACCGGCATTGCGGAGGATCTTCGCGTCGCCGTCCTCGAGGCCGAGCATGTTCAGCGGAGAGATACGCGAGTCCATGCATGTCACGACCGCCAGTCCCCGGGCCGCCCGCCCCGGACGACCGATGTCGGTGAACCGTTGCGCATACGCCGAGTTGGCACTGCGCACATCGTCGAACGAACTCACCCGCTCATTGCACCAGCCTCAGCGGAGGAGACCGGAGCCGGTCCCGTGCGCCATACGCTGACGCGATGGCCGACGAAGCGCAACGGGAGGCAGCTGTCGACCGAATCAACGACAATCCGGCGGCAGCTACCTGACGCCGATCGAGCGCCTCAGCCGGCCGGAGGAACCGCCGACGCCATCACGTAAGAGGCGCGGTCCCAAGCACGGTGCAGGCCCATGGCGGCAAACAGCTCACCGGTGAA
>JACCTY010000053.1 GCA_013812145.1 Geodermatophilaceae bacterium | reverse complement strand
CGGGGCGTAGCGGCCGCGCGCCGGTCGCGATCATCAGCTGGTCGAAACCGACGGTGCTCTCCTCGCCGGACTCCAGCCGGCGGATCGAGACCGCACCGGCGTCCAGGTCGACGGCGGTCGCCTCGGTGCGCATCCGTACATCGATGTGCTGCCGGGAGCGGAACTCCAACGGCGTACGGGAGATGAGCTCGTCAACCTTGTCGACCAGGCCACCGATGTAGTACGGGATCCCGCAGGCGGAGTACGACGTCCAGCTGCCGCGCTCCAGCGCGACGATCTCCAGATCATCAGGCCCGCGCAGCCGCCGGGCCTGCGACGCGGCCGACATCCCGGCCGCGTCTCCTCCGATGACGACCAGCCGCTTCACCTGAACATCAGCGGTTCAATCGGTATCCGCGACGTCTTCGCGGAGAACTCGCTCGGGTTCGTTCGGCTCGTCGTAGCGCGGATCCCGCCGACGGCTGCGTTCCCGGAGCAGTTCGAAGCCGATCGGGATGACCGACACGACCACGATCGCGATGAGGATCAACTCGATGTTGTTCTTGACGAACTCGAACTGCCCCAGGAAGTAGCCAAGGAGCGTGACACCGGTTCCCCAGAGGATGCCTCCGATGGTCGAGTAGGTGAGGTAGCGGCGGAAGTTCATCTTCCCGACGCCGGCCATCACGGTGATGAACGTCCGCACGATCGGCACGAACCGGGCCAGCACGATGGCGCGAGCGCCGTACCGGTCGAAGAACGCGAACGTCTTGTCGACGTACTCCTGCTTGAACAGGCGCGACTCGCCGCGTTCGAAGATCGGGGGACCGGCCTTGCGTCCGATCCAGTAGCCGACCAGGTTGCCGAGCAGGGCAGCGGCCGTGACCAACAGGCAGAGCAGCCACAGCGGCGTGTCCAGCGTGCCCGCGGCGACGAGCAGGCCAGCGGTGAACAACAGGGAGTCGCCGGGGAAGAAGAACCCGACCAGCAGGCCGCACTCGGCGAAGATGATGAGCAGGATCCCGATCAGCGCGTACGGGCCGAGCGACTCGATGATCTTGAGCGGGTCCAGCCATTCTGGGCCGAGGGCGACCGTCGTGGTGTTCACCGCCCGAGAGTAGTTGTTCGCACGTGGGCCAGGATGGCAGGCGTGGATCCGGTCGAGGCGCTGAAGCGCATCGCGTTCCTGCTGGAGCGCTCGCACGAGCCGACGTACCGGGTGCGGGCGTTCCGGACGGCTGCGGACGTCGCCTCCGGGCTGGCCCCCGACGAACTCCGGCAACGGGCCGCGGCGGGAACGCTCCAAGAGCTGCGCGGCGTCGGAGCCGTGACCGCCACCGTCATCGAGGAGGCCTGCGGCGGCGAACTGCCGTCGTACCTGCGCAAGCTTCAAGGTGGTGCCGACCAGCCGGTCACCGCGGGCGGTGAGAACATGCGGGCTGCCCTGCGGGGGGACTGCCACACCCATTCCAACTGGTCCGACGGAGGCAGCCCGATCGCGGAGATGGCCGAGGCAGCTCGCCACCTCGGCCACGAGTACGTCGTACTCACCGACCACTCACCGCGCCTGACGGTGGCCAACGGGCTGACCGCCGACCGGCTGCTTGAACAGCTCGACGTCGTCGCCGCACTGAATGCGGAGCTGGCGCCGTTCCGGATCCTCACCGGTATCGAGGTGGACATCCTGGAGGACGGGACCTTGGACCAGGACGACGCCCTGCTCGGCCGGCTCGACCTGGTCGTCGCCAGCGTCCATTCGAAGCTCCGGATGGACCGTGAGCAGATGACCCGTCGGATGGTGCGCGCGATCGCCAACCCACACACCGACGTACTCGGGCATTGCACCGGCCGGCTGCGGAGCGGCAGAGGGCGGCCGGAATCGGAGTTCGAGCATGAGCTGGTTTTCGAGGCGTGCCGGCGCTTCGACGTGGCGGTGGAGATCAACAGCCGGCCCGAACGGCTGGACCCGCCTCGACGGCTGCTGCGGGCGGCGCTGGAGATCGGCTGCCGGTTCACCATCGACACCGACGCTCACGCTCCCGGTCAGCTCGACTGGCTGCCGTACGGCTGCGCACGAGCAGAGGACTGTGAGATCCCCGCCGACCGGGTGCTGAACAGCCGCTCCGCCGACGAGCTCCTGGAGTGGACCCGCCGCTAGACGCCCGCTGCCGCGCGCTGACGCAGGACGTGCTCGACGAGCCGGATGAGCGTCTGCTTCGTCGACTGACGCTCGCGCGCGTCGCATGTGATGATCGGGACCCGGTCGTCGATCGACATCGCTTCTCGAACGTCGGAGATGTGGTGCCGCCGAGCGCCGTCGAAGTAGTTCACCGCCACCAGGTAGGGCAGGCCGCGGGCTTCAAAGAAGTCCACCGCCGGGTAGCTGTCAGCCAGCCGACGGGTGTCGACCAGGACGACGGCTCCGATCGCCCCGCGTACGAGGTCGTCCCACATGAACCAGAACCGGTGCTGTCCGGGGGTGCCGAACAGGTAGAGGATCAAATCCCGATCAAGGGTGACTCGCCCGAAGTCCATCGCCACCGTGGTGGTGGACTTCTCCGGAACCAAGCTCAGCTCGTCGATCCCCGAGCTGGCCTCGGTGAGGACCGCCTCGGTGGTCAACGGCAGGATCTCCGACACCGACCCGACGAACGTCGTCTTACCCACACCGAATCCACCGGCCACCACGATCTTGCCGGAGGTGTGCTCCCGGGGGTTCGATCCGTCAGAGCCGGCGGAGGCCATCGAGCACTCTCTCCAGGAAGGCAACGTCCGGCTGCCCGGTCTGAGCCGAAGCCGTGGGATGCACGACGAGCAATCCCAGCGCGGCCATGTCCCCCACAAGGACCCGCGCCACGCCGAGCGGCACCGATAGCAGGGCGGCCACCTCCGCGACGGAACGGACGTCCTGGCACAGGCTCGCGATCGACTGGTGCTCCGGTTGGCCCAGGGCATTCCGGTCCAGACCCAGCTCGCTGGTGGACACCAGCGCCTCCAATGCCAGGTCGTAGTCGGACGTGGTCCGTCCTCCGGTCCGGGCATAGGGCCGAACGAGCGACGTCACTTCCTCGGGGTCGAGGCTCACTGGCACACCTCGATGCGCTCGCTGACCACCTGGGTGCGCCGCCTCAGCCCGCGCCGGTCCCCAGCTGTTGGCGCAGCTCAGGGGTGAGCAGTTCACCGACTCGCTGGACCAGCAGGGCCATCTCGTAGCCGATCAGCCCGATGTCGCAGCCCGGCGCGGCCAGCACGGCCAGTGAAGACCCGTCTGAAATGGACATCACCAGCATGATCCCTGTTCCATGTCCACCACTGTCTGCACGACCTCGCCCGCTTCGAAGCACCGGGCGGCGCCCTGCGTCAGGCTCAGCAGACCGGACGTGACGGCGGCGAGCTGGTCGGCCCGGTCACGGGGCAGCTCGGAGGATGCCACGAGCAGCAGCCCGTCCGACGACACGACAGTCGCATGGGCGACCCCCGCCACGGTGTCGACGAAGTTGTTGACGAGCGAGCCGAACCGATCACGTCGAGAAACCTGATCGGCCGATGTTGCAGTCACTTCTCTTCCCCTGTGTTCTGCTCGGTTTCGACGCCGGCTCCGCGCGACCGGCCTTCGCGTACGCCGCGCTGGTAGCTGCTCAGCCTGCCACGAACTGCGTCGGCGTCCCGAGTCCGCGGCGGCGGCGGCGAGTCCCGACCTACGGCCGACCTGCCACTGCCCGACCCGGCCCCGCCGGGAACCAGCTGAGCGCCCGGGCGTCGCTTGGGCAGTCCGACCGCGGTGAGTTCCCCCGCGTCCTGTACATCCTCCAGTGCCCGCGCCGCGAGCCATCCCTCGTCGGCGTCAGACGCCCACTCGACCGCTGGGGCGCTGTGCTGACCTGGCACCGACACCGGCACCCTGCGCAGGTCGCGGAACCAGGCCGACGCGACTTCCTCGAAGATCGGGGTGCCCGCATCGGGTGTGGTCGTGGGGGAGTGGGGGCCGAACAGCGGATCCTCGGCGCCGCCGGCCACCGATGGCCCGAACAGCTCGGCGTAGGGGGCAGTTGTCTTCTGCGGAACCACAGCACCTCGACCGGTCTGCGCCGGCGCATCCGGGGTCGGCTCGGCTGCGCCGTCACCGCGGATCAGCGCGTCGGGCACCCGCACGTGCGCCGTCACGCCGGCCACGACCACCGACGATGTCAACCGCACGGTGATATCGTGCCGGGCGGCCAGCCGGCCCACCACGAACAGGCCCATCTGGCGGGACACCGACACGTCCACCTCAGGGGGCTCGGCCAGCCGCCGATTGATACCGGCGAGCTGATCCGCTGTCAATCCCACGCCAGTGTCGGATATCTCGAGCAGCAGACTGCCGTCCTTGCCGAGCACGCTGGCCAGGTTGACCGTCGACTCCGGAGGTGCGTACGCCGTTGCGTTGTCCAAGAGTTCGGCGATGAGGTGCACGAGGTCGCTGACCACCGGTCCGGCCACCGGCGCATCGGGAGGCGGCTGCACCCGGACCCGCCGGTACTGCTCGATCTCCGACGTGGCAGCGCGCAGCACGTCGAGCACCGGCATCGGCTGCGGGCTGCGGCGCCGCAGATCGGCGCCGGCGAGCACGAGAAGGTTCTCGCTGTTGCGCCGCATCCGCGTTGCCAGGTGATCCAGCCGGAACAGCGCGGCGAGCTGATCCGGGTCACGTTCACCGTCCTCGAGCTGGTCGATCAGCGCAAGCTGACGCTCGACCAGGCCCTGACTGCGTCGGGACAGGTTGACGAACATGTCGTTGACGTTCGTGCGGAGTTCGGCCTGCTGGCCGGCGAGGCGCACCGCCTCACCGTGTACGGCGTCGAACGCGCGGGCAACCTGCCCGATGTCCTCGCGGGTGTCAACCGGCACCGGGCGGACCTGGTCGGTGCCCCGGCCACCCGACGTCCTGATCCGTTCCACGACGGCGGGAAGCTGACGCTGGGCGATGTCGAAGGCGGCAGTGCGGAGCGTTCCCAGCGGCCCCAGCACCGACCTGGTCACGAGCAGCAGGAACAGCAGGGCGATGAGCACCACCGCCGCGATGATTCCCAGTCGGATCGCGTCGGTGCGCGCCTGGTCGCTGAGCGTCGCACTTTGCGTGGCCAACCCCGCCAGCAGCGTGTCTTCCACCTGCCGCATGAGACTTTCGGTCTCGGCCGAGGCGGCGTCCCAGTCCGCCGGAACGGTGGACACCGCAGAACCGGCAGGCAGGTTCAGCGCGGCGTTCAGCTGCCGTCCCCGGTCGATCACCTCGGCCCCGTTGACGGTCGCGAAGTACAGCTGCCCGGCCGAAGTCGCCGAGGTTTCGGTGAATTGCCTGATCGCTGCGTCGAATCGGGTGTCGCTCTCGCGCAGGACGTCCTGCTGAAAGGCCAGCAGGTCGCCGGTCAGGCCGGCGACCACCAGCACCGCGTGTTGCACGCTGACCTGCTCCTTGGCGTCGGCCAGCGCATCGACGCCGCTGGCAGTCCCGCGCAGCGCCGCGTTCGCGCCGGCCAGGGCGAGCCGGTCGAACCGCAACAGCACGCCGATCCGCCCGCCGTACCGCCCGATCGCGATGTCGCCGCTCGCGTTCGGGGTGAGTACGGCGTCCCGGAGCGGTGGAAGTTCATCGAGCGCGGCCAGGACGTCGACGTACGCCGCGGCGGCTTCTGCGGTGAGGTCGTCCTGGTCCACGGTCGTCGAGCGCAGCGCGCCGATCAGGGCATCCGTTTCGACGATCTGGCTGTCGACCGCGGCCCGGTCCGCCTCGCTGTCGGTCGCCGTCAGCGCCGCGACGAGGTGCCGTTCGCGCTGCAACTCGTGTGCGATGCCGGCGACCTGCTGGCTCAGTTCGACCTGGCGACGCAGATTCTGCAGCTCTGCGGCATTGGTTACCGACGTCCCGATTCGGGCCGCGCCCAGTGCCACCGCCAAGACCAGCGGGATGACGAGCAGGGCGGTGAACTTCGTCAGCAGACGCCAGTTGCGCAGCCGCCACCGTCCATGGCTCGGCGGCTGCGTGCGGTCGATGCCGTCGGCCGCACCGCCGGAGGGCGGGTCCGTCCCCGCTGCTACAGCCGTACCGGCACCCTCGGGCCGGTCGGCAGGTCCCGCGAGGCAGCATACGCTGCGTAGTCGGCTACGGGAGGTGAGCCCGAACGAGGCGTTACTTGACGCCGCCACGGCCAGCAGAACCACCGTGAGTGAGCTTGGGTTAGTCAGTCCACCGCCGCCCGGACCCGGCTGACGATCTCGCGGCAGGCGTTGTCGACCGTCTCCTCGCTGATCTCCAGCTCATAGCCGAAGAACGAGCACGCGCAGGTCCGCGGGCAGTCGGCCAGGTCCGCCCGCTGGCTGTAGACGGCGAAGCCGAGGGCAACGATCAACGCCACCACGACGAGCTTGACGAAGACCTTGCTGACGAGCAGCAGGACCGCCACCGCCAGCAGGACGAGGATGCCCAACACGATCAACGATCCGGTCTCGGTGGTGGCCACGTCCAAGGAGGTCAGGTCCATGCCGGCAACGGTAGCCAGCCGCAGGCACTCTCAGGTGCTCCTGTGCGGACCTTGACATGGCCGAGCGCGTTGTGCTCCGGCGGGACCCCTTGGCACCGTGGGACCATTGACAACGGAGGTCGCAGATGAATCCGAATCCCGCCCGCAGCTTGGCCGCCCGTGAGCTGGTCGGTTCCTATCCCGAGTACGCCGGGGCACAGCGTGCTGTCGACTTCCTCTCCGACGAGAAGTTTCCGGTCGAGCGCACCGCCATCATCGGCTCCGACCTGCGCATGGTGGAGCTGGTCTACGGCCGGCTCAACTACGGCCGGGCGGCGCTGGCCGGAGCGGCCAGCGGCGCCTGGTTCGGCCTGCTCATCGGACTGTTCCTCGGGCTGTTCGCGCCGGAGGTCGACAGCTTCCTCGGGCTCTTGCTCTGGGGGCTGCTGTTCGGTGTGCTTGCCGGCGCCGCGTTCGGATTGGCGGGACACGCCTTGTCCGGGGGCAAGCGCGACTTCGTCTCCCGGCAGCAGCTGTCCGCGGGGCGCTACGACGTCGTCGTCGACTCCGAGTTCGCCAACGAGGCGCGGACGGTGCTGGCCCGGCTCACCTGACGCCGCTGCCGGCGACCGCGACTGACCCCACCACCCGTCCCGTTCCCGCCGGCGTCAGAGGCCGAGGTCGGCCACGCCGTACGCCGCCCGGTAACTCAGGCCGGCGGCAGTCACGGCGGCCTCCGCACCGCGGTCGACGATCACCGCAACGCCGACGACCTCGGCACCTGCCGCACGCACCGCCTCGACCGCACCGAGCGGGCTGCCGCCGGTGGTCGAGGTGTCCTCGACGACCAGCACGCGCCGCCCGGCGATGTCCGGCCCCTCGATCCGCCGGTTCATCCCGTGCGCCTTTTCCTCCTTGCGCACCACAAAGGCGTCCAGCCGACCGCCGCTGGCGTGCAGCATGGCCGCGGCAACCGGGTCAGCGCCCAGCGTCGGCCCGCCGACTGCGTCGTAATTCCAGTCCCTGGTCAGCTCCAGCATGACCGCGCCGACCAGAGGGGCGGCCTCGCAGTGCAAGGTGATCCGCCGCAGGTCGACGTACCAGTCCGCCTGCAGACCACTGGACAGCCTGACCGGTCCGCGGACGACGGCGATCTCCCGGATGAGTTCCAGCAGTCGGTCACGGTCGATCATCAACCGACCCTATGCGGGGGCGCGGCGGGACCAGCGTGGCAACCGCCGATAACGGGTTAGAGTCCGATTCGGACCTGAGCCGAGGAGCGGCATGGACTTCAGAGACACCCCGGACGAGGCGGACTTCCGTGCTGACCTACGCCGGTGGCTCCGGGAGGCGTTGCCGACGGACTGGGCCGACCGGCCGCCGCAGGTCGGCCACCAGGACGTCGCCCTACGCCGGGAGTGGACCCGACGGCTCTTCGACGCCGGCTACGCGGGGCTGACCTGGCTCACGGAGTACGGCGGTGGCGGCAAACCGTACAGCTACCAGGCGATTTACCTCGAGGAGACCGGACGGGTTCATGCCCCGGAGCACATCGGCGTCATCGGCCTCGGGATGGCCGGCCCGACGATCATGGTGCACGGCACCGACACCCAGAAGAAGCAGCACCTCGCGTCGATCCTGTCCGGTGAGACGATCTTCTGTCAGGGTTTCTCCGAGCCCGGCTCCGGATCGGACCTGGCGAGTGTCGCCACCCGCGCGGAGCTCGACGGGGACAGCTACCTCGTCAACGGCCAGAAGGTCTGGTCGTCCTGGGCGCACATCGCCGACTACTGCATCCTGCTGACCCGCACGGACCCCGCCGCGGCGGGGCACCGCGGGCTGACATACTTCATCCTCGACATGCACGCGCCCGGGGTGGAGGTCCGCCCGCTGCGCCAGATCACCGGTGATCCCGAGTTCAACGAGATCTTCCTGTCCGACGTCCGGATACCCGTCGAAGACGTCGTCGACGCGCCCGGCAACGGCTGGGCGGTCGCCATGACGACGCTGCTGCACGAGCGCGGCACACTGGGTTTCGCGCTCACCTCCTCGCTGGAGGGAAACATGGCCCGGTTGCTCGAAACCGTCAAGGCGGTGGGGGCGGCCGGCGATCCGGTCGTGCGCAACCGGGTCGCGGCGCTGTACGTCGAACTGGAAGGGCTGCGATACACCAACTTCCGGTCCCTGACCACACTGATGAAGACCGGAGTCCCCGGGCCGGAGGGATCGGTGGCCAAGCTGTGCTGGTCGGAGACAAACCAGCGAGTGACCACGTTGGCGCTGGAGCTGCTCGGCTCGGATGCCCAGCTGGACGGCGACGGTGGGTTCTGGTCGGGCTTCTGGCAGTACCAGAAGCTGCGGAGTCGAGGGAACACCATCGAGGCAGGCACGTCTGAGGTGCTGCGGAACATCATCGCCGAGCGGGTCGTCGGCCTGCCGCGCTCCCGATAGGACTCAGCACAGTGGATTTCGCATTTTCCGAGGAGCAGGAAATGCTGCGCGCCGCCGCCCGATCCTGGCTGTCAGGGCGCTACCCGACCGAGCAGGTGGCTCGGCTCGCGGACAGCGACACCGGCTGGGATCCGGCGTCGTGGCGGCAGCTCGGCGCCCTCGGCTGGCTGGACCCGGACCTCGGGATGTTGGAGTACGCCGTACTGGCCGAAGAGAGCGGCTACGCGTTGTACCCGGGACCGTGGTGGTCCTCGGTCGCGCTGGCCGCGCCGGTGCTCGGTGCAGTGCCCGAGCGACCGACGACGCTTGCGTGGGCCGAGCGGGGTACGACGGATCTGCGCTCGGCCGCGGTGTCCGCGGCGACCACAGCGAGGCAGCGGTCCGGGGTGTGGCGGCTGACCGGGAGTAAGCAGCAGGTACCGGATCTGGCCCAATCAGAAGCTGTGCTGGTCGTCGCGGCCGGACCGGACGGCATCGGCGTCTGGCAGGTCGCGGTCGACGCGGCAACCGTTTGTCCGGTGTCCACGATGGACACCACGCGCCGATTCGCCGATCTCCGGCTGGAGGACATCGAGGCCGAGCTGGTGCTCGCACCGGGAGCGGCCGAGGATGCACTGCACGCGGTCCGGCTGCGAGCGACAGCGCTGCTGGCCTGCGAGGCGGTGGGGATAGCGCAGCACGCTCTGGATCTGTCTTCAGCGCACGCGCGGGAGCGAACCCAGTTCGGTCGACCGATCGGCACCTTCCAGGGCGTGTCGCATCGGATCGCCGACATCTACACCGCGCTGCAGCTCGGCCGATCGCTTGCCTACCGCGCCGCGTGGAGCGTCGCCGCTGCGGCAGCCGATGCCGAGGAGGCGGTGACGGTCGCGGTGCTGTCCGCCGGCGAGGGCGCCGTGCTCGCGTGTGAGAACGCGATCCAGGCCATGGGCGGGATCGGCTTCACCTGGGATCATTCGCTGCACCGCTTCTACAAACGCGCCCAATGGATCACCGCCTTCGACGGCACCGGGCGGTCGCGCCGCGAGGAACTGGCGACCGTCCTCCTCGGGACTGGCTGACCAGCCCTCCGGCCGACAGCACTGTGCCCCCGGAGCCGTTGGCTCCGGGGGCACAGTTTGTCAACTCAGATCACGCAGGCGGGCTGAGCAGCGTGTCGATGATGTAGACGGTGGCGTTGGCGGTCTGCACGTCGCCGCAGACGACCGTGGAGCCGCCGTCGCCGACGGTGAAGTCCTCACCGCTGCCCTCGATGGTCAGCTCTGCACCCTGAACCGTGGTGAAGGTCCCGGCCAGGTCCTCCGGGCTGAGCCGCTCGCCGATGACGTGGTACGTCAGGATGTTGCCCAGAGCCGCCGGGTCGGCCAGCAGCGCGTCGAGGTCGGCCGGAGGAATCGCATCGAACGCCGAGTTCGCCGGAGCGAACACGGTTGCCGCTTCCAGCCCGTTCAGCGTGTCGACCAGATCAGCAGCCGTCACAGCCGCAACCAGGGTCTCCAGCTCAGGGTTGTTGCTGGCCGCTGTCGCGACCGGGTCGTCGGTCATGCCCTCGAAGCTGCCTTCACCCTCGGTGGGAACCGCGGCACAGCCATCGCCGAAGTTCTCGCCCGCTGTCTCCGCCTCGGATTCCGTGGTCTCCTCGGCCTCGGTTGCCTCTTCGCTCTCGGTGGTCTCTTCCGTGGTTCCCCCGCCCGTACTGGTGTCAGTGGGCTCGTCACTTCCGCAGGCGGCGACCGAGAGGGTCATGCCGGCCACGGCGGTGAGCAGGATGGCGCGCATCCGCATGGTGCTTTTCACCGGTGGTGCTCCTTCCATGGTGATTGGCCAGGCGACTGTCGCCCTAGGCCGGTATCTCCTCTCGCCGTCGGCGAGGAAGTTCAGCGCTCGCCGATGGCGAGACGTGTCACGGGTCGTGCTGTTGCCGGTGTTCACTGGATGAACACCTGCAGGGTGTGCCAGCCGGCGGCGCCGTTCGGGAAGGGCTCGGCCCGTTCCTCGGTCTGCAGCTCGCCGTTCTGGTCGGTCGCGCGGACGGTCAGCGTGTGCTGGCCGGTCTCGGCCCGCCACGGCAGTCGCCAATGCCGCCACATCTGGACATTCGTTTCCGCGGCCAGTTCGGCTTCCTGCCAGTCGCCGCGGTCGATCCGCACCTCGACCCTGTCGATGCCCCGGGTCTGCGCCCAGGCCACCCCGGCGATCACCAGATCGCCGGCCTTGACGCCGACCGAGGCCGGCGTATCGATCCGGGCGGAGATCTTTATGGGAGCGGTGACATCCCATTCTCGCTGAACCCAGTACGGATCGACCGCATCGAACGTCGTCAGCTCCATGTCAACGATCCACTTGGTGGCCGAGACATAGCCGTACAGGCCCGGAACCAGCATCCGCACCGGAAACCCGTGCTCGGCCGGCAACGGTTCGCCGTTCATCGCGAAAGCCAGCATCGCGTTTTCGGTGCGCAGGCAGTCCTCGGTCGGCGTACCGATGGTGAAGCCGTCGACCGCCGTGGTGAGGACCTGATCGGCGCCGTCCTCGACGCCGGCCTCGTCGAGCAGATTCCGAAGCGGTACGCCGATCCAGCGGGCGCTGCCGGCCAGGTCGCCGCCCACGGTGTTGGAGACGCAGGTGATGGTGATGTCGCGCTCGATGATGTCGTCGCGGCTCATCAGGTCGGCCAGGCTGAAGGTGAGTTCGTTCCGCACCCGGCCGTGGATCCGCAGCGACCAGTCCGTCGGTGACACCTGCGGGACGGTGATGTTGATGTCGACCCGGTAGAAGTCGGCATTGTCGGTGAACAGCGGCGTCAGACCGGGGACCTCTGCAGCGAGGTCGGCACCGGCGGGCACAGCGGCCGCGGCGTCGGCCGGCGTCTGGATGTCCAGGGCCGCCCGGGCGTTGCTGATGTCGAACCGGCGCTGGATCAGAGTGCCGGCGCTGCCGGTGATTGCCGCGACTCCCGCGGCCACACCGCTGGCGATGAAGAAACCGCGGCGGTCCATCGAGGTGGACTTGCGGTCGCGTCGGGCCAGATTCTGCCTGAGGTTGTCGAGTAGCCCGGTTGACTGATTGGACCGCCTGGCCTCGACCGAGCGATCGGAGTCGGCTGCCTCGACGGCCGGCTGCGTGAGCGCCGCGATCATCAGCAGCAGCGCCCCGGCCCCGACGACGGCGCCGAGGATCGACGGCAGTGTGTCGAGGATGTCTCCGGTCGGCCGGGTGAACGCCGCGAACGCACCCAGGGCCCCGAACAGGGCGATCCCGGCGACACCGATCCGGCGGTCGCGCAACGACAGCAGACCGATGGCGAGCGCGAAAACCACGATCAGGGCGAGTGTTCCGATGACCAGCGCGATCTTGTCGGACTCACCGAACGTAGTGATCGCGAAGTCCTTGACCGGTCGCGGCGTGACATCGATGACGGCCCCGCCGACCACAACGACCGGGGAGGAGTTCGGCCCGATCAAGCCGGCGATCAACTCAGCCACGCCGAGTGCAACCAAGGCGGCGATGATGCCCGCAATGGCGGCGCGAACCCGGCGCGGCCACGGGTTCACTGCCCGCTCCGGCGCAACGGTCTCGGTGTCGATCACGCTAGGCGTTCGCCCGGCGTGGGTCAGCGGTTCAGGTTTTCGCGGCACGAGTTGGTCACGGTCCGCTGAACCGAGATCACGTGGAGTTGCCGATCAGCGTCCAGCCACCCGCGCGCTAGCAACTCGAAGGAGTGGCCGCGGAACCAACCGGGAGGCGAGTGCGGCCGCCCGGTACGTCCGGCCGGGCACGCTCAGCACACGGCCGCGCCGGTTGCCGGCGAGGGCGGCCTGTGCCACGGTCGCGGCGCGCAGGCAGAGCCGGCGTGGAACGTCGACCGGTTCGTCACGGATCAGGTAGTGGAACTCCGTCCGCGTGTAACCCGGGCAGACCGCGGTGATGCGGACGCCCGTTCCGGCCACAGTCATCGACAGCGACTCGCTGAACAGCGTCACCCAAGCCTTGGTCGCGGCGTAAGACGCACCCGTGCCGGTCGGGATGAAACCGGCCATGGATGACACGTTGATGATCCCGCCGCGGCCCCGCCCGATCAGCCCGGGCAGTACGGCGTGGGTCAGCCGCATCACCGCGGCCACGTTGACCGCCAGCATCTCCTCCTCGGCGGCGAGATCGGAGTCGAGGAACATCCCGCGTGCGCCGATGCCCGCGTTGTTGACCAACAGGTCCACGGCATTCGGTGACTGCAGCCGCTGCTCGACCCGGGCGCAGTCCGCGCGGATCGACAGGTCCGCCGGGAGTAGGTCCACTGCGACGGGCGTACCGCTGCCGAAGAGCCGCCGCGGCGAAGGCCAACCGTTCCTCGCCGCGGGCGACCAGCACCAGGTCCGTGCCGGCCGCGGCGAGCTGCGCGGCGAAAGCGGCGCCGATCCCGGCGGTCGCACCGGTGATCAGCGCCCGGGTCATGCCGGCTCGCCGCGGAACCAGCGCGCGGCCGAAACGCTCAGCAATGCGGACACGACCGTGACGGCGACGCCGATGGCTCCCACCGGCAGCAACAGCGCAAGCAGCCCGCCACCGCCGGCCAACAGGAACTGGACACCCAGGACGCCCAACAGCACACCGAGCCCGACGCCGGCGAAACGGGCCCACGACTTGCGCTTTCGAACGTAGTAGCCGGTGATCAGCGAGCCGGCGCCGAGGGCCACGAAGATCACTCCGACGACGGACAAGCTCCCGACGAGCTCGGAACGGCTGGGGACCTCACTGGTCGCCTGCTCCTGCGCCGCGGTCACGACACCGTCGGCGATGTTCGTCCGGACGACGAAGACGAGGACGCCGCTCAGCACGAGCAGGCCACCGAGCCCCAGCAGCATGATGGCCGCCAGCCGCACCTGCTGCGGCAGGGCGCTGGGCGCCGATTCAGCGGCCATGGGCGCGGTGCTCGAAAAAGGCGGCGACGGATGACTGCATCAACAGCGCGACGACGCCCACCGCCGCGCCGAGGAGCACCGCGGCGAGCAGCCCGCCGCCGGCCAACGCGCCGATGCCGGTGATGAGGATCAGGATGCCGGCAGTCACAAAGGCGAGCACACGGGCCCACTGCCGGCCGCGGCGGATCTGCGCGCCGGTCAAGACGAGCAGTCCGCCGAGCAGCAGGAGCAGCACGGTCACGACGATCAGGATGGCGCTCACCTGAGCCGAGGACAGCACCGTGCTGACACCGTCCTCGGCGGCCGCTCGGAGATCGTCGCGATAGAGCAGGGCGACGACCGCGTTGACGACCAGCACCGCACCCAGGGCGGTCAGCAGTGCGCTGGCCAACCGGACCTCGCGCGGCATCTGAGCGGGTCGGTCATCCCCGCCCGCGCTGCCCTCGCTCACGCTGCGAACCTACCGGCCCGCCGTTCCAGGATGCTCGCGGCAAGCCCTAGGCTGGCGCGGTGCGATCGGCGCCGCAGGCGAGGAGTGAGCGATGAGCCAGGACCCGGACCCGCGAAGCCAGCGACCGGCGGACGGTCGCCCGTCGTTGCAGAAGGGACCCGAGCAGCCGCCGCCATACGCCGCAGCGCCGGCACCGAGTCCGTACCCTCAGCAGGGACCGAGCCCTTACCCGCAGGCGCCGGGGCAGTATCCGACCGCGCCTGGGCCGGTGGGCTACGGGCCAGGTCCCGGGTACGGCGGCCAGCAGCAACCGCCCAAGAACGGCCTGGGCATCGCGGCACTCGTGCTCGGCATCCTCTCGATCCCGCTGGGCGTGTTCTTCTTCCCGGTGGGCATCCTGCTCGGCCTGCTCGCCATCATCTTCGGGGCGGTCGGCATCGGCCGGGCCAAGAAGGGTCGTGCGACGAACCGCGGAGTGGCCATTGCCGGCCTCATCACCGGGCTCATCGGAGCGGCCATCGGGATCGTGTTCCTCGTCGTCTTCGTCAACGTCTTCTCCGACTGCACCGATGAACTCAGCGGCACGCCGACCTCTCAGGAGCTCCAGGAGTGCACGACGGACAGGCTGACCGGATAGCGGTCAGGCCACGTCGACGCGAACTGAGTGCCATCCCGAGGCGGCATTCGGGTACGGCCGGTAGCGGTCGCTGGTCTGCGTCCTGCCCTTTCCGTCGATGGCCCGCACGGCGATCATGTGCAGGCCACGCGCGGCCTCCCAGGGCAGATACCACTGCCGCCACAGCTGAGTGCTCGTGCTCGGAGCCAACCGGGCCTGCTGCCATGGCAGATCGTCGATGCGCACCTCGACTGCGCCGATACCACCGGAACCGGAATGCGCGACGCCGGCGATGGCGGCGGTGCCCGCGCTGAGGCTGCGGCCCGGCCGGGGAAGATCGATCCGGGAGAACGTCTGAATGGGCCCGCTCACGTCCCACCCCCGCTGCACCCAGTAGGCGTCGGACTCGCCGAACGTGGTGAGCTCCATGTCCACGATCCACTTTGTCGCCGAGACGTAGCCGTACAGTCCCGGCACGATCATGCGGACCGGAAAACCGTGTTCGAGCGGCAGCGCTTCGCCGTTCATCGTCAGGGCGAGCATCGCGTTGGGGGTGCGCTGGCAGTCCATCGTGGGCGTCCCGCAGGTCCAGCCGTCCACGGAGCGGGTCAGCACCTGGTCGGCTCCCGGCTCCACGCCGGCTTCGGCCAGCAGGTGCGCCAGCGGTACGCCGACCCACCGGGCGCTGCCGGCCAGCGGGCCGCCGACCTCGTTGGATACGCAGGTCAGGGTGATGTCGGCGGAGATCAGGTCGTCCCGGCCGGCCAGGTCGTCGAAGCTCAGCCGCAACTCGCGGTCCACCCGACCGTGAATGCGCAGCGACCAGTCCGCCGGTGCTATCTGCGGCACTCGCAGGGCCGTATCGATCCGGTAGAACTGCTCGTTCGGCGTCAGCAGTGGGCTCAGCCCGGCCAGCTCAGGGAATCCGGTGGCTTCTGATCCGGACTCCGGCAGCGCGTTCGGAGCCGCGGCCGCCGGCACGAGCAGCGCCTCGCGTGCCTGTGCGACGTCCCGCGAACGCTGGACCAGCGTGCCGGCACCGGCGGTGACGATGGCCACACCGGCCGCCGCCCCCGCCGCGAGCACGAAGCGTCGGCGTTCGAATTCCCCCGGTGTCACCGCTGCTGCTGACGGACTGGCAGCGGGTTTCGGACCGACCGGCAGCAGGCGGAGAAGGACGATCAGCGCGGCGGTGCCCGCTGCCCAGGCGAGCACGGACGGCACCGCAGCCAGCGGGGTCGCACCGGGACGGCTCAGCGCGGCTACCGCGCCGAGCATGCCCAGGACACCCAGCCCGAGGACGCCGGCGATCCGCCGGCGGGCGGCCAGCCTTCCGAGCGCCGCGGCGGCGAGGCCGAGGACGACGAGCAACCCGATCAGGAGGGCGAGCTTGTCGTTGCTCCCGAACGTGCTGATAGCGAACTCGGTGGTCGCCCGCGGGCTCAGGTCCACGGCGGCCGCGCCGACGGCCAGCACCGGCGAGGATCCCGGATCGATCAGTCCGGCGGCCAACTCGCCTGCGCCCAGTGCAACCCCGGCGGCAGCCACCCCCGTGATCGCCGCACGAACGCCGCCGAGCGGCGTTCGTAAGGGGGGCATGCAGTCATTGTGCGCCGGTGGCGTCCTCCGCAGGGGAATCCGGCGTTACCGATGGCTTACCGCAGCACCGGACCCGCGTTCACCCGCTGCCGGAACTCCGGCACCCAGTCCCCGAGCGGTTCGGTCGATTCGACCAGCCAGGTGGCTCCGGCGTCGGCGTACTCCTCGGCTGGCACGCCCGGCGCCCACGGCGACACGACGTCCCACTCCGGCCGCAGGTGCGGTCCGATGTACGCCGCCAGCTGGTCCGGTAGGAGTAATTCGCGGCCGATGGGGACGATCCCGTTGTAGCGCACGGCGCGGCGCAGTGGAGGTTGGTTGGGGACGATTCCGGCGACCCAGATCGGGGGACGCGGCTCCTGTAACGGTCGTGGCGACACCCTCGTGTCCACCCGGAAGTGAGGGCCCCGATGGGCGACGTGGTCGCCACGCAGCAGCCCATCCAGGACCTCGAGCCCCTCGTCCAGCAGGACTGCTCGGTCGCGGGTGCCGTCGGGCTCGCCGAACGCGGCGAAGTCCGACTCCGGTGTCTCGCCGAGACCGACGCCGAGTACGGCCCGACCGGCGCTGAGGTGGTCCAGCGTGATCAACTCCTTCGCCACCTGCCACGGCCGCCGGCGGGACAGCGGTGTCACCAACGTTCCAACGCGCACCCGAGCCGTGCAACGGGCGATCGCTCCGAGCAGCACCCACGGGTTGTGGACGTCGATGAGCTGGTCCGGGATCCATTGCAGGTGATCCCACAGGAACACGCCGTCCCAGCCCGCCGTCTCCGCCTCGACCGCGATGTCGACGACCGTGCCGGCGTCGGTGAACGGCGGGATGTTGATCGCGAATCGCATGGCGGGGACCGTACGCCGCACCACCGACAGTCCGGCGGCGCAGGCAGCCGGCGTCAGTCGCCCATCCGGGCCACCAGTTGGGTGCGGCTGGAGATCTCCAGCTTGCGGAAGACGCGACTGAGGTGGACCTCCACCGTGCGCAGGGACAGGACCAGGTTTCCGGCGATCTCACGGTTGCGCGGTCCTCCGGCCACGAGTTCCGCGATCTGCAACTCCTGGGGGGTGAGCGCCGCGGACACCGGTGCGCCGGTAGCGGCGCGGAGCGAACCCCCGCAGGCCACGAGTTCCGCCTCGCGCGAGCCACCCACGGGCCCGCCTCCAGCGCCTGGAACACATCGAGGCAGCGCGCCAAGCGCGCCCTCGCGTCCACCCCTCCGGCGGTCTCGGCGCAGCCGCTCGCCATGACACAGCAGGGTCCGGGCAGCGTGAAAGCGCAGACCCACCGCCTCGTCCAGGGCAACCGAGGCGTCGAAGCCAGCGTCGTAGTCACCTCGCGGGGCGAGCAGGGCACGTAGCCGCAGCGCCCGAGCGCGCAACACGGCCAGGCGTGCTCCGTACGCGGCACGGACCCGGGCCGGCACCCGACTGTCCTGATCCAGGGCGGAATGGCCGCGCACCTGCTCCTGATCCAGGTCGGCCGCGGACTCCACCAACGCGAGGGCGTTGCCGCCGCACCGCGACACGAGCGGCCGTACGACGTCAGGGTGCAGCTCGGGGCGACGCTGCTGCAGGAGTTGCCCGGCGCCCTCGGTGTCGAGGCCTTCCAGCGCGACCCGCTGGTCCACACTTGGCGGCAGATCGGTGTCGGCGCGCCCGGCCAGCAGCATCGGCGGCGCTGTCCAGCAGCGCGGTCTTGCCCACCCCGGCAGCACCGACCAGCCCGGCGACGCCCGCTCGCCCAGAGCGAGCGTCCGCCAGTAGCAGCGCGACGCGTCGCAGCTCAGAGTCGCGGCCTACGAGCACCGGCTCATCCTCACCGGATTGCGGGTTCCACGGAAGCGGGACCGGACCAGCCAACGAGACAGTCCTTCGTGCTGGGCATGGCGGTATTGCTGGTCTCTGCGGGTACCCAAGGGGCATCGGCGCGCATCGTGAAAACCATCGAGTTCACCACTGCGCTCGACACCCTCACTCCCATCGACGTCGCTCCGGTGGGACCGTCGGCCGACGACTCGTTCTCCGTCTACAGCCACACCGTCTCCGGGGACGTCTCCGGGCACACCGCCGCCTCCTGTGTCGTGGCGAGCGTCCTGCAACCGGGCATCAAGCAGTGCGAGGTCGACTTCCTCACCACCCGCGGGACCATCACCACCCGGGGCACCACCGACTCCGCGGGTACCGTCGTGCAACTCGTCATCACCGCGGCTGACCCGCTGACCGGCCGGCGGCCGGGCTAGGCGCCGACCGGCTCCGCGGTCGGCGTGCGATCGGCGGCGGTCACGCTGAGGGCGTCCGCGCCGGGGGTGAGGTCCACCAAAACCATGTCTCCGTCGCGGATGTCACCGGCGAGCAGCGCGGTGGCAAGTTGGTCGCCGATGGCGGACTGGACGAGCCGGCGCAGCGGGCGGGCGCCGTACACCGGGTCGAAGCCGCTCACCGCGAGCCACTCTCGCGCCGCCGGCGTCACCTGCAGGTCCAGCCGGCGAGCCGCCAGCCGTCGCGCCAGTATGTCGACCTGGATGTCCACGATGGACGCCAGTTCCTCCGAACCGAGCGAGGCGAACACCACGACGTCGTCGAGCCGGTTGATGAACTCCGGCTTGAAGTGCAGCCGCACCACGCCCATCACCGCGTCCCGCACCCCCACACTGTCCAAGCCGGACTCCGCGATCAACGCAGAGCCGAGGTTCGAGGTGAGGATCAGGATCGTGTTGCGGAAGTCGACGGTGCGACCCTGCCCGTCGGTGAGCCGGCCGTCATCGAGCACCTGCAGCAGCACGTCGAACACGTCGGCGTGCGCCTTTTCGACCTCGTCCAGCAGTACGACGGAGTACGGCCGCCGGCGTACCGCCTCCGTGAGCTGGCCGCCGGCGTCGTAGCCGACGTAGCCGGGAGGCGCTCCGACCAGGCGAGCCACCGAGTGCTTCTCGGCGTACTCGCTCATGTCGATGCGCACCATCGCCCGGTCGTCGTCGAACAAGAACTCCGCGAGCGCCTTGGCAAGCTCGGTCTTGCCCACACCGGTCGGGCCGAGGAAAAGGAACGATCCGGTCGGCCGGTCCGGGTCGGACACGCCTGCACGTGCACGCCTGACCGCGTCTGAAACAACCCGCACCGCCTGGTCTTGCCCCACAACACGGGAGCCCAGCACCAGCTCCATCCGGAGCAGCTTGGCGGTCTCGCCCTCCAGCAGCCGCCCGGCCGGGATGCCGGTCCAGGCAGCCACGACGTCGGCGACGTCGTCGGGGCCGACCTCCTCCTTGAGCATTGGTGCGGCCGGCGAGCGGCCGCCTGGAGCATCTGCGGTCTCGGCCGGCGCGTGGTCGGTCAACGACGCCAGATCCCGCTCCAGCGCAGGGATTCGGCCGTAGCGCAGCTCTGCCGTGCGGGCGAGGTCGCCGTCTCGTTCGGCCCGCTCGGACTCGCCTCGCGCCGCCTCGAGTTCTTCCTTGAGGACGCGTATCCGGTCGATGCCGCCCTTCTCCCGCTGCCAGCGGGCGGTCAGCCCGCTCAACGTCTCGCGCCGGTCGGCGAGATCGCCTCGCAGCCGCTCCAACCGCTCACGCGAAGAGGCATCGTCCTCTTTGGACAGTGCCATCTCCTCGATCTCCAGCCGGCGAACGATCCGCTCCACCTCGTCGATCTCGACGGGCCGGGAGTCGATCTCCATCCGCAGCCTGGATCCGGCCTCGTCGACAAGGTCGATCGCCTTGTCCGGAAGGAAACGCGCGGTGACGTAGCGGTCGGACAGCGTCGCGGCCGCGACGATTGCCGCGTCGGTGATGCGTACGCCGTGGTGCACCTCGTAGCGCTCCTTGAGGCCGCGCAGGATGCCGATCGTGTCCTCGACCGACGGCTCTCCGACGTACACCTGCTGGAATCGCCGCTCCAGCGCGGCGTCCTTCTCGATGTACTTGCGGTACTCGTCCAACGTCGTCGCGCCGACCATCCGGAGCTCGCCGCGGGCAAGCAACGGCTTGAGCATGTTGCCGGCGTCCATCGCGGACTCGCCACTTGCGCCGGCGCCGACGACGGTGTGCAGCTCGTCGATGAACGTGACGATCTCGCCGTTGGAATCCTTGATGTCGGCCAGGACGGCCTTGAGCCGCTCCTCGAACTCGCCGCGGTACTTGGCGCCGGCGATCATGCTGGACAGGTCCAAAGCGATCAGCCGCTTGCCCTTGAGGCTCTCCGGCACGTCACCGGCAACGATCCGGTGGGCCAGCCCCTCGACGATTGCGGTCTTGCCGACACCCGGCTCACCGATCAGCACCGGATTGTTCTTGGTACGCCGGGACAGCACCTGCACGACCCGCCGGATCTCGGTGTCCCGGCCGATGACCGGGTCGACCTTGCCTTCACGGGCGCGCTCGGTGAGGTCGACGCCGTACTTCTCCAGGGCCTGGTACGTCGATTCCGGGTCGGGGCTGGTCACCCGGCGGGAACCGCGGACGGTGCTGAACGCGGCGAGAAGCGCCGGAGAGGTCGCCCCGTTGCTGGTCAGGATCGTCGCGGCTGCACCGCCGGCGGCGGCGAGACCGACCAGCAGGTGCTCGGTCGAGATGTACTCGTCGCCCAGCGCGGTGGCCTGGGATCCCGCTTCGGACAGCACCTTGATGAAGTCCCGTGACGCCTGCGGGGCGGACAGGGTGGCTCCGCTCGCACTGGGCACCGCCGCCACCGCAACCTGGGTTGCCGTTCGAACCGCGGTGACGTCGGCGCCCACCGCCTGCAGCAGCGGGGCCGTGATTCCTTCGGTCAGGGCCAGCAGGGCAGACAGTAGATGCACCGGCTCCAATGCCGGGTTGCCGCGGTCGACGGCCAGCCGCTGCGCCGCGGCCACCGCCTCCTGTGACTGGGTGGTCAGTTTGGATTCCATCGAGCCTCCGGATACTCAGTCTCCAGCAGGCTGCAACGTGCACAGAGTTGAGTCTGTTCCGCTCAACCGTCGGGTCTCAGCCCCCTTCGATCGATCCCGGCGGGAAGATGAGCGACGTGACCTTACTGAGGACGTCGGTGGAATAGGCAGTGGAGAAGACGCCCGGATCGCTGCTGAGGATGGCCACGACGTACCGGTCGTCGGTACCGAGGACGCCGGTCGTGTGCAGATAGCTGGTATCCCGGGGGCAGCACATCCAGCCCTGCTTGATCGCCCACGTCTGCGCCGGCAGGGCGGTCGGGATGCCGAAGAACTGGTCGAAGCCGTCAATCGCGATCATCGCCGTGCGCCGCAGCAGGTCGAGTAGGTAGTCCCGATCCGCTGGTGGCGTCCGGACCAGGAAGCGGTCGTAGTAGCGGGCGACGTCGCGGGCGGACATCATCGTCAGTTCCCAGAAGCCGGCCTGGTTCGTCGGGACGACGCTCGGCAGCTGGTAACGCTGCGCCACCTCGGTGACCATGGCTTCCCCACCGAAACGGGTGTACAGCGAGTCCGCCGCGACGTCGTCCGACGCGACGAGCATGGACTCCAGCTCGCTGCGGTCCTGAGCGGAGAGCTGGAACTCGCCATCTCGCTGCCGGTGCAGCAGGTTGTCGGCGATGAACAGCTTGACCAGGGAGGCTCCCCAGATCGGCGTATCGGCGGCGGCGCCGTTGGCGACCTCCTCGCCGCGGGCCCGATCGATCACGGCAATGCTGACCGAGAGCCCCTGACTGGTGCCGAACGCCGTCGCCGCGTCGATACCGGCACGAAGGTCGACTTCGACTGCGGCCACCAGCGGCTCGGCGGTCACCGACACTTCCGGGGTTGACTCGGGGGTGGTGGCCCGGCTGGACTCCGCCGGCGCCCCGGACGAAGCCTGCGTGCAACCGGCCGTGAGCAGCACTGAAACGAGTACTCCGGTCAGCCGCCTGCCGTTCCGGCAGCCCCCGCGTTCAGTTGACACACACACCAGCATGCGTGCCCGAGCCCAGTCCGTCGAGTCGTGCCCGGGTACGGCGCCGGGCAGGGCGCGAACCGATTGGGCCGCTTCCGCCGTACTCCGGCCATGAGATCACCATTGTTGGCACTGGCAGCCTGCGCCCTCATACCTTTCCTCGCGGTGCCCGTCGCACGGACCGAACCCGCAGCCGAGAGCGTCGTCGGAGGCCCCGGCCGGCGACTCGTTCGACGGCGGTTCCGGCACAGACACCTGCGACCCCACCGGCGGCGAAGTGGCGGTGGACTGTGAGCTGTGACGCGGCGGTGCCGGCACGACTGCGGGGGTCGGCGAACCTGGCCCTGGTCGGTGCCGACGTGGACGTGCCATTGGTGACCGGCGGATGGCGGCGGTACGTCAATCTCGACTACGCGGCCAGCGCTCCCTGCCTCAGCTCGGTCAGCGAGGCGGTCGAAGCGCTGCTGCCGTGGTACTCCAGCGTGCACCGAGGAGCCGGCTACAAGTCGCAGCTGGCCACCGCCGCCTACGAAGGCGCCCGGGAGGCCGTGCACTCCTTTGTCGGGGCTCGTCACGACGACACCGTCGTGTTCACCCGCAACACCACCGACGCCATCAACCTGGTGGCGGCTGCGCTGCCCGCAGACGCCTCGGTGTTCGCCTACGGCGCCGAACACCACGCCAACCTGCTTCCCTGGCGCCGCCGCCGGGTCAGCTACCTTCCCGTTCCGGACAGTCCGGAGCACGCCCTGGCATCCTTGGAACTGGCCCTGGCAACTGCCGGCGGGGATCACCTGCTGGTGGCAGTCACAGGAGCGTCCAACGTCACCGGCGAGATCTGGCCGTACGCCGAGATCGCCCAAGTGGCGCACCGGTACGGCGCACGCGTCCTGCTCGACGCTGCTCAACTGGCCCCGCATCGGATCATCGACATGGCCGCCGAGGACATCGACTACCTGGCGCTGTCGGGGCACAAGTTGTACGCCCCGTTCGGGGCGGGCGCGCTGATCGGCCGCCCGGACTGGCTGGCCGCGGGCGAACCATTCCTGGCCGGGGGCGGGGCGGTGCGTTACGTCGGCCTGGACTCGGTGCTGTGGGCCGATCTGCCGGACCGGCAGGAGGCCGGCTCCCCGAACCTCGTCGGTGCTGTCACGCTGGGCGTCGCTTGCCGAACGCTGCAAGCCACCGACAGGGATGCGCTGGTCGCCGCCGAGACGGAACTGCTCGAGTTCGCCACTGTCCGGCTGGCCGCGATCCCCGGCCTGGAGCAGTACCGGATGTGGTCGGCCGAGCACCCCCGCATCGGCGTCCTGCCATTCAACCTCGGCCGGCTCCCCTACGCGCAACTCGCCGCGGTACTCAGCGCCGAGTACGGCATCGGCGTACGGCACGGCTGCTTCTGCGCACACCCACTCATGGTCGCGTTGCTCGGCATCGATCCCGACGTCGACGCCGGCCTGTATGCCAACCTCAGCAAAGGAGACACCGTGGCAATGCCAGGTGCAGTACGGCTCAGCATGGGACTCGGAACCGGCAGGGCGGACATCGCAGCCCTCGTCGAAGCGGTCGAGACCGTCGCCACCGACGGCCCGGGCTGGCGCTACCAATCATCTGCGGACGGCGCCGACTGCTGGCCCGACCCCGACCCCCGCCCGCGCCCGTCGCTGCCCTTCGAGCTCCGATGAGCAGCGCTCGCCGGCTTGTCGGCGTACTGACCGCAACAGTTCTTCTCGTGGTTCCTGCCCCGTCGGCGGCGGCCGACCCTTCGATCGAGGCGCTGTCGCTGACCAAACCGCTGCAGCTGATATCCACATCGGACGCTGGTGTCAAAGGCAACGACAGCAGTAACGGCCCCGACGTCTCCTCCAGTGGAGCCCAGGTCGCCTTCATGAGCCAGTCCACGAATCTCGATCCATCGGACACCGACTCCCTGTACGACGTCTACGTCAAGGACTCCACCACCGGTGACCTCGTCCTCGTGTCCGCATCGGACACCGGGACCAAGGGGAACGACGAGAGCCGCGGTCCGGCGATATCGGGCAGCGGCGACACCGTCGCCTTCAGCTCGGAGTCGACGAATCTCGATCCTGCCGACACCAATACCCGTGAGGACATCTTCGTCAAGACGGTGTCAACCGGTGAGGTGAGATTGGCCTCGACGACCTTGGCCGAAACATCGCCAACGGCTTCAGCCTGAACCCGGACCTGTCGGGCAGCGGTAACAGAGTGGCCTTTTACTCCTCCGCGACCAACCTGCATCCGCTCGACACCGACACAAGCTTCGACGTCTTCGTCAAGGACCTCTCCACCGGAGCGGTCTTCCTCGCCTCGGCCATGGACAACGGTTTCGCGTCCAACGGCAGCAGCCTCATCTCGACGATCGCCGCGTCCGGAAACCGCGTCGCGTTCCAGTCCGATGCCACCAACCTCGACCCGGGGGATACGGACGCCACCCTTGACATCTACGTCAAGGACCTGACGAACGGTGATGTCATGCTCGCCTCGGCGTCGGACGCAGGCAGCAAGGGCAACGACATAAGCCTGGCCCCTTCGCTGTCCGCCAGCGGCGCCCGAGTTGCCTTTCAGTCCGCCGCCGACAACTTGGACCCAGCTGACCCGGACCCCCTTCCTGACATATACGTGAAGAACCTGAATACCGGCGATATCCAGCTCGTGTCCACATCGGACAGTGGGGTCAAGGGCAACGGGAGCAGCCAGGGGGCGGCGTTGTCCAACGACGGCAGGCGGGTGGCGTTCTCGTCGACTTCGACCAATCTGGATCCGGCCGACACCGATGGCACGTCCGACCTCTACGTCAAGGACCTGGTCACGGGCGACATCGCCCTCGCCTCGACGACGGCCGAAGGCCTGAAGGGGAACCAGTCCAGTCATTCTGCGGCACTGACCGGTCAGGGTCGCCGGGTCGCTTTTCAATCCTCGGCCACCAACCTCGATCCGGCGGACACCAGCGTGCTCGGCGATGTGTACGTCGCCCAGCCGGTCTTGTGCACGATCGTCGGCACTGCCGCGGACGACACCCTCGTGGGGACCAGCGGGAACGACGTGATCTGCGGGCGCGGCGGCGACGACTCGCTCTTCGGCGTCGCCGGGGACGACCTGCTGTTCGGGGAGGATGGCGGGGATGTGCTTGACGGCGGTGCGGGAGCCGATGCGGTGGACGGCGGCACCGGCGCCGGCGAGGACGTCGTGTCCTACCAGGACTCCCCTGCGGCAGTCGACGTCGATCTCAGTCTGGGCACCGGCTTCGGCGGTGACGCCGAGGGCGACACGGTCGACGAGGTCGAGTCGATCATCGGGACGCCCTTCGCAGACGAACTGATCGGCGACAGCGGCGCGAACGAGATCGCCGGCGACGACGGTGACGACGTACTGACCGGAGGCGGCGGCGCAGACATCCTGGAGGGCGGCCTCGGTCTCGACCTGGCCAGCTATGCGGCCTCCTACGCCGCGGTCGTGGTCGACGTCGGCGCCGGCACCGCCAGCGGTGGAACGGCCACCGGGGACCTGCTGGACTCGATCGAGGGCGCGGTCGGTTCGGCCTTCGCCGACACGCTCACCGGTGACTCAGCGGACAACGTGTTCATGGGAATGGGCAGCGGCGATGTCCTGGACGCCGGTGCGGGCTTCGACCTCGTCTACTACCTGTACTCACCCACCGGCGTCACTGTCGACCTGGCCGCCCAGACCGCATCCGGCGGGCATGCGACCGGAGACAGCCTGGCCGGCTTCGAAGGCGTGCTGGGATCGACGCTCGCCGATGTGCTCAACGGGTCGAACGACGTCAACCATCTGCTCGGCTCTGGGGGAGATGACACCTTGGTCGGCCTCGGCGGCGACGATGTCCTGGTCGGGAGCACCGGCACCGACAGCTTCTCGGGCGGCGGCGGCTTTGACACCTGCGACAACGTGGTAGGTGAGGTGGTCACATCCTGCGAGCTGTGAGCCACTTCGACGGTGACTAGGCGCTGACCTCGAGCCGGGTAACCCGCTGCCCGAGGTCGGACACGGTGCCGATGAGAGTGTCGACCCGCGTCTCGAGCCGGCCCAGCCGGTTGTCGACAGCGTCGAAGCGGGTGTTCATGTCCGCCCGCAGGTCGTCGAAACGCTGGTCCACACCATCGAAGCGTCGGTTCACGTCATCGAAGCGCTGGTTCACATCGGCGAAGCGCGAGTTGACGGTGCCGGCGAGCACGTCGATCCGGTGACCGAGTTGGCCGACGATCACGTACATCGCGCCGATCGCCAGCGCACAAGGCGACACCACGGTGCCGAGATACGGGACGACCTCCACGTGCGCATCGTAATCCGCGGCAACCGGCCGCGGCGGCCGCCGACGGCGGCTGTGGAACATCAGCGGCGACGCTGCGGACGCCACACAGTCAGCGCCTGCTGTGACAGCGGAACGAGATCGCGCCGGTACGACGCATGCACGGCGCTGGTCGCGGCCACCACGGCGGCGTGTGTCTCGGCCAGCTCGGTGAGCAGCTCGGTGATCCGGTCACGCAGCGCGTCCACCTGCGACTCCAGCTCGATGATCCGCTTGATGCCGGCCAGGTTCACGCCCTCTTCCTGGGACAGCCGCTGCACCTCGCGCAGCAACGCCACATCCCGGGGGCTGTAGCGCCGACCGCCGCCGGAAGTACGCCCCGGGCTGACCAGACCGGCCCGGTCGTACTGCCGCAGCGTCTGCGGATGCATTCTGGTTAGCTGCGCGGCCACCGAGATGACGAATACGGGAGCGTCTTCAGCAACGCCAGTCTCGAGATCAGCCACCCGTGCCGCCTACCCGCTCGGTGATCCTCGGTCGCGGGTCCTCGGTCTGGGCGGCGGCGTACGCCTCGAGCGCCCGCCTGGCGTCCACGGACAGGTTCTGCGGCACGGCCACCTCGACGGTGACGAGCAGATCGCCGGTGCGCTGCCTGTTGGCGACACCTCGGCCCTTGACCCGAAACGTGCGGCCGCTCGACGTACCAGCGGGGACCTTGAGGGTGACCGCGCCGTCCAGCGTCGGAACGGTGAGAGTGCTGCCGAGAGCTGCCTCGGCGTAGGTCACCGGCACCGTGAGGGTGAGGTTGTCACCGGAGCGGCCGAACAGGTTGTGCGGCCGCACGTGGACGACGACGAACAGGTCTCCGGCCGGCCCGCCCCGAGCCCCCGGGGATCCCTTGCCGGCCAGCCTTATCCGCTGGCCGTCCTTGACGCCGGCCGGGATCCGCACCGTGATCGTGCGGGTCTGGTTCGTGACCCCGCTGCCGAGGCAGTCGGGACACGGCTCGTCGACCACCTGGCCGGTTCCGCGGCAGTCGCGGCACGGCTCGCTGAAAGCGAACGCTCCCTGGCTCCGAGACACCAGGCCGACGCCGCCGCAGCTCGGGCAGGTCCGCGGCGTCGTCCCTGGCCGCGCGCCCGAGCCACGGCAGGTCGTGCACGCGCCGGGGCTGGTGATCCGCAGCGGCAGCGTGACACCCCTCGCGGCGTCGTCGAAGTCGAGCGTGGCCTCGCTCTCGAGGTCCTGACCTCGTCGCGGCGTGCTGGACCCCGAGCTGCGGCCGGCAGATCCCCCGAACAGGCCGCCGAAGAGGTCCCCGAGTCCGCCGGCGCCGCCCTGCCCGGTCGAGGAGAAGATGTCGCCCACATCGAAGGTGGTGCCGCCCTGGCCCGGACGGAACCCGCCGGGGCGAAAGCCGCTGCCGAACAGCGCCCGAGCCTCGTCGTACTCCTTGCGTCGTTTGTCGTCGGACAGGACGTCGTAGGCCTCGGAGACCTCCTTGAAGCGAGCCTCGGCCTTTGCATCGCCCGGGTTCTTGTCCGGATGCAAATCCCGAGCCAGCGCCCGGTATGCCTTTTTGACCTCCGCGCCGGTGGCGCCCTTCGCGACGCCCAGCGCGGCGTAGTAGTCCTTCTCGATGTAATCCCTTGTGCTCATCTGGGGTCGCCGCCCCTCAATGCTCGACTGAGTCTGCGCCCGCGCGCGCTTCGGCGGTCTCCGCGGTCGGTTCGGCCGGGTCTGCGACGGCCACCATCGCCGGCCGCAGGACGCGGTCACCGCGCTGATAACCGCGCCGCATGATCCCGATGCAGGTCGGGCCGTCGACGTCCTCGCTGGTCGAGTGCATCACCGCCTCGTGCCGGGTCGGGTCGAAGGGCTCGCCCTCCGCACCAAAGGCGTCCAGACCATGCTTGGCCAGTACGGCGACCAACTGCTCGGCCACGGCCTTGAACGCGCCGTCCAGGTCGCCGTGCTCCCGCGCCCGGTCCACATCGTCGAGCACCGGAAGAAGGGCGGCGAGCACCCGATCCTGGGCGATGTCGACCACAGCCACCCGATCCCGCTCGACCCGCCGCCGGTAGTTCGCGTACTCCGCGCTGAGCCGCTGCAGGTCCGCGGTGCGTTCCAGGAGCTCGTCCCGGAGTCCCCCTTGACCGTCGGGAGGCTGGCCGCCCGGCGACCCAGCTTCTGGCGCCGGTTCCGACGAACCTGCGGTCTCGCGCACCTGACCGGTGACCGGATCGAGGCGTCGCTTGTCACGGATCACGACGCGCGGCACCTCCTCGGTCTCCGAGCGGTCCGGCCGGCTCACTTCTGGTCCCGGCCCTGCTCCTCGTCGATGATCTCCGCGTCGACGACATCGTCGTCGCTCGAGCCGTCAGCATCCGGCGTACCGGGATCACCCATCGACGCGCCGGCGCCCGCCTGGTCGGCGGCCTGCTGGGCGTACATGGCACCGCCGATGTCCTGAGAGATCTTGGCGACCTTCTCGTGCGCGGCCTTGATGGCCGTCGTGTCACTGCCACCGAGCGCGCCGCGCAGATCAGACAGCGCGTCGGTCAGCTCGCTCTTGCGGTCGTCGGGGATCTTGTCACCGTTCTCGGCCAGGAACCGCTCGGTCTGGTACTGCAGCGACTCCGCGATGTTGCGCGTCTCGGCGTCCTCGCGGCGTTGCTTGTCCTCGTCGGCGTGCGACTCGGCGTCGCGCATCATCCGCTCGATGTCGTCCTTGGGCAGCGCGGAGCCGCCGGTGATGGTCATCGACTGCTCGCGGCCGGTCCCGAGGTCCTTGGCGTTGACGTGCACGATGCCGTTGGCGTCGATGTCGAAGGTGACCTCGATCTGCGGCACGCCGCGCGGCGCCGGCGGCAGGCCAGTCAGCTCGAACATGCCGAGCTTCTTGTTGTACGCCGCCATCTCCCGCTCGCCCTGGAAGACCTGGATCTGCACCGACGGCTGATTGTCATCGGCCGTGGTGAAGGTCTCCGAACGCTTGGTCGGAATGGTCGTGTTGCGCTCGATGAGGCGCGTCATGATGCCGCCCTTGGTCTCGATGCCCAGGCTCAGCGGGGTCACGTCGAGGAGCAGGACGTCCTTGACCTCGCCCTTGAGCACGCCGGCCTGAAGGGCAGCGCCGACTGCCACGACCTCGTCGGGGTTGACGCCCTTGTTGGGCTCCTTACCGCCGGTCAGCTCGCGGACCAGGTCGCTGACTGCGGGCATCCGGGTGGAGCCGCCGACGAGGACGACGTGGTCGATCTTGCTGACGTCGATGCCGGCGTCACGGACCGCCTGGTTGAACGGGGACTTGCACTTCTCCAGCAGGTCCTGGGTCATCCGCTGGAACTCCGCCCGGCTCACCGTGATGTCCAGGTGCAGCGGGCCCTCGGCTCCGGCGGTGATGTAGGGCAGGTTGATACCCGTCGACTGCGAGCCGGACAGCTCAATCTTGGCCTTTTCCGCCGCTTCCCGGAGTCGCTGCATCGCGAGCTTGTCCTTGGACAGGTCGATGCCATTGTCGGCGTTGAACTTCTTGACCATGTGATCGACGAGGCGCTGGTCCCAGTCGTCGCCACCGAGGTGGGTGTCGCCGTGGGTGGACTTGACCTCGACCACGCCGTCGCCGATCTCGAGCAGGGACACGTCGAACGTGCCACCACCGAGGTCGAAGACCAGGATGGTCTGCTCCTTTTGGCCCTTGTCCAGCCCGTAGGCCAGCGCGGCGGCGGTCGGCTCGTTGACGATCCGCAGGACGTTGAGTCCGGCGATCTCACCGGCCTCCTTAGTGGCCTGCCGCTCGGCGTCGGAGAAGTACGCCGGAACGGTGATCACGGCGTCCACGACGGTGTCGCCGAGGTAGGTCTCGGCGTCGCGCTTGAGCTTCTGCAGCACCCGGGCGCTGATCTCCTGCGGGGTGAACTTCTTGTCGTCGATGCTGATCGACCAGTCGGTGCCCATGTGCCGCTTGACCGACCGCACGGTGCGGTCGACGTTCGTGACCGCCTGGTTCTTCGCCGACTGCCCGACGAGCACCTCGCCGTTCTTCGCGAAGGCGACCACCGACGGGGTGGTCCGCGCGCCCTCGGCGTTGGCGATGACCGTGGGCTCGCCGCCTTCGAGGACGGCGACGACGGAGTTGGTGGTACCGAGGTCGATGCCGACCGCTCGTGCCATGAGTTACCTGCCTCGTGAGTGTGGGATGACTGCGACCCATTGTCAGACCGCAGCGCCGTACCGTCAAATCACTTGAGTCGAGGGGACTCAACTTCTGCAGGACAACGGGCACCGCGCGCTGGATGTTCCCGCGCTGCGAGGCGCGTGCGCGCATTACGACGGCACGAGCCTCGACCTGGCGCTGCCGGCGCGTGCGTGCTCGAGCTGGCCGAGCAGGGTCGGGTCGGTGTGGCCGCTGAGGGTGAGGACGTCAAGAAGGGCAGGCTTGTGGTGCGGGACCCGACACCGACCGGGGACGCCGTGCTGGACCAGGCCCTGCAACGCTGCTCGGAGCGATCGGGCAAGAAGCCGCAGGACGCCCTGTCCAGGATTGCCAACGGACTGCGGGTGGACTTGCTCGACAAAACTCGCCGAGCGGAGCATCCTGCGCGGGGAGAAGGACCGCATCCTGGGCATCTTTCCGACCACCCGCTGGCCGGCGGCAGATTCGCGGCACGAGGGCGAGATCCGCGAGGGTCACTGGGCGGCCGAGGCCGTCGGCGCGGCGATCCAAGCGGTCCAGACTGCCGTCAGCGCTGCGGTGATGACAGCGGCTATCACGTCGTCGGCCGGCTCGAACGGCGGCTGACCGGGCTACTGAAGCGGATGCCGCCAGCGCAGGCCGGGAAAGCGGCTGTAGTCGCGGTCGGTGGTGACCCACTCGCACCCTGACTCGATCGCAAGCGCGGCAAAGTAGGCATCGGGGACGAGGTTGCCGCGGGCATCGGCCTGCTCGCTCAGCCGGCGAAACAGAGCCCAGTGCCGTTCGCTGGGGGTCACCCGGACGCACTGTGGTTGATCGCGGATCACCTCGGCGAAACCCAGCGCCTCGGCCGACGGTGACGGCGTGGCGAATATGCGCGGATGGGTGACTACCCGACAGAAGCCGCTGAGGACAAGATCGGAGCATCCATAGGCGGACTCGCCGTTGATGAGGTCCTCCAGCCAGTGCCGGTAACGGTCGTGCTGCTGGCTGTCGGGTCGGAACGCATAGACGAACACGTTGACGTCAGGGAGCAGCATCGCTCAGCGCCGGACGGGCTCGTCCATCACGTCCGCCAGCGAGGCGCTGTCATCAAGATCGACGCCGGGCAGCAGGCCGCCACAAACGTTGGACACCGGGAGCGCCACCCGCTCCGGGCGCTCGACCCGGTCGGCCTCGGCCAGTAGCCGCCGCAAGGACTCTTCCAAGACGGAGGTGACGGTCCGGCCGCGGCGAGTTGCATGCTCACGGACGGCTTGCATCAGCCCGTCATCGAGCCGCACCGTGGTTCGCATATGTCACAGCATACGCCCGATGAATCAGTATGTCGCCCTGCGTGCGTGGCTCCGAGCCATTCGATCGCGTCGACGTGCTGCTCGTGATCGGGGTCGCCGAGAGCGCTGACCATCTCGGCGTACCCCCACGCTCCGCCGCTGTCCTCCGGCGGGCAGGCGCGCCGCCCTCCGGTACACCGGGGATATGCCGCGCCGACTTCCCGGCGGCTCAACCTTCTCCACGAGGACCTCGTGCCGCCAGTTGTCGCCGAAGTCGTAGGTGTAGTGGAAGTGGTCCCCCACGCTGAACAGGTGAGACAGGCGTACCCGCCGCTCGTCCTGGAGATCATTGAGCCAGGCTGGGCTCATGCACATCCGCCAAGGTGGCTCCGCCAGCCAGCTGCACGCGGCGCCAAACCGGCGGCCGCAGCCGCACCTTGAGCTGGTAGATCATCGTGTTACGAGCTCTGGCCACCCGTGTCACGATGCCTCAGGGCTCGCTCCTCGACAATGGCCCGGAGAGCCTGCGGCGCGGTCCAGAACCGCTACCCGCTGGGCCGCCGTTGCTCCGATCCGCTCGGCATTACGCTGGCGTCCCTGCGAGTACCGCAAACGAAGGAGCGTCTGTGGCATTTCGGCTAGTCATTGGCCTGGGGATGACGGTGGTGGCGCTGGCGATCGCCGGGCGCCGGATCTGGTGGCTCCGCCGGCTCATCCGTTCCGGCCAACCGACGACGGGCCGCACTGACGATTTCGGTCAGCGGCTGCGCGCCCACGTCACCGAGGTGTTCGGCCAGCGCAAGCTGCTCGACTGGTCGGTGCCAGGTGTCGCGCACTTCCTGACGTTCTGGGGCTTCATCGTCTTGGCCCTGACGATCCTCGAGGCGTGGGGTGCGCTGTTCGACGCGGACTTCCACATCCCGCTGATCGGCCGGTGGGCGGTGATCGGCTTCCTGGAAGACTTCTTCGCCGTCGCAGTGCTGGTGGGGCTGGCAACGTTCGCCGTCCTGCGGGTCAGGCAGGCACCGGCCCGGCAGCAGCGGGACTCCCGCTTCTACGGCTCGCACACTGGCCCGGCCTGGCTGATCCTCGGCATGATCACCGCTGTCGTCGTCACGCTGCTGCTGTATCGAGCGGCGCAGGTCAACACCGGCGTGTTCCCGTTCGGCGACTCGTGGGCGGCGTTCGCCTCCCACGCGTTGTCGATCCCGCTCGAGCCGCTCGGGGAGAGCGCGAACGAGGTCATCGAGACGGTCTTCTTGCTCGCCAACATCGCGGTGATCCTGGCTTTCCTGGTGCTGGTCACCTACTCCAAGCACCTGCACATCGGCCTGGCGCCGATCAACGTCACCACCAAGCGGCTGCCGGACGGGCTGGGTCCCTTGCTGCCGATGGAGTCCAAGGGCGTCGCGATCAACTTCGAGGATCCCAGCGAGGACGACACCTTCGGCCGCGGCAAGGTCGAGGACTTCACCTGGAAGGGGATGCTCGACTTCGCCACCTGCACCGAGTGCGGCCGCTGTCAGAGCCAGTGCCCGGCATGGAACACCGGCAAGCCGCTGTCCCCGAAGCTCGTGATCATGGACCTGCGCGATCACCTGTTCGCCAAGGCGCCGTACATCCTGGGTGAGAAGGAGACCCCAGAAAAGGTCCCCGACTTCATCGCCGAGACCGACGAGCGAGCGCACTCCGTTCCGGAGTCCGGCTATCCGCGGGTGATCGGCTCCAACGACCAGCAAGCGCACCGTCCCCTCGTCGGTACGGCGGAGCAGGGCGGCGTCATCGACCCGGACGTGCTGTGGTCGTGCACGACGTGTGGCGCCTGCGTCGAGCAGTGCCCGGTGGACATCGAGCATGTCGACCACATCCTCGACA
>JACCTY010000008.1 GCA_013812145.1 Geodermatophilaceae bacterium | reverse complement strand
ATGTCTTCGGCGCGGCGCCGTTCTAGGCAACGATGCGGTTCGCATTCCGCAAGCTCCCTGCGGCAACGGCTGGCTTGATCACGCCACGACCAACGGTGGACGTGTGGCTTGATGGATTCGACGCTACGCCGCTGGTCTGCCTGGTCGACACCGGCGCCTTACGAACCCGCTTTTCCCTTGAGCTGGCTGGCCTCGCCGGGCTCGACTTGGACTCGGCTGTGTCCGAGGACGTCCACATCGGCGGCACGCGGGTCCGCGCGGTACCAGCGCAAGTGTCTCTGCGGTTGCAATCCGCCAACGAGAGATTCGACTGGGATGCCACCGTCTGGTTCTGCGACCCATGGCCATTCCCTGTCCAGCTGCTGGGCATGGAGGGATTCCTGCAGCGGTTCCGAGTGACCTTGTCGGCCTACCACGAGTGGCTGGACTGCCACCCGGAGACGTGAGTCGTCCCTCAGTCGAGCAGGTCGAGGGCGGCGTCGACGATCGAGCGCACGCCGATGCTGTGGACGTCGTACACCTCGGCGACGGACCCGACCTGACCGAAGGCGGTGACCCCGAGCGTCGTGATCGGCGTGTCGTGAACCGACCCGAGAAAGGCCAGCGTGTGCGGATGGCCGTCGAGCACGGTCACCAGCGGCAGCGGACTGTCGAACAGCTCGGCCAGGATCGCCTCATCAGCCAGCGGGTCGTCCATCGCCAGGCCGCGGCGGCGCTGGACCGCCCGGAACAGCAGATCGGCGCTCGTCACGCACACGACCCGGGCGGATATGCCGTGGCCGCTCAGCTCCGTTGCGGCCGCCAGCGCCTCGGGGATCAGCGCACCCATCGCGACCAGGCTGACCACCGCGTCGGGTGGGTCACGCAGCAGGTAGCCGCCGCGCACCACCTGGCTGCGCCGGTGCGACCGCCCGTTCGGATCCGCCGGCACGGCGGCCGTCGTCTGGTCCAGCGGCCGCGTCGACAGCCGGAAGTACGACGACAGGCCATCGGGGCGACCGAGCAGGCCGAGCGAGCGCAGCAGGCACCACTCCAGATCCTGGGTGAACGCCGGCTCGTAGCTCAGGACCCCTGGCTGCTCGATCCCGGTCGACGGCGTGGTGATCGACTGGTGGGCGCCGCCCTCGGGAGCCAGCGTCACACCGGAGGGCGTACCCACCAGGATCGACTGGCCGCCGGCGTAGATGCCGTAGCTCCACGGCTCCAGCGCCCGGTTGACGAACGGGTCGTAGATGGTGCCGATCGGCAGCAGCGGCTGACCCCACCGGCTCCAGGTCGCGCCCAACTCGGCGAGCAGCCCTACCAGGTTCACCTCCGCGATCCCGAGTTCGATGTGCTGGCCGAGCGGATGCTCGCGCCAGTGCAGCCGGGTCTCCGTGTCGTCGGCGAACCAGTTGACCTCCTCCTCGACGGCGAAGATGCCGACCTTGTTGAGCCAGCCGGCTAGGTTCGTGCTGCTGGCCACGTCCGGGCTCGTCGTCACCACCCGCTCGGCAACCTCGGGCGCGTCGCGGTTCAGGTCGACGAGCACCCGGCCGAGAGCCGCCTGCGTCGAGACCGTCCCGCGGTGGGTCCGGCCCAGATCGACCGGCACGGCTGGCGGCTCCCGCGGCTGCACAGCCGGCCGCTTCAGTCGCTCGGCCACCTGGGCACAGCGGTCTGCTTCGGGAGAGTCCGCCGGCCACAGCTCCCACGGCTGCTCGACGCTGCCACCGAGCCGGGCCGCCAGGTCGGCGTACTGGTCCCCGCTCAGCAGCGCGGAGTGGTTGGACGGGTGGCCCTCGGTAGGCAGCGAGTAGCCCTTGATCGTGTACGCGAGGAGCACCGTCGGCCGGTCGTCCTCGACGGTTCGGAACGCCTCGGACAGACCGGCCAGGTCGTGCCCGCCGAGATCGCGCACGGCGGCGTGCAGGTCGGCGTCGTCCAGCCCGTCGGCGAGTCGCCCCAGGGCTGCGGCGCCGGTGCCCGCACCGGGCAGCCGCTCCCGCAGTTCCGGTCCGGAGGAACGCAGCAGCCGCTGGTACTCCGGGTTGCCCATCTCGTCGATCCGCCGCCGTAGCTCCGCACCGCCGGGTTGCTCGAACAGGGCGCGCAGCCGCGGTCCGTACTTGCATGTGATGACCTGCCAGCCGGCAGCGGCGAACATGCCCGCCAGCCGCGAGGCGGCGATCTGCGGCACGACGCGGTCCAGCGACTGCCGGTTGAGGTCGACCACCCACAGCACCTCGCCGAGCTGCACCACCGTCGGATCCAGGATCGCCTCCCAGCAGGCCCCTTCGTCGAGTTCGGCGTCCCCGAGCAACGAGATCTGGCGGCCAGCCGGCCCGGGCAGATCGCTGAAGCGCCGATCGATGTACCGGCGGGACAACGCCGCCCAGATCGGCGCGGTGGCCCCGATCCCGACCGAGCCGGTCGAGTAGTCGACGGTGTCCGGGTCCTTGGTCCGGCTCGGATAGGACTGCAGGCCGCGGTAGGCCCGCAGCTGCGTCAAGTACGACGCGTCCAGGTCGCCGAGCAGGTAGTTGATCGCATGCAGGACGGGGCTTGCGTGCGGCTTGACGCTGACCCGGTCAACGGCGGTGAGCGAGTCGAACCACAGCGCGGTCATGATGCTGACGATCGATGCCGACGACGCCTGGTGACCGCCGACCTTGACACCGCTGTCGTTCGGTCGCAGGTGATTGGCGTGGTGGACCATGGACGTCGCGAGCCACAGTACCTTGGCCTCGATCGCCTGGAGGACTCCAGCATCTGCGCCGGCGGTGTCGCTCATGGGGGCTCAGGTTATGCGCTTGTGCTCAGGCCGCGACATCGGAGGCGACTTTCAACCGTCGCCCCAGCGCAGGACGTAGCGGCGTTGCCACGGTGTCTCCACGGCGTGCGGGTCGTACCGCTCGCGCACGAATGCGACTGCCTCAGCCGCCGGCACACCGTCGAGGACGGCGAGACACGCCAGCGCCGTACCGGTTCGGCCGCGACCGCCGGCGCACGCGACCTCGACCCGCTCGCCGTCGGCCAGCGCCCACGCGTCGACGAGGCAACGGCGGGCGTCGGCCCGGTCCGCCGGAAGGCCGAAGTCGGGCCAGCGCAGCCAGCGCGATCCCCACGCCACCGGCGGCGGCTGCCTGCCCAGGAGGAACAGCCCGAAGTGGGGCAGCGCGCCGGCCGGCAGCGGACGCGACAGCGCCCGTCCTCGCACTCGCCGCCCGGAGGGCAGTTCGAGGACACCCGCCGCGGCCGGTTCCCACGGCGCCTCCATGCGCGGGACGGTAGCGCGGCCGGGCCGGCGGGTCAGCGCAGGGCAGCCGCCGTTGGCACGTCGTTGTCGAACAGCGGCGGCAGGAAGCGCAGCATCAATGTGGACCAGGTCAGGTGGGTCAGCATGGGCGCCTGGATCCCGCCGGTGGCCTGGCGCTGCAAGCCGAACAACGCGCCCATGACGGCTGAGGCGAGGACCAGGGCAGGATTCCGGGTCGACGTCGTCGCCAGCGAGTACACCGCCGTGGAGAGGGCGACCGGGTGTTGCTTGCCGACCGCGGCGTACAGGGCGCCGCGGAAGAAGATCTCCTCGGCGGCGCCGTTGACCAGGGTGGTGAGCAGCACGGAGCGGCTCGATCCGACCCGGGCGTAACGCAGCACACTGGAGATCGCCCGGTCGAGCACCGGGACGTGCCGGGAGGCAACCGCACACAGGTAGAACACCAGAAAGGCAACCACTCCGGTGAGCACCGGGGTGATGACCGGCCGGCTGAGTCGCTGGTCGCGGTCCTGAACCCAGCCGCGGTGCACCGGGCCGGAGGCCAACCCTCCCAGGGTCCAGGTCCCGGCCACCCCGAGGGTGAGGCCGTAGAACTCCGGGGATCCCGGCTTTGTCGACAGTGACTTGCCCAACAGCCCGGCACCGGCCAACGACACCACGCCGACGATCCGCCGGCGCCGGCGCATCGTCGCGTCGGATTCGAGGTTGGTCGTCACTGCGGCCGCTTTGCCTTGGCCCGCTCACCGAGGGCTTGGAGCACGGCGTCGTCGTAGTCCATGGGTTCGAAGGGGACCAGCCGCCGGATGCTGTCGTCGCGCACCACCACCTCGTTGCTCATCGAGTCGATGAGCGATCGGCCGGTCTGCACGTCCACGTCGGTGACAAGCGACAGCCAGTACGACGACAGTCGCGGTGACAGCAGCGGCACCGGCAACACGAACATCGTCCGGCCCTCGATGGCGGCCAACCGACGCATCATGTCGACGTAGGCCAGGACCTCCGGCCCTCCGATGTCGAACGCGCGCTTTGCAGCATCGGGAACCTCCAGTACGCCGACGAGATAGCGCACCACGTCGGCCACCGCGATCGGCTGCGTCCGGGTGTGCACCCAGCGCGGTGTGATCATCGCCGGCAGGTGCTCCACCAGTTGCCGCGTCATCTCCCACGAGATGCCGCCGTGGCCCACGATGATCCCCGCCCGCAGCGTCGTGACGGGCACGCCGCCGGATCCGAGCAGTTTCTCCACCTCGCGACGGCTGCGCAGGTGGGTGGACAGATCATCGGCGTCATCGCCGAGGCCGCCGAGATAGACGATCCGGCGCAGCCCCGCTCCGGCGGCTGCGTGGGCGAACGCGCGCGCCGCGTCGGCGTCCCGCTGCTCGAAGTCCGCCTCGCTAAGGGAATGCACCAGGTAGTAGGCGGCATCGCAACCGGCAAGCGCGACATCCAGGGACGCTCCGTCGTGCACGTCACCGCGCACCGCCTCCCCCGCGCCGTGATAGCTCTCGGGATGCCGCGTCATCGCCCGTACGGCGTAGCCCGCCGCCTCCAGCGCCGGACACAGCCGCCGGCCGACGAACCCGGACGCGCCAGCCACCAGGACCTGCATGCTCATGACCACCAGTGTCCCAGGACTGGCGGGATACGGTGTCGCCAATGCCACACCTGCCCGCGGCGACGCACCGCCCTTTTGTCGAGACCGTCGAGCCGCCCGGGCCGGTGGCGGCGGTCGCTCTGCTGCTGCACGGCGGCAAGGCCAACGGCACCGGCGTGCCGAAGAACATGAGCCTGTCGATGCTGCGGATGCGTCCGTTCAAGAAACAGATCGCCGCTTCCGGCCGGACGCACGGGGTCGCCGCGTGGCTGTTGCACTACCGCGTGCCGGGCTGGAACGGCACAGCGGCCGACCCTGCCCGGGACGCGCACTGGGCACTCGCCGAGATCCGCCAGCAGTACGGCGAGGTGCCGGTGGTGCTCGTCGGACACTCGATGGGGGGCCGGGCTGCGCTCCGGGTAGCCGACGATGCCTCGGTGGTCGGCGTCTGCGCGCTGGCGCCCTGGCTGCCGCCGCAGGAGCCGATGCCGCAGCTGGTCGGTCGATCCGTGCTGATGGCCCACGGCACCCGGGACCGCTGGGTGGACCCGCGCGGTTCCTACCAGTACGCCGTACGGGCCAAGCTCGGCCACCGCCAGGTCGCCCGATTCGAGGTGCATGGAGTCGGTCACGCCATGCTCCGGCGCGCGTCGGACTGGCACGCGTTCACCCGCAATGCGGCATTGGGCATGCTCGGCGTCGAACCGCTCTGGCCACTCATCACGAATGCCATGCACGAGGAGCTTCCAGCAGGATTGCGTGTCCCGCTGGAGGTTCCTCGCACCAGAGCGGCCACCGACCGCTAGCGGCAGAGAAGGAGACCGAGACCGTTGCCCGTCCTGACACTCGGCTGGGCCTCGCTCTGCGCCCTCAGTTCTCGGTGGGCGCGCGCGGCATGAATGCGACTCGGGGGCGGGAGCGGGTCGCCGTGGTCGGCTCAGGCGTTGCCGGGCTCACCGCGGCGTACCTACTGCAACGCCGGTACGACGTCACGCTCTTCGAGGCCGACGACCGGCTCGGCGGCCATGCGCACACTCATGACGTGCCCACCCCGGACGGCCGGGTGATCCCGATCGACACCGGCTTCATCGTCCACAACGAACGGACCTATCCGAACCTGCTGCGGTTGTTCGCCGAACTCGGCGTGAGCACCCGGCCGACCGAGATGAGCATGAGCATCCGGTGTGAAGGCTGCGGCCTGGAGTACGCCGGTGCGCGAGGAATGGCCGGCATCTTCGCCCAGCGGCGCGCGGTGGCGAATCCGCGCTACCTGCGAATGCTCGCCGAGATAAAGCAGTTCCACCGGCAGGCCCGGCGACTGCTGGCGGCCTACGAGTCCGGGGATCCCACCCGGATCGACGCCGTTACCCTGGGCGCTTTCCTCGCGATGGGCGGCTACTCGGCGTATTTCGTGCGGCACTTCATGATCCCGGTCGTCTCGGCCGTCTGGTCCGCCGGCGCCGACGTTTCCCTGCTCTATCCGGCGCGCTACCTGTTCAGCTTTCTGGACAACCACGGCATGCTCAGCGTGTCCGGATCGCCGATGTGGAGGACCGTCGAGGGCGGGTCGCGATCCTATGTGGAGCGAGCCGCCAAGGGGCTGACGGCAGTGCAGACGCAGACGCCCGTGACGTCGATCCGTCGTACGCCGGACGGAGCCGAGATCCGCGACGACGCCGACCAACTCTCCACAGTGGACAAGGTTGTCGTCGCGACCCATCCGGACCAGGCCCTGGCGTTGCTGGCCGACCCCTCGCAGGCCGAGCGGGACGTCCTCGGCGCGTTCGAGTACTCGACGAACGAGACGGTCTTCCACACCGACGCCTCGATCCTGCCTCGGGCGGTCCAGGCGCGGGCGTCCTGGAACTACCTGATGCCCGCGTGCGACATGAGCGGCTCGGAACGGGTGACGGTCAGCTACTGGATGAACCGGTTGCACCAGATCGATGAGCCACTGGACTACGTCGTGTCGCTCAACGCCGCCGACCGAGTCGCCCCGGAGTCCATTGTGGACACGATGGTGTACGCGCACCCGACGTACAACCCCGCCTCGGTCGCCGCGCAGAGCCGGTTGCCCGAGCTGAACACAGGAACCACGGCGTACGCCGGCGCCTACCACGGCTGGGGCTTCCACGAGGACGGCTGCGCCGCCGGGGTCCGGGCTGCGGCGAGTCTCGGAGTTGACTGGTGACGACCCTCTACGACGCTACGGTGGCGCATACCCGCCGCGGCCCGGTCGACAACTCCTTTTCCTACCGCGTCCACATGTGGCTGGTCGACCTGGACGACTTACCGCAACTGCCGCATGGGCTGCGGTGGTTGGCTCGGTTCGAGGGCCGCGACCACTTTGGCGATGCCGCCCTCCCGATCCGGGACAACATCGACAAGTTCCTCGCGCCGTACGGCGTCGACGTCACCGGGGGGCGGGTGCTGATGCTGGCCAATGCCCGCGTCGCGGGATACGTGTTCAACCCGATCAGCGTCCACTGGTGCTACGGCGCCGACGGCGACCTCGCCTGCCTGATCGCGGAAGTACACAACACCTACGGCGAACGGCACGCGTACCTGCTGCGGCCGGACGACAGCGGCCGGGCCGAGACGGACAAGCAGTTCTACGTCTCGCCGTTCCTCACCGTCGACGGCCGCTACCTGATGCGCTTCTCACCGCCGGGTGAGCGGTTGTCGGTCACGATGGCGCTGCGCCAGGGCGACACGACACCGTTCACCGCGACCCTGCGAGGGACCGCCCGGCCCGCGACGCTGTCCGCCGTCCTCAGGGCTGCGGTTCGGCAGCCGTTCATGCCGCTGCTGGTCAGTGCCCTCATTCGCTATCAAGGCGTCAAGCTCTGGCTGCGCCGGTTACCCGTTGTCCACCGTCCCCCGCACGTGCCCCAGGAGGGCGTCCAATGACCGCCGCACCTATTTACCAGGATCCTCAGGTCCAGCAACGTCCAGCGTTGCGGGTCGTGCCACGACCGAACCAGGGCATCTGGCCGGGCCTGGCCGTACCTCCCCGCAACGCGTACAAGGCCAGGATCGCCCACGCATTGTTCCGCCGTGCGGTCCGCGACCTGCCGGTGCGCGTGGTCTATCCCGACGGCACGGTGGTCGGCAGCGGCGGCAAGCAGGATCCGGTGATGCGGCTGCAGCGGCCCGACGACTTCTTCAACCGGCTCGGAAGCGATGCCAAGATCGGCTTCGGCGAGGCGTTCCTGGTCGGGGACTGGTCGACCGGTCAGGGGACGGATCTGGCCGACCTGCTCGCGCCGTTCGCCGGGCGGATGGCGCGGCTGATCCACCCGCAGCTGCAACGGTTCCGCAACGCGGTGGAGCGCCAGCAGCCGGCGGAGGAGGAGAACACCGTCGATCAGGCCCGCGACAACATCGCCCGGCACTACGACCTGTCCAACGACCTGTTCGCGCAGTTCTTGGACGAGACGATGACGTACTCCTCGGCCTGGTTCGAGGATGACGATTCCCTCGCCGACGCGCAGCGACGCAAGATTGACGGCATCCTCGACTTCGCGCGGGTCCGCGCCAGCAGCGAGGTGTTGGAGATCGGCACCGGCTGGGGCGCGCTGGCGCTGCGCGCAGCGCAGCGGGGCGCCCGGGTGGTCACCCTGACCCTGTCGGAGGAGCAAAAGGCGCTGGCCGAAAAGCGGATCGCCGCGGCCGGATGTTCAGACCGGGTTCGCCTCGTCCTGCAGGACTACCGCGAGGCGGAGGGGCAGTACGACGCCGTCATCTCGGTGGAGATGATCGAGGCGGTCGGCATGGACTTCTGGCCGACGTACTTCCAGTCCCTGGACCGGCTGCTCGCGCCGGAGGGACGGGTCGGGCTGCAATCGATCACCATGCCGCACGACCGGATGCTCGCCACCCGCAAGTCCTACACCTGGATCCACAAGTACATCTTCCCGGGCGGCTTCATCCCGTCGATTCCGGCAATCGAGCAGAACCTGGACGCGCACACGTCGCTGGAGATAGTCGAGCGGCGCGACCTCGGCCCGCACTACGCCGAGACGCTTCGGCAGTGGCGCGGACGGTTCGTGGCGAACTGGCCCGAGGTCGCCGCGCTCGGTTTCGACGAGACATTCCGCCGGATGTGGGAGTTCTACCTCGGCTACTGCGAGGCCGGCTTCCGGGTGCGCTACCTCGGCGTCAGCCAACTCTCCCTAGCCCGCAGCCGCTTCTGACACTGTGCCCCGTCTCAGCGGCCGGGTGGCCCTCGTGACCGGAGCCAACCAGGGCATCGGTGCCGCCATCGCCGAAGCCCTGGCGGCTGACGGCGCGGCCGTGCTGGCGACGTTTCTGCGCCTGCCCGGTGAGCACGCCGACCCCGCTCTTCCCGCGGAGTACGCGCGGCTGCGAGCCCAATCGGCGGACGACGTCGTCGCGGGGATACGCCTCGCCGGCGGTCGGGTCGAGGCGAGGGAGGCCGATCTCGCCGACCCGTCGACCGTGCCGGCACTCTTCGACCGCGCCGAGTCGGTTTTCGGGCCGGTGGACATCCTCATTAACAACGCCAGCGGCTGGCTGGCCAACACTTTCCTGCCAGCGCGGCGGGATCGGTTCGGCCGTCGGCAGGCCGCCGTGGACGCGGCCAGCCACGACCGGCAGTTCGCCGTCGACGCCAGGGCGCCCGCGTTGCTGATCGCGGAGTTCGCCCGCCGGCACATCGGCAGGAACGCAACCTGGGGCCGCATCGTCGGACTCACCTCCGGCGGACCTGGCGGTTTTCCCGAGGAGGTCTCCTACGGCGCGGCCAAGGCGGCGCAGGAGAACTACACGATGTCCGCCGCTGCCGAGCTGGCGGCGTACGGCGTCACCGCCAACATGGTGTACCCGCCCGTGACGGACACCGGCTGGATCACCGACTCGGTGCGGGCCGCCGCTGCCGACGCCGGCCCGATCGGGCGCGTTGCCGAACCCGCGGACGTCGCAGAGGTGGTGCTGCTCCTCACGTCCGAGCGAGCCCGGTTCATCACCGGGCAGATCATCCGGATGTCCTAGGCCACGACCACTAGCGCTGGACGATGGTGAACCCTCCTGGCTCCACCGTCACCGTGACCGTCGCACCGGAGGTCCATGTTCTGCTCGCGAGCCGGCCCCGGTCGTTGTAGACCGACACCAACGCCCTGCGGTCACCCGGAACCGTGACGGTCACCGAGCGCTGGTCCACGGCGAAGCTGTGCAGCAGAGCGCGGCCGTGACCCTCTCCGCTGACGATGAGCCACTCCACCTCGGGCTGGACCAGTACGGCGTCGAGTTGCGCAGGCGTGCCGTCACCGACGTACTGCGTCAGCATGACGTGAGAACCCGCCGTCACCGCCTCCATCAGCTGGCTGGTCCCGACATCGAGATAGCCAGGCGCAGCAGACACGCCCTGCGGCCCCGCCCCGCCTTGGTACACCACACCCGCCGGGAACCGTCCGACGAGGCTGCGGGTTCCCACCGTCATCAGCGGGACCTGTTGCCGGTTGAACACCGGCATCAGCAGATAGCGCCCGGCAGCAGGCAGCTTCACGGTCTGTAGCACCCGCCCCGATTGCCCGAGTTCGACGTAGCTTCCGCCGCTCCATTCGGCCTCGCCGGTCCACGCCGACTCCGGCGTCACGACCTGAGCCGCGTTGGACAGCCGTCCGTCCTCGGCCTCCTGCAGCTGCCACGACACTCGGCTGCGCTGTTGCGAGACCGCGGCTGCGATGGCAACGCCCGGGTGTGCGTCCAATGCCAGCATTGACAGCTGACCGTGTATCGCCGACTCGGCGCCGGAGTTCCGGTTGATGTCCCCGGTGATCTCCACACCGTCGAACGTCACGCCGGTCTGCGGGTCATACATCGGTTCGCCGGCCGGGTTGTTGCCGAAGTACCACGACGCGGCAAACCCCGCCAGATCGCGGAAGGACGCCTCCCCGGTCTCCTGGGCGACGGCAAGCAGATTCTGCAGCGTGGCGTCAGCGCCGTAAGCGATCTGGCTGCGATTGGTCGGCCCCGGCTGCCACGAGTGATCCGGGCCGCTGCCGGCCAGCAGGTGCGGAGTGAAGCCCGCGTTCTGCCGTATCGCCGTGGCCAGGAACGACCTGTCGTCCAGTACGGCGCTGGAGCGGGCCAGCGCGCCGCTCATCTGGTCCCCCCAGGAATGCCAGACCGAACGGGAGAGCGCCCAGGGCTGGATCGCGCCGAACGGCCAGGTCCGATCGTCTCCGGCGGTCATCAGGGCCAAACCCTGGCTGAGTTTCCGCAGGTCGGCGCGGGCTCTTGGGTCACCCGTGGCCTCGACGTACGCCGCCAGTCCGTAGACAGCCTCCGCGGAGGCGTCGGCGCCGTCGGTGATGAGCCAGGCCGGTCGCTGCAAACCGTCCACGGTCTGATACGTGCCGTAGCGGGTCAACACCTGGCGGTCAACCGCGTCCAGAGCGAGTTCCATCCGCTCCTTCAGGAAGCCGGCAAAGGCCGGATCCTCCACCTGGAACGCTGCATAACCCTCGCCCAGTGCCCAGACCGTGCGGGCCAGCCAGTACGACGGGCCGCTGTCGGAGGGATCGGGCAGTTCCGGCGGCTCCGCGCTCGGGTTCAGGGTGCCATCGGGCTGCATCCACAACACGACGTTGCCGGCATTCGGGCCGCTGGCGGTCTGCATGTAGGTGAGCCCGCGCAGCAGGTCGAACGCTGTGTCCCGGCTGGAGTCCGAACCGAACTGCTGCCAGTGCCGCAGGTACACGATCGCGGCCCGCGAGATGTCGTCCGCGTTATAGGCTCCCTGCCCCCAGGTGTTGGTGACGGGGTCGTACTCACCGCCACCGACCCGCGTGAACGTTCCGTCGTCATTTGCGTCGGCGTACGTCCACAGCACTCCCAGCCCGGGATCGCCGGCCACGTGGTACGTCGTGTGGTTGGCCTGCTCAGGTGGCGTGACCTCGTCACCCAGAAAGTCCAGGTGCGCCAGGTTCGTGAGCTGCGCTGGGGCCGGCGCCGCTGCCGCGCTGACGGCAGCCGGCCCGGCGGCGGTGACCAAGGGGAGGAGCATCGCCGCCGCAGCGATCGCGACTCCCACCCTGATCCGGATGAGTACTCGGGTCGAACGCATCGCGCACCTCCACCTTGTTGCCGATATGACGAGTTCCTGTTGTTTACTCACGGCCAGATCCGATCCAGCCGGGCCACACCGATCCGTGTGTCGGCCATGCCGTAGAAGACGTAGCGGATGCCGTCGATCTCCTCAATCGCCGTGGGGAACACGACGTTGGGCACCGTCCCGATGCGCTCGCCGATGGTCTCCGGCGCAAGCAGCGGCGTCTCGCTGCGCCCGAGGACCCGCGTCACGTCGTCACCGTCGAGGAGCATCGCACCGGCGGCGTACGAGGCCCGCGGCTGAAGAGTGAACCCCTCGTCGAGTTCACCGTCGACGCCGTGATGCAACAGCAACCAGCCCTCCTCGACCCGGACCGGCGGCGGTCCCGCGCCGATCTTCAGGCTCTCCCACTGATATTGGGGTAGTGACACTAACCGGTGCTCACCCATTCGCACCAGCATGCGGATGTCGGCCTCGACCTCCGCCGCGTCGACGAAAGAGACCCAGATCCCGGGCCGGGCGTCGGCGAGATCGGCCGGGAGATGGACGCCTGCTCCGGGTCGCACCCAGGACAGATTCCACATGGGCCGGTGCAGCATCGCGTAGGACGGCTCCCCGTCCGGCCCCGGAACAGGGACGGGGAAGAAGACGGCGTCCTTGTTCGGGAAGAGGTTGAGGTCGGTGCCCAGGTCCGGCTGGTAGCCGAAATGCACCGGCCCGAGTCGCCGCCACTTCCGCAGATCCGCCGACACAGCCAGCGCTATTCGTGGTCCGAGCGGACCATAGGCGACGTAGGTCATCAGGTGCAGACCCAGCCCCGGTACCCACGTGGTTCGGGGATCCTCGACGCCGGCATGCCCGTAGCCGCGCTCCCAGCCCTGGTCGGGCGAGAGCACCACTCCCTCGCGTTGCACGCCCACGGGTACGCCGTCCTCGATGCGCACCTTGGCCAGGCCGACCCTCGACACGTTGCCGTGGGCCACCAGTCTCGGCAGCAGGTAGAGCTCGCCGTCCGTGCTGCGGCCGCTGGCCGGGTTGAGCACGCCTTCGGCCTCGAGGTCGTCGCCGGGCTCGGGCGACATGACGACACCCGCGCGCGTCAGCGTGTACGGGAAGGTGGTGCGCTGCGTCGCTGACACTCAGCCCTTCACCCCGGATCCGAGGTCACTGCTGATGAAGTGCCGCTGGAACGCCAGGAACACCGCGACCGCGGGAGCCGCCAGAACGCAGGCGCCGGCCAGGATGGCCCCGAACGGGTTGGCCGCCCGGCCGGCCAGGTTGCTGATGTAGTTGGCCAGCGATACGGCCAACGGCTGCAGGTCCGCTTCCTTGGTCACGAGGAACGGCCAGAGGAATTCGTTCCACGGCCCGATGAACGTCAAGATGACTGCCGTCAGGATCGCCGGCTTGGCCAGCGGAATAGCGATCCGCCACAGAATCTGCAGCTCGCTCGCGCCGTCGATCCGGGCTGCCTCGAACAGGTCCCGAGGCAGCGCCAGGAAGAACTGCCGGAAGATGAGCACCGCGACGGAGTTGATCGCGAAGGGCACGATCATGCCGAGGTAGCTGTCGGCAAGGCCGTAGCTCCTCACGATCATCACGTACAGCGGAATCATCAGCAGCTGGAACGGGATGATCTGCACGAGCAGCAGGGACGCGAACACGGCACCGCGTCCGCGCCACTCCAGGACGGCCAGCGCGTACCCGGCGAGCAGTCCGAACACCAGCGTCCCCAGCAGCACGCCACCGGTGAAGACGCCGGAGTTGACCAGCGACCGCAGCAGGGAGATGGAGCTGTTGATGCTCTCGTAGTTGTCCAAGGTGATGTTGGCGGGGTTCGGGAAGGCTCCGCCCGGTCCGGGCTCCGGGTCGCGCTGCAGCGAGCCGATGATCATGTAGTAGAAGGGGAAGAGGAAGGCGAAGGCCCCTACCGCAAGCAGGACGAGGCGGACCCAACTCCGCTCCGGCCGGGCGGCAGGTGGGGTCCGGTGTTCCTCGGACTCCTCCGCCGGGGCGGTCGAGGGTGCCTCGACAGCGGCGCTGGCCATGTCACTTCCTCCCGAGCACGAGTCGTTGGACACCGGCCAGCACGAGTACGGAGACGATCAGGATGATGCCGATCGCGGCGGCGTACCCGGCGTTCCCCTGCTGGATGCCCTCCTGGTACATCACCAGCACGGGCGAAGCCGATGCGCCGTTGGGCCCACCGCCACCGGTCAGCAGGTAGGGCTCGGTGAACAGGTTGGCGCCGGTGATGGTGGCCAGCAGCGTGACCAGGAATGTTGCCGGGCGGACGCCGGGCACGGTCACCGACATGAACTGCCGCAGCCGACCCGCGCCGTCAATCGAGGCCGCTTCGTAGAGTTCCTTCGGCACGTTCTGCAGCGCGGCCAAGTAGAGCAGGACGAAGAACCCGAGCTGCTTCCAGCTCACGTAGATGGCGATCAGCGGCATCGCCAGGGTCGAGTTCACGAACCACGAAGGGGCCGGTGCCAGCGGCCCCAGGAGGTTGTTGATCAGCCCAGCCCCGTTGAACAGGAACAGCCAGACGCCCACAACGGCCACGCTCGCCGTGATGTACGGAACGTAGTAACTGACCCGGAAGAAGGTGCGGAACGGGATAGCCGCGTTGAGGGCGGTGGCCAAGACGAGCGCCAGCGCCACGGTCAGCGGGACATTGATGACCAGGAAGATCGCGACGTTGCCGAACGACTGCAGCACCGCGGAGTCCTGCAAGGCCTCGGCGTAGTTGTCCAGGCCGGTGAACGGCCTGTCCACGATCGCCCCCGGGGCAGCGAAGAAGTAGTCGTGGAAGGACATGTAGACCGCAAGGCCCACCGGGTAGGCGAAGATCGCGACCAGGAAGAGGACGTACGGGGCGATGAACAGCGGTCCGATCCGGGACCGCCCCGCCCGCTGGCTCGAGCGCGAGCGGGGCGGAGCCGGTCGGTCAGCGGTCGAGGTGGCGGACATTCGCAGACCCGCTAGTCGTCTGTCGCCAGGGTGTTGACTTCCTCGGCGGTGTCGTCCAACGTGCTCGCGACGTCGGCATCCCCGAAGATCACCGCCTGGGAGTAAGCGTCGCGGAAGGTCTGCCAGATCTCGATCGAGTTGGGCACGTTGGGCACCTCGACCGTGCGGGAGGCCTGGTCGGCGAAGACCTCGTAGTCCGGGTTCGCCGCGAAGTAGTCCGCGTACGTCGTCGTGAGGTCGTCGCGCATCGGCATCTGCCCGGTCAACTCGAGCAGCTGGCCGTCGGCGTCCTCGCTGGTGGTGAACTTGAGGAACTCCCAGGCCGTGCCACGGTTCTCACACGCCGAGAACAGGCCGATCGACTTCTCGTCGCTGAAGGTGCTGACCTCCTCGGGAGCCGCACCGTCGGGTGTGGGCACCGGGACGACTCCCCAGTTCACGGCGTCGGCGTAGACCTTGATAGCCCACGGACCGACGATGGACATGGCCGCCGCCTGATCGGCGAAGGCGTCGCCCTCGTAGTTCTCGTTGGGCGTCAAGCCCCGCTCGTACAGCTGCGCCCAGAAGTCCGCGACCTGCTGACCGGCCTCGTTGTTGAACTGGCTCTCGCCGTCCTCGACCAGCTGCTGGCCTCCGGAGGCGGCGATGAACAGCGGGTAGAAGTCGAACCAGGCCTGGAAGAACTCGCTGCTCGCCGCGGGCCAGATGGCGGCCTGGACACCGCCGCTGTCGACCAGTGTCTGGGAGGTGGCGAGGAACTCGTCGTAGGTGGCCAGCGGCGGATTCTCGGCGTCGAGCCCGGCGGCGGTGAAAACGTCCTTGTTGTAGAAGATCATCGACGGGTTGGTCTTCCATGGCATCTGGTAGTAGCCGCCGTCGGTCGACTGGTACTGCGCGGATCGGTCGCCCGTGCGGGTCTCGATGTATTCGGCGCCGTCGGGGAAGTCACTGAGATTGACCAGCCCGCCCTGCTTCTGGAACTGCGGTACGGCGGCCGGCGCCGTGTTGTAGATGAGGCACGGCGCGTTGCCCGCCGTGATGGCGGCGGTGATGACCTCTTCCGACGACGTCCCAGCGGGGATCTCCTGCCCGCTCACCTCGGCGTCGGGATTCTCCGCGTTCCAGGCCTCGACCATCGCCTCACCCCAGGCAACCTCCTCGGGGTTGTTGGAGTACCAGATGTCGATGGGTCCGGTGACCGTCGCTGCCTCGTCGGGGCTGGTCCCGCTGTCGCCGCCACAGGCGGACAGCGCTACACCGAGCGTGATCACGGCCAGGGTGGATAGCGCTTTGCGTTTCATGCTGGACTCCCTTGCTTCTGTGGACGGTCTGACAGCCCGGTGCGTGTCGGGCGTTCGGCTGCCGTGCGCTTGGCCGCTGCGCGCCGGCGGCGGGGTGGTGGGCCGGTGGAATGACGCAGGATCAGTTCAGCCGGGGGGCAGTCGACATCGGGCTGCGCGCGTCCGGAGGCCAACCTGGCCAGCGCCCTGGTTGCGGCGCGTCCCCATCCGACGACGTCTGCGCGGGCAGTGGTCAGCGCCGGGTGAACGTGCGCGGCCAGCGGTGTGTCATCAAATCCGACGACGGACAGGTCCCTGGGCACATCCACCCCTCGCTCCCGGGCTGCGGCCAGACCGGCGATGGCCATGATGTCGCTGGCATAGACGATCGCGGTCGGGCGATGTGGCCCGTCGAGCAGCCATCGAGTCGCGCTGGCCCCGCCGCGCGCCGAGAAGTCTCCCTGGACCAGCGATCCTGGTGGGAGCCCCGCCGCCGCCAGCGTCTCGGCCCACGCCGTACGACGGGCCACGACGTGCACGTATCCACTGGGTCCGGCGACGTGGGCGATGTCGCGGTGGCCGAGATCGATCAAGTGCCGCACGGCGGCTATGACGGCGGGTTTGTCGTCGATACTGACCGCCGGGAACGGCGATGTCGGTTGGGCTCGGTTGAGCGTGACCGCCGGCAGCGACAGTGACTGCAACAGCGGGATGCGGCTGTCGTCGGTTCGGACATCAGTGAGAAGGACGCCGTCGACGCGACCGTCACGTACCAGCCGGCGATAGCCGTTGTGCTCTTGATCGGGCGTCACGACCTGGAGCACGAGCGCGTATTCGCTGCCGACCAGCTCAGCCTCGATCCCGGCGATGAATGCGGGGAAAAAGGCGTCCTCGGCGAGGATCTCCGGGGGGCGGGCCACAACCAGTCCGAAGGCGAGGGCGCGGGAGGTCGACAGCGCTCGGGCTCGCTGATTCGGGGCCCAGCCCAGGTCCGCTGCCGTCTGCAGGATCCGCTTTCGGGTGTCTACGGCGACACCGGGTCGCTCGTTCAGCGCAAAGGACACCGCACCCTTGGAGACCCCGGCGGCCCGGGCAACATCGGCGATCGTGATCCGCCCGGATCGCATGCCAGCCTCCTGAGGCAGTCAAACCCGGCGACGGGTCTCCGACCGCCACGCTCAACGCCTTGTTCAATAAACCGGTTTAGCTGCTCTGCGTCAAGTTCTGCGCCTCGTCCGCGAGCTACCACAACGCCGTAGGCGTCGCCTGCGCGTCGGCGGCCTGTTCCGCTGCACGCAGCGCCAGCCCCTCGCACTTCAACCGGGCCAGACGCCCGAACCGAATCGGCTGCGCCGCGCGTATCCGCCTCGAACCCATCACCCCAACGGCAAGGAGTTCAGCAATGTCACAGCACACCCGCGGTGCGCGCGGCCTTGTCGCCGCAGTTGCCACCGCCGCGATCGCCTCGGTGCTTCCCGCCGTACCCGCTCTCGCCCACACCGACGTCCGAGGAGTTCGCGTGCAGCAGGCCGCCGGCACCAGTGCCGCCGCCATCCAGTCCGCCGTCGACGCCTTCCGCTCCGGACTCGGCGACCTCAACCCCAACGAGCCCGGCTCGTTCGGCGTCGGGCGGCGAGAGATCAACTGGGACGGCGTGCCCGATACTCTCGCCGCACCCAACCTGCTGCCCGCGGACTTCTTCAACGTCACGTCCCCCCGCGGTGTGGTCTTCTCCACCAGGACCGGCCGGTTCCAGGTCAGCGCCAACGACGGCGTCGGGCCGATCAAGTTCGAGAACCTCAACCAGGTCAACTCGGCGACCTTCGACACGTTCAGCCCACAGCGGCTGTTCACCCAGCTCGACTCCCTGACGACCGAGGTCCACTTCTTCGTGCCCGGCTCAACGACGCCGGCCACCACCCACGGCTTCGGCGCGGTGTTCACCGACGTCGACCGCCCTGGCCTTACGTCGATCGAGTACTACGACGTCGACGGTGAGTTGCTGGCTGAGTTCGACGTACCGGCGAGCCCGGGTGCGCAGAGCCTGTCCTTCCTCGGCGTCAGCTTCGGCGACGCCGTGGTCGCCTCGGTGCTGATCAGGTCCGGGAACGTCCCCGCGCAGCTGGCCGACGGCGGACGCAAGGACACCGTCGTCATGGACGACTTCGTGTACGGCGAACCGATCACCTGACCGCTCTCCCGCGGGGTCGCCTGAAAGACGGCGGCCCTGCGGTCGACCTTCTGGAGTCCTCTCGATGATCGAGTGCCCGCGGCCGGGCGCAATGATCGGCATCGGCGGCATCAGCGGCGCGCGGGTGTAGCTGGGGCATGCTTGCGGTCATGAGGATCGCGGGCAGTCGAATCTGGGTCACCGGGGCGTCCAGTGGAATCGGTGCGGCGTTGGCCCGCGAGTTGGAGGGGCGCGGCGCGCACGTCGCCATCTCGGCGCGGCGCAAGGACAAGCTCGACGAGGTCGCCGGCGGGCGGATGCACGTCGAGCCAGTCGACGTCACCGACAAGGACGCCATGCTCGCTGCCGCGGACTCGATCCGCTCGGCGTTCGGCGGCATCGACGTTGTGGTGCTGAACGCCGGCGCGTGGGACCAGGTGCGCGTGGACCGGTGGGATTCCGAGGTGTTCCGGCGACACTTCGACGTCAACCTGATGGGCGTCGTACACGGCGTCGAGTCAGTGCTGCCGGCGATGCTCGAAGCCCGCGCCGGGCTGATCGTCGGGATCGCGTCGGTGGCCGGCTACCGTGGCCTGCCGAACTCCGAGGCTTACGGCACCACCAAAGCGGCCCAGATCAACCTGCTCGAGTCCCTGCGGGTCGACCTGCGCCGGCATGGCGTGAAGGTGCAGACGGTCTGCCCCGGGTTCGTCAAGACCGAGATGACCGAGCGCAACACGTTCCCGATGCCCTTCATCGTCTCCGCCGAACGGGCGGCCCGGGAGATCGCCGAGGGGATCGCCAAGGAGAAGCCCGAGGTGGTCTTTCCGCTACCCATGATGCTGCTGATGAAGACCGCCCGGTTCGTCCCGGTCGCCGCATGGGGAGCGCTGCTGTCCAGAGCCGCCCGCCGCCGCTGACGGGATAGCTATGCATACGAATGCGCATGGCTGCGATATCCTCCTCGGCGACCATCGTGCACATTGAGGGGGAGGGACTGTGTCTCGGACGGTGATCGACATCGATGACGATCTGCTCAAGCAGGCGGCTCGGCTGCTCGAAACGACAACCAAGCGGGCCACCGTGCATGCCGCATTGCGTGAGGCGGTGGCATTGCGGCTACGCCATGAAGAGCTGGTGGCCGCGTCCGATGGTGCGTACGAGGATGCGTTGGATCCCGACATCATGGCCGCGGCGTGGCGATAGCGCCGTACCTCGCGGACACCAGCGCGACCGCACGGCTTCGTCGGTCCGAGGTTGCACACGTTCTCGGTCCTCTGATCGAGCGCGGACTTGTCGCTACCTGCGGCATCCTTGAGCTGGAGTTGACTTTTGCCGCTCGTGCTGGCGATGTCCCTGACATGCGGCAACGCCGGTCCGGTCTGGAATGGCTGGACACCGCCGACGAGGACTTCCGCGTGGCGATGCAAACTCAGGCCGAGCTTGCCGACCGCGGGCATCATCGGGCGGCGGCGCTGCCCGATCTTCTGGTCGCGGCCGTGGCGCTGCGACATCGAGTAACTGTCATGCACTACGACGGCGACTTCGACCTGATCGCGGAGGTCACGGGGCAACCGACTCAGTGGGTGGTTCCGCGCGGGTCGGTCACCTGACCGTCCCCGAGCGGCCGCGTGCCGGCGGTGTTACGGTCGGACGGTAACTCCAAGCACGACAGGGGAGCGCACCAGCGCTGAGAGTGCGGGAAACCGCAGACCCTCGAACCTGATCTGGGTAATGCCAGCGCAGGGAGTCGGGATTCGCTGCTGTCTCGCCCCGTCCGATCAGGACTGGGAGGTCCGCAATGCCATCTACCACGACCGGTGTGCAACTGACCCGGTGGCGCACCGTCGACATCGTCGTGACCGCAATCCTGGGCGTCGCGTTCGGCGTCGTCTTCTGGGCCTGGAACCTCTTCTACGGCGTCGCCCAACCGGCGCTGACGTTCATCCCGGCGGCGTTCGCCGTGCTGAACGGTGTTTTCCTGATGCCGGGTGTGATCGCCGGGCTGGTGATCCGCAAGCCCGGCGCCGCGCTGTTCGCCTCGACCCTGGCCGCAACAGTCTCGCTGCTGCTCGGATCGCCGTTCGGCGGAATCATCGTCGTGTACGGCCTCGTCCAAGGCCTCGGCGCGGAGATCGGGTTCGCGTTGACCCGGTACCGCCGCTTCGGGCTCGGTGCCGCGCTCCTCGCCGCTGCAACGGCCGGGCTGTCCACCACGATCATGGACTTGTCGCTGTACTACCCCGAGTTCAGCACGGGCGACCGGGTCGCCTATGGGGCGCTAACCGTCCTTTCGAGCGCGCTGCTCGCCGGGGTCGGCGGGTGGTTGCTCGTCCGCGCGCTGGCCGCGAGCGGCGCGCTGTCGTCCTTTCCGGTCGGGCAGCGGCGGGTCTGACCGTCCCCGTGCCGACGCCTGGTCGGGTCGTCGCGCGTGGGTTCGGCCTGCGCTACGCCACCCGCCAGGCCTGGGCGCTGTCCGCCCTCGACCTGGTGGTCGAGCCGGGCGAGCGGGTACTCGTCACCGGCAGCTCCGGATCCGGCAAGTCCACCCTCCTGTACGCCGTCGGCGGCCTGCTCGACTCCGACGCGGTGGAACTCACCGGTGAGCTCACCGTCGACGGCGCTGCTCCTCGCGCCGCCCGAGACCGGCTCGGCTTGCTGGCACAGGATCCCGACAGCCAGCTCGTGATGACGCTGGCGGGCGACGACGTCGCGTTCGGCCTGGAGAACGCCGGCGTACCGCCGGTGGAGATCTGGCCGCGGGTCGATGCCGCGCTGGACCACGTGGGGTTCGGCTACGGGCGGGACCGGCAGACCCACGAGCTGTCCGGCGGAGAGCAGCAGCGACTGGTGCTGGCAGGTGCCCTGGTGCGCGAGCCGGGCCTGCTGCTGTTGGACGAACCCACGTCGCAACTGGACCCAGCCGGCGCTGCGCTCGTGCGCGCGGCCGTCGGCCATGCGGTTGCCGATCGGTCCGTCACGCTGCTGCTCGTCGATCATGACGCCACGCCGTGGCTGCCGCTGGTCGACCGGGTGGTCGAGATACTGCCCGGCGGCGGCCTGGTCGAGCATCCCCGCAGTTGGCGGCCGGTTTCGCGCGCGACCGGGCTGACGTTTGCCCGCAGCGACGGTTCGGGATCGGCGCTGCTGTCCACCGCCGGGGCCGGGTTCGGCTACCCGCGTTCGGTCGCGCCCGCGCTGGTCCCCACCTCGGTCGACCTCGTCGGCGGCCGGACGACGGCAGTCACCGGCCCGAACGGCAGCGGCAAATCCACCCTCGGTCTGCTTCTTGCCGGGCTCCGCGCGCCGGGTGTCGGCACCGTCCGGGCGTCGGCGGCACTTGCCAGCGGCGTACGGCGGGGTCGATGCGCGCCGTCGCGGTGGAGCGCCGCAGAGCTGGTGACCCGGATCGGGACGGTGTTCCAGAACCCCGAGCACCAATTTCTCACCCAGCGGCTTGGTGACGAGCTGGCCTTGGGGCCGCTGCGGTCCGGTGTGCTGGCCGGGCGGGCCCGCGAGGTCGCGTTCGGGTTGCTCGAGCGGCTCGGGCTGACGGCGTACGCCGAGGCGAACCCGTTCACGCTGTCCGGAGGTCAGCAGCGGCGGCTGTCCGTCGCGACGGCACTGGCGACATCTCCACAGGTCCTGGTCCTGGACGAGCCGACGTTCGGGCAGGACGCAGGCACCTGGCGGGAGGTGGTGCGGTTGCTCGCCGAGCTGCGCACGGCCGGGCGGGCCTTGTGCCTGATCACGCACGATCGCGACCTGGTGAACCTGCTCGCCGACGACGAGCTGGCTCTCGGGGCGGACCGCACGGAAGTACCGGCATGAGTCTGGTGCTGCGCCCGGCCGCGCAGGTCCGGCTGTCGGCGATCAACCCGGTAGCCCAGCTCGTGGCGCTCGGGATCGTCAGCGTCACGCTGCTGACCACCCTGGACATCGTCACGCCGACGCTGGTGCTCCTCATCGAGCTGGCGATGTTGCCGGCGGCGGGTATCCGCTCGCCGATCGAACTGTTCCGGCGGACCTGGCCGTTACTGCTCGGCGCGACCATGGTGGGGGTGGTCAACGTCCTGATCAGCGAGGATGCCGGCCCGCTGGTCGGCCTCGGACTTGCCCTCCGGGTGATCAGTCTGGCGCTGCCCGGCGTACTGCTGGTTGCTTCCACGGATCCGGTCCGGATGGCCGACGCGCTGACGACGCATTGGCGGGTGTCGACCCGGTTCGCCTACGGCGCGCTCGCCGGGCTGCGGCTCATCCCGCTGCTCATCACCGAGTTCGCCACGATCCGGCTGGCCCGGCGTACCCGCGGCGTCGATGCCGGCCGCAATCCTTTCGCCGCGGCCCGGCTCTTCGCCGGCGCGATCTTCACCCTGCTCGTCGGCGCGATCCGGCGTGGCTCTCGGCTGGCGACCGCCATGGATGCGCGCGGCTTCGATTCGGGCATTGTCCGGACGAACGCCCGCGGGTCGGTGCTGCGGCAGCGTGACTGGCTGTACATCGCCGCGGCGCTAGCGGTGTGTGGCGCGGCGACCGCCGCCAGCATTGCCGCCGGAACGTGGGCGCCGATCTTTGTCGGCGGCTAGAGCGATCTCCTGCCGCCCGGCTCGGTTCGAGCGAAAGGTGGTCGCCCGGCCCACAAATCAGCGGCCGACGGAGTAGCCCTGCATACCGCGCGGGTTCGCCGCTGCACGGAGTACGCCGGTCTCGGGGTCGCGGGCTACCGCGGACATCCGGCCCAGGGACCAGGCGTCGGACACCGTGACCCGGTGCCCCCGCCGGCGCAGTTCGTCGACAACCTCATGACCGACGCGGGACTCGACGACCACCTCGCCCGGCGAGCTTTGCCGTGGGTAGAACGACGACGGGAAGGAGTTGGTGTGCCAGGTCGGCGCGTCGATGGCAGCCTGCAGATCGAGGCCGAGTACGGCGTGGCAGAGCCAGAACACCATCTGCCACTGCTCCTGCTGGTCACCGCCCGGCGTCCCGAACGCCAGCACCGGCCGGCCGTCGCGCAGCGCCATCGATGGCGTCAGCGTGATCCGCGGCCGCTTCCCGGGTCCCAGCGAGTTGGGCAACCCCGCTTCCAGCCAGAACATCTGGGCGCGGGTGCCGAGGCAGAAGCCCAGGCCCGGCACGGTTGGAGAGGACTGCAACCAGCCGCCGCTGGGCGTCGCGGAGATCACGTTGCCCCAGCGGTCCACGACGTCGATGTGACACGTGTCGCCGCCGATGGCACCCGACCGGGACACCGTCGGCTCCCCCACGCCGGCGGCGGTCGTCTCGGCCCGGCGGCGCTCCGTCACGAACCGCGGCAGCCGGGGAGTGCGCCCGTCCGGCGAGCCGGGCCGTAGCTCCATCGAGGCGGTCTCCGCGACGAGGGTGCGACGCTGAGCCGCGTACTCAGCCGAGAGCAGACCGGCCAGTGGCACCTCAGCGTCGCCGTACCAGGCCTCCCGGTCGGCGAAGGCCAGTTTCGTGGTCTCCACCACGGTGTGAACGAGGGTCGCCTGATCCATCGAGCGGACCTCGTCCGGATCGAGCAGCTGCAGTTGCTGCAGGAACGCCGGTCCCTGCGTCCATGCGCCCGCCTTGGCCACGGTCCAGCCGTCCCAGTCCAGCGTGACAGCCGGCTCGTAGCTCGGCTGCCATCCTGCAAGATCCCCCCCGGTGAGCAACCCGGCGTGCGGCGTACCGGAGTCGTCCATCACCTCGGTCCGCGCGAACTCGTCGATCGCCTCGGCGACGAAGCCCTCCGACCAGGCCCGCAGGGCGGCATCGATCTGCGCCTCGCGACTCGTGCCCACCGCCTCCTCGACGAGCCGCCGGTACGACGTGGCGAGAGCCGGCTGGCGGAACAGCGCACCGGCGGCCGGCGGGTGGCCGTCGCGCAGCCAGACGTCGGCCGAACTTGTCCAGTCCCGGGTGAACAGCTCGGCGACGGTGCCGATGGTGGCGCTGACTCGGGACAGCAGCGGGTGGCCGTTCTCGGCGTACCCGATCGCGAAGCGGAGTACGTCAGCGAGTGACTTGGTGCCGTGGTCACGCAGCAGCATCAGCCAGGCGGGTACCGCACCGGGGACGGTGGCTGCGAGAAACCCGGTTCCGGGCACCAGTTCCAGGCCGAGGCCGGTGTAGTGGTCGATCGTCGCCGCTGCGGGAGCCGGCCCCTGTCCACAGAGGACGGTCGGGGTCGAGTCATCGGCCGTGGTGATGATGGCGGGCATGTCGCCGCCGGGCCCGTTCAGGTGCGGCTCGACGACATGCAGGGTGAAGGCGGTGGCGACCGCTGCGTCGAAGGCGTTGCCGCCGTCCTCCAGCACGGCCATCCCCGCCTGGCTGGCCAGCCAGTGCGTCGAGGCGACCATGCCGAACGTGCCGGCGAGTTCCGGTCGAGTCGTGAACATGGCTAAGAATCTATCGGCAGGTCCCCGCGGAGCAGGCTCCAGAGCAGCTCGTCGTGCTTGCGCCCATCGCCGTACCGGTAGGACTGTCTCAGCCGGCCCTCCTGCGTGAAGCCGGCCTTAGCGGCGACCCGTGCGGATGCCGGATTGTCCGCCGCGTGGCACAACTCGATCCGATCGATGGGCAACTGCAGAAACGCCCACCGGCACAGGGCAGTAACGGCTCCCGAGGCGACGCCGCGACCGCGAGCGGCCGGCGCGGTCCAGTAGCCGATCTCCGCGTCGCCCTGCTCGTGGTCGATCTGGTGCAACGACACCGAGCCGACCAGCTCACCGCTCAGCGAGTCGACGACGGCGAGCGAGACGTGGTCGCCGGCGCTCCAGTCCGCGCGCCGAACAATCCAATCCGTAGCCTCCTCCACGGTGCGGACAGCGGAGGCATTCCACAGTGCGATTTCCGGGTCGTTGAGAGCCGTGAGTACGACGCTGGCGTCCCCGGCCGACCACGGCCGCAGCAGCAGCGTCCCCCAACGGATCTCGGGTGGTTCAGGAGCGGACGTCACCGCTGCAGCCTCGCACCTCCCGCGGTTGGCGCGAACGATCAGGCACGCTGGGCGTCGCCGTACCTGTCCCGCTCCAGAGCACAGGAGAGGACGCCCGAACCCGTGAGTCACACCCACGTGCCCATCGACCCGGGGTCGGCGACGCCGGATCCACGGCTGGTCGCCCACCGCCGACGCGCCGTCCTCCTCTTGGCATTCGTGCTTGTCCCGGTCGGGTTGGCGACCCTCGCCGGACTGGTCGTGCTCTGGCCGGACAGCCAGCAAAGTGCCGCGCGGCAAGCGGCCGTCGAGCAGGTCCTCCCCGGCAGCTCCTTCGCCGACGCGACTGTCCTGACCGTGGAGGCGATCGACTGCTCGGGCCCCGGCCTCGGGCCGGGCTCGCCGGTCCCCGCGACGCTCACCTGCGGCAACGTCGTCGCCGAGGTCGAGGAGGGCCCCGACGCGGGCACCGCCGTGGCCGTCGCAATTCCGGCCGAGATCTTCCTCGCCGGGTTCGAACCGGGAGACCGGCTGAGGCTGCTCCGTAGCCCGGCTTTCGACGAGTTCCCGGTGCGCTACAGCTTCACCGATTTCGCTCGCGAGAAGCCACTCACCCTGCTCGCGGTCGTCTTCGCTGTCGTCGTGGTTGCGGTGGCCCGGCTGCGTGGCGCCGCGGCACTTGTCGGCCTGGCGTTCGCCTTTTTCATCCTGGTCATGTTCATGTTGCCCGGACTGCTCAACGGCGAGCCGCCGGTGCTCGTGGGGCTGGTCGGTTCCGCGGCGATCATGTTCGTCGTTCTCTATCTCGCGCACGGGTTCTCCGCGCGTACGACGACGGCGCTCGCGGGCACACTGTTCGGGTTGGCGCTCATCGCCGTACTCGGATCGTGGGCGGGTTCGACGGCGCGGCTGACCGGATTGAGCAGCGAGGAGAACCTCACGCTCACCTATCTGACCGGTCAGGTCGACCCCGCCGGGATCGTGCTCTGCGGCATCATCATCGCCGGCCTCGGCGTACTCAACGACGTCACGATCACGCAGGCTTCTGCGGTGTGGCAACTGCACGAACTCGCTCCGGGACTGTCGGCCCGCAAGCTGTTCACGAGCGCGATGCGGATCGGACGGGACCACATCGCGTCCACCGTCTACACGATCGTCTTCGCGTACGCCGGCGCGGCGCTGCCGGCCCTGCTCCTGCTGGAGATCTACCAGCGACCCTTCGTGGACACCGTCACCGGAGAGGCGATTGCTGAGGAGATCGTCCGCACCATGGTCGGCGGTATCGGCCTGGTACTGGCGGTCCCGGTGACGACGGCCATCGGCGTACTGCTAGTGAAGTCGGTGAGCCGCAGTGATCCGGGACCCGACGATCAGGACCGGAGGACCAGCGCTTCGGCCAAGGGTTTACGGGCCAGATCCGGGACGCGGCAGTCCGACGACGGGTAGCCGACCGGGAACAGGATGTACGGGCGCTCGGTCGGGGGCCGGTCGAGCAGCGTAGTCAGAAACCCCATCGGGCTGGGCGTGTGCGGGAGCGTGGCCAGCCCCATCGTGTGGAGGGCGGCGATGAACAGCCCGCAGGCCAACCCGACGCTCTCGCTGACGTAGTAGTTCTTGCGCAGGCGGCCGTCCGGCAACACGGTCTGCTTCTGCGCGAAGACGACAACCAGCCACGGTACGACGTCCAGGTAATCCTTGTGCTCGTCGGTGCCGAGCATCGCCAGCGCCTCGTGCCACTCCGGCAGGTCGCGCTCACGGTAGAAGCGGCGTTCCTCGACCTCGGCGGCGAGCCGGATGCGATGCCGCACGTCAGGGTCGCTGACGGCCACGAACGTCCAAGGCTGCTGGTGCGCGCCGGACGGTGCCGTGTTCGCCGCACTGACCGCCAGCTCGATCGCCTCGTGCGGAACCGGCGCCGAGCTGAACGACCGCACGCTGCGACGCCGGTCCATGTGACCGAGAAACTCCCGGCCTCGCCGCAGCCCCACGTCGGGCGGGACGCGCTCCGGCCGGTACGGGACGAACGGCGGCTCGGTCACCGCGCCATCATCTCGCGACGGAAGGGAATCTGCGGCGCAGGTTCGCGTTACCCTTGCAACACTGTAATCAGACCCTGGGAACGCTGATGAAACCCACGTCCGACGCCGATGCCCTCGACGCCTACTCGGCCGTCGTCACCCGGGTGGCGGCAGAACTCACCCCGCACGTGGCCAGCCTGCAGATCGGCCGTGGGAGCGGGTCCGCAGTCGTTTTCACCGGCGACGGCTACCTGCTGACGAACGCCCATGTGGTCCGTGACCAGTACAGCGGTACGGCGCTGTTCTCCGACGGCACCCAGGCCAGGGTCGACGTTGTCGGCACCGACCCGCTGTCCGACCTCGCCGTCGTACGCAGCAGCTCGACCACGCCCGGTCCGGCCGTGCTCGGCGACGCGGACCAGTTGCGCGTCGGCCAACTCGTGGTCGCCGTCGGCAGCCCGCTCGGGATGGCCGGCTCGGTGACCGCCGGCGTGGTGAGCGGGCTGGGCCGGTCGCTACCGGTGCGCAGCGGCAGCGCGGCCCGAGTGATCGAGGACGTCATCCAGACCGACGCCGCGTTGAATCCCGGTAACTCCGGCGGGGCGCTCGCGGATGCGCGCAGCCACGTGGTCGGGATCAACACCGCGGTCGCCGGTGCGGGACTCGGTTTGGCGGTGCCGATCAACGCCACGACGCACCGCATCATCGCCGCGCTCATGCACGACGGCCGGGTCCGCCGCGCCTACCTAGGCCTGGTCAGCGTCCCCTCGCCGGTTCCTGCCCCACTCGTCGAGCGATTGCGCCGTCGTACGGCGATGCGCGTGGTCCAGGTAGTTCCCGGCTCACCGGCCGATGCCGCAGGCGTCAAGGCCGGCGACCTCGTTCTCACCGCCGGACGTCGCCCGGTCGACGACGCGCAGAGCCTGCAGCGGCTGCTGTTCACCGAGTCGATCGGCGCCGACCTTCCGCTGACCGTCCTGCGCAATGGCGCGATGGTCGACGTGATCGCCCTGCCGACCGAACTCGTCGACCGCTAGCCAGCCGGCGCGCCAATCGACCGGATCGGATGCGGATCCGGTCGCTGGGTGGCCAGATCCGCATCCGATCCCACGACGTCATGGCACCCGGTCGCTGATCAGGCGGCCCGGCTCATCCGCGACGGACGTGCTGCGGCACGGGGATCCCCGCCGGTACGTCAGGAGCGGTCACCGGCTCGGCCCAGCCGCGGCGCACCGGGAGTACGCCAGCCCAACCGCCGGCTGCTACGTCCTGCGCGTCGTCGCTCGGCGGTCCGCTGCGCACCTTCACCGACGCCTCGTCGAGGGGCAGCGCGAGCACCGACGTGGCCGCCAGCTCCCTGCGGGTCGGCTGCCGGGTCGCCGTCCACTGACCGGGGGCCAGATGTTCGGTGATGCATTCCAACGCCCGCAACTTCTCGGTCGGGTCGGTAACCACCCGGGGTACGCCGAAGATGACCGCGGACCGGTAGTTCATCGAGTGGTGGAACGCCGAGCGGGCCAGCACGATCCCGTCGAGCAGCGTCACCGTGACGCACACCGGCTGGCCCGGCGTACTGGCCAGGGGTCGCCCGGCCACCGAGCCGTGCAGGTAGAGCGTCTCGGCTTCGACGCCGTACCCCGTCGGCAGCACGACAGGGCTGCCATCTGCGACGAAGCCGAGATGGCAGATCAGCGCCTCGGTCAAGACCTCGTGCAGCGCCGCGCGGTCAACCGCGCCGCGTTCGCGATGCCGGCCGAGTCGCGTGCGTGTACTCCCTGACAGGGCCGCAGGCACCGATCTCGGCGGCAGGCTCGACATGCCCATCACCGTACGACCAGAGGCATCTCATGCAGCAAGTGCTGCGTAGTGCCCACCCGTCGCATCAGTAGCGGCACGGATGTACTGATCGCGAACCGAACTGCTCCTCATGGGCGTACCCATCGCAGCAGCCAAGCCAATGAGGAGACGAGATGAACACCCGTAGGAACGTCGTACCGGCCGGGACAGCCGTCGGTGCAGCGCTGCCAGAGCTGACGAACTGCCCGGACTGTGGCGCCCCCGCAGAGATCACCCGACGCGACGTGCTGGAGAGCACCGACGGACCGGTGGAGCATGTGGGTGTGCGCTGCGTCCAGCGGCACATCTTCCTGATGCCGACATTCCTGCTCGACCGGTTACCTCAGTCCCAGCGGTAGAAGCCGTGCCCGGACTTTTGGCCGAGGTGCCCGCGCGCCACCATCGCCCGCAGCAGCGGCGGCGGGTCAAAGCGCGTTCCCAGGGTCGTCGCCAGGTACTCCGCGATTCCGAGCCGGACATCCAGGCCGACCAGATCGGTCAGCCGCAGCGGCCCCATCGGCCAGCGGTAGCCCAGCCGCATGCCGGCGTCGATGTCGTCCGCGCTGGCGACTCCCTCCTCGAGCATCCTGATCGCCTCCAGGCCGACGGCAACGCCGAGCCGGCTGGTCGCGAACCCCGGCGAATCCCGTACGACGATCGCCTCCTTGCCCACTGCGGCGACCCAGCCCCGCACGCGGTCAAGAACCTCGTCCGTCGTCACGGGATGGCGGACGAGTTCGACGAGGGCGCTGGCGGGCACCGGGTTGAAGAAGTGCATCCCACAGAACCGCTCCGGGCGCTCCACCGCAGCAGCGAGATCCGCGACCGACAGCGAGGACGTGTTCGTCGCCAGTACGGCGCCCGCACCGGCCACCCCCGCCAACGTGCGCAAGACCGCCGCCTTGAGCGCCGCATCCTCCGGCACCGCCTCGACGTACAGCTCCGCTTCCGGCAGATCCGCCGCCTCGGTGACCGCCGAGATCCGCGCCAGCGTCGCGGCAGCGGAAGCGAGCTTGCCCTTCTCCTCCGCCTTTGCGAGGGACGCACCGACCCGCCCGATGGCCGCATCGGCCAACGCCTGATCGGCCTCGAGTACGACGACGGTCGAGCCGACAGCGGCGAACAAATGCGCTATCCCGGCACCCATGGTCCCGCCGCCGACGACGACCACCGAGGCCGGAGGTGCGCTCACCGCTGCAGCGCTTTTGTCTCCAGAAACTCCTCGAGGCCGGCCACCCCGAGCTCCCGGCCGTTGCCGGACTGCTTGTAACCCCCGAAGGGCGCCATGAAGTTCCACCGGCCGCCGTTCACATCGACCTGCCCCGCCCGCAGCCGGCGGGCGACCTTCAACGCCTCGTCGGCGTCCGCACCGAAGACACCGGCGGCCAATCCGTACGACGTCCCGTTGGCGATCCGCACCGCGTCGTCGACATCGCTATAGGGCAGTACGGCGATGACCGGCCCGAAGACCTCGTCCTGCGCCAACTCCGAATCCTCAGCGACGTCGGCGAGGACCGTCGGCTGCACGAAGTATCCGGACGACAGCCCCTCCGGAACCTCAGCCCCGCCGGTGACGAGCCGCGCACCGTTGTCCTGCGCGCGCGCGATGAACCCACGCACCCGTTCGCGTTGCGACTCGCTGACCAGCGGGCCGAGCTTGGTGCCCTCGTCCATCGGGTCACCGGCGACGTGCCCCTGCGCGGTCTTCGCCGCCGCGGCCAGCGCCTCGTCGTACCGCTGGGCCGGGACGAGCAGTCGGCTGAACGCCGTACAGCGCTGTCCGGCGTTGGTGAAGCACTGCGAAACTGTCGCCTTGACGGCCTTCGCGAAGCCCTCCTCGTCGAGGTCGGACAGCACGACGCTGGCGGACTTGCCACCGAGTTCCAGCGCGACCCGCTTGATCGTCTCGGCCGCCAGCTGGGTGATCCGCCGGCCGGCCCGGCCGGAGCCGGTGAACGAGATCATGTCGATGTCTGGGTGCGCCGCCATCGCCTCGCCGACGACCGGCCCGGTCCCCGACACCAGGTTGAACACGCCCGGCGGCAGGCCGACCTCGTCCAGGATCGCGGCGAACTCATAGGCGATCAGCGGAGCGACCTCGCTCGGCTTGAGGACGACCGTGCAGCCGGCGACAAGCGCCGGAGCGACCTTCGCGACCACCTGGTGCAGCGGGTAGTTCCATGGCGTGATCGCGCCGACGACTCCGATCGGCTCGCGGACGATCAGCGAGTTGCCGACCTCGGTCTCCCACTCGTAGTTCTCGGCCACCTTCGCGTAGGTCTTGAGCGTTCCGATCGGCGTACCGATCTGGACCAGCTTGGCGATCCGCAGCGGCGAGCCCATCTCCCGCGAGACGACCTCCGCCAGCGCGTCCGTGCGGTCAACGAGAACGTCGGCGATCCTCGACAGGTACGCCGCCCGCTCGGACACCGCCGTCTGCGACCACGCCGGCAGCGCCGCACGGGCCGCCGGCACCGCGGCATCGACATCGGCCGCCGCACCGGCCGGCACCTGGGCGATGACCTCCTCCGTGTACGGATTGACGACGTCGATCAGCTCGGTCCCCGACGAGGGGATCCAGCTCCCACCGATGTAGAGCTGGGCGTAGATCTGCCGGGAGTCCACGTGTCCTTCGGTAGTCACCATGGACTGTTCGTACAAGCGGAGTCGTGGCGGTGTCAAACGAGCCTCCGCTGCCACCGGCCAGCCCGATGACCGTCGCCCGGTCCGGAACCTCCCGCAGAGGGGTCGTGCCCACCGGGCCGACGGATACGGTGGTCATGGTGAACGGCGACCTCCGCACCGCACCGACCTGGATGGATGCGGTGTTGGCGGTCCAGCCGATGCCGCCGATCGAATCGATCGTCATCGCCGCCGCCGTGGCCGCCGCGGGTGTCCTGATGCCGGGCCTGTGGCCGCGGACGAGGCACCTCCTGACGATCGCGCACGAGGGCGGTCATGCGCTGCTGGCGCTGCTCACCGGCCGGCGGCTGGCCGGTATCCGGCTGCACTCGGACACCTCCGGCCTGAGCGTCTCGGTGGGCCGGCCGGCCGGCATCGGCATGATCCTGACCCTTGCGGTCGGCTACCTGACGCCGTCGGTGCTCGGACTGGCCGCCGCGGCGACGCTCGCCACCGGCCGGGTGACCGCCATGCTGTGGGGGACGCTGCTGCTCCTGGCCGGCGTGCTGCTGCAGATCCGGAACTTCTTCGGCTTGGGCCTGCTGATCGTCACCGGCGGCATCGTGCTCGCCGTCTCGTACTGGGCGCCGGCTGACGTGCAGGCACTCTTCGGCTACCTGCTCGCCTGGTTCCTGCTGCTCGGCGGGGTCCGCCCCGTCCTGGAACTCGCCCGGGCGCGGCGATCTGCTCGCGCCCGAACCTCCGATGCCGATCAGCTCGCCCGGCTGACTCGGGTGCCGGCCGTCGTCTGGGTCTTGTTGTTCCTCGTCGGCACGGTTGCGATCGCCGTGCTCGGCGCTCGGCTGCTGCTGGCCGGCACCTGACTCGTTCGGTTTGCTGGTGCCAGGATGGGCGGGACGATCACGCGATGTGCATGGGGGAACACGGTGGCAGTGCCGAACCGGGAGTCGATCCGCAACCACGCGGCGTTCATCTGGTCGGTCGCCGACCTGCTGAGGGGGGACTACAAGCAGTCGGAGTACGGCCGGGTGATCCTGCCGTTCGTCGTACTGCGGCGGCTGGACTGCGTGTTGGAGCCGACGAAAGAGGCAGTTGTACAGCGCGCTTCGGCGCTGGCCGGGCGGGTTGCAAACGTCGATCCCCTGCTGCGCCAGGTGACGGGCGAGCAGTTCTACAACACCTCACCGCTGACGATGCACCGCGTGCTCGACGACCCGAACAACGTGGCCGACAACCTGCTTGCCTACACCCGGGCCTTCTCCTCCGGCGCTCGCGACTTACTGGAGAAGTTCGACCTGCCGGTCCAGGTCGCCCGGCTCGACGCGGCGGGGCTGCTCTATCTGGTCACGTCGAAGTTCTGCGAGATCGACCTGCATCCCGACGCGGTGTCCAACCTGGAGATGCGGTGAGACGGTGGCGAGTTCGGTGTCCGTGCAGGTGCATACCCTCGACGGCGCCGACCTGTGCCGGGTGCACGTCCCGCCGAGCAGGTTCCCGGTCGAGGCGACCGTGGCCGTCGACAAGGGAGGACAGGTGACCAGGCGGACGGCGTTCTATGTCCGGATCGGCAACGGCACCCGCGAGATCACCGACTTGGCCGAGCGGCAGCGCTACGTCGCCAGCCGTTGGGGTGCCGCCATACAGGCGGCCTGAGCCTTGAATCGGGAGCCTGCTGAGCGTGCCACCCAGCAGGCTCGTTCTAGTTGTCCACAGATTTGTGCGCAGGGGGTTGACAGATCGGCTGAGGAGTACTATCGAACATGTGTTCGAGTATGAGAGTGTTGCAGACGACGAGGTCGTAGACCGGCTCCGCGAGGCCGAGCGGCAGATCGCCGTCCTGCACGCCGAGCAGCTGAGGCTGATCGCCGAGCTGTACCGCCGCGCACCCGACTGGATCACCGCCCCGGCCGACACACCAGGGCTGGTCGATGCCGCGGAGATCGCCGCCGCGGAGATCGGGGTGGCGTTGCGGATCTCCCGGCGCTCGGCGATGGACCGACTCGGCCTGGCCGTGCAGGTTCTGCGCGGTTTGCCGGACACGGCTGCGGCGATGCGCTCCGGGACGTTGAGCCTGGCCAAGGTCCGGATCATCGCCGACGCCACCGCCGACCTGTCCGAGGAGCACGCCCGCCAGGTAGAGGCGCGGGTGCTGCCCCGCGCCGGCCGGCAGACCCCGGCCGGGC
>JACCTY010000181.1 GCA_013812145.1 Geodermatophilaceae bacterium | reverse complement strand
CGCGAGCCACGTCGCTGCGGCCGGGCGTCGGGTGGGCACCGGACGATCCTGGCATCCGGCTGCCAGCCATTCGCGATCACCAGCAGGACGTCGTGGCACGGTTCGTCGGGGGACCAGCACGCGAGGTCGTGACGGCGAGGGCCTTGCGGATGTGAGCGACGGCGGGCAACCCGTCCCAGCCGTGGATGCAGGCAGTGCCTTTAGCGGGCTATGCCATTAGCCCTGCTCGAACCCTCACGCGGCCACTCGGCGCTTCGACGGATAGTGGGGCTCATAGTGGGGCGGGAACTGACGCCCTGCCTGGGTTGGAGCTTCAACAAGAGAACCTAGGCCTTAACCAGGTACTTCGTGGTGCGCCGCCAGGGACTCGAACCCCGAACCCGCTGATTAAGAGTCAGCTGCTCTGCCAGTTGAGCTAGCGGCGCCTGCTGCCCGGCAGGCAGCTCAGCGAGCCTACCAAGGGTGATCGGAACGGCCAGCCCAAAGCCCGATCGTGTGCTAGCATATACACATGCGGCTGCACATCATGGTCGACGATGCGCTGGCGGCCGAGCTCGATCAACGGGTGGGACGTGGACGACGCAGTGCATACGTCGCCCAGCTGATCAGGGCAGCCCTTGACGACGCGCGGCGCTGGGACGACGTGGAGAGCGGCTTCGGCATCATCGAGGACACCGGGCACGAGTGGGACGACGACCCAGGTGCCTGGGTCCGTTCCCAACGAGGTGAGGACCCGCGCAGGGTCGGCTGATGGCGTTCGTGCTGCTGGACAGCACCGTCCTGATCGATGCGCTGCGAGGTCGTGGCGCGGTGGCGCGCGTCCGCGAGCTGCGGTCGAGGGGCGATCGCGCCGTCATCTCGCCGGTGAACGTGGAGGAGATTGTTCGCGGCCTTCGCGGGGTAGAACGAGACCGCACGCTGCGGTTTCTCGGTGGGCTGCGACTTGTCGCGCTGGACCGCGCCCAGGCCATCCAGGCGGCTGACTGGCGTCGCCAGAACGCCGCACAGGGCCGGACCCTCGCCCAGGCCGACTGCCTGATCGCGGCTGCGGCTCTTCGAACCGGTGGCCGGTTGGCCACCGGCAACCCGAGCGACTTCCCCATGCCGGAACTCACCGTCGAGCACTGGCCGGTAGGCGAGTAGAAGCAGCGGGTCCGGCCTGCCGACCGCATTTTGTCTGTCCCCTGAGGGAGGATGGGCGGCAAGCGATCGAGAGGTGGCGGTGACGGTGCAGGTGGCCGCAGTCCGCGGTGCCATGACCGTCCTGGTGTCATGCGCCCTGCTCGCGGCGGGCTGCACGGCGGGGTCCTCCGGCGACGGTTCCGGAAACGCGGCCGGTACGACGACCGCTGCGCTAGGGTCGGCCCCGACGATCGAGGTGCTCCCGGCCACGGCCGCAGCGGGCGTGCTCCCCACCGATCCTGTGACGGTCACGGCGGCGGGTGGGCAGCTCACCTCGGTGGCCGTCGCCGATGCCGCAGGCGCCGCCGTCACCGGCGAGATCTCGGCGGACGGGGCGACCTGGCAGTCGACCTCGCTGTTGGCCTACTCCGCCTCCTACAGCGTGACGGCGGTCGCAGCGGGCGCTGACGGGCAGAGCACCCTTCAGCGTTCGACGTTTTCCACGGTCGCGCCGACGACCCTCGTCTTCCCCGCCATCGGCCCCCTCGACGGCACCACCGTCGGGATCGGGATGCCGGTCCGGGTCTACCTCGACGCGCCCGTCACCGACCGGGCCGAGGTCCAGCGCCACCTCACGGTCACCGCCTCGCCGCCACAGGAAGGCGCCTGGAGCTGGCTGTCCGACACCGAGGTGCACTGGAGACCGAAGGTGTACTGGCAGGCCGGCACGCAGGTCACCGTGGACGTCAACCTGTTCGGCGTGGACATCGGCGAAGGGGCGTGGGGCAAGGAGAACCGCCAGATCAGCTTCAGTGTCGGCGCGGCTCACCGCAGCGTCGCCAACGCCCTGACCCACCAGATGCAGGTCTATGACGGGGACGCGTTGGTGAGGACGATCCCCGTGTCGATGGGCCGGGCCGAGGGCGGTTTCTTCACCCGTGGCGGCGCCCACGTCGTGATCGACAAGAACCGCGAGAAGACAATGGATTCCACGACGTACGGCCTCGCGTTGGATGCCGGCGGCTATGTGACCGAGGTCGAGTACGCCACCCGAATCTCCAACAACGGTGAGTTCGTGCACTCGGCGCCGTGGTCGCTGGCCGACCAGGGAGTCCGCAACGTCTCGCACGGCTGCATCAACGCCTCCCCGGAGAACGCCGCCTGGTTCTTCGACTTCTCGCAGGTCGGGGACGTCGTCGAGGTGGTGGGGACTCCCGCCAACCTTGGGCCGGCCGACGGTGACATCTACGACTGGGCGATCTCCTGGGAGCAGTGGTTGGCCGGCAGCGCCCTGCCCTGACCCCGGTTAGGCTGGGGCGACAACAACGAACCAGGGGTGAGTGCGATGGCGCGGTCTCAGAGCCCGAGGTCTCAGGCGACGCGGGTGGCGCGGGCGCGACCTCGGTTGACCGGGCCGCTGGTCCGCGTGGACGGGGAGCTTCGTCCGGCGACGTGGGACGAGGCGCTGGACCGGGCGGTCGCCGGGTTCGCCAGGGTCCAAGACCGGGACGGCTCCAAGGGTTTCGGGATGTTCAGCTGTTCCAAGGCGTCGAACGAGACGAATTTCATCGCCCAGAAGTTCGTCCGGTCGGTGATCGGCTCGAACAACATCGACTCGTGCAACCGAACTTGACACGCTCCTAGTGTCGTCGGTCTGGCGGCTGCGTTTGGTGCCGGTGGTGGCACCAGTTCCTATGAGGACATCGAGCACACCGATCTGATCGTGTTGTGGGGCTCCAACGCCCGCAATGCGCACCCCATCTTCTTCCATCACGTCCTCAAGGGCGTGCACAACGGCGCCCGGCTGTACGCCGTGGACCCCCGCCGGACGAGCAGCGCCGAGTGGGCCGACGTCTGGCTCGGCATCGACGTCGGCAGCGACATCGCGCTGGCGAACGGCCTGGGCCGGGAGATCCTGGCGGCCGGGCTGGAGAACCGCGGTTTCATCGAGCACGCCACGATCAACATCGAGCTGTACGAGAAGACCGTTGAGCCGTACACCCTGGAACACACCGAGCAGATAACCGGCGTACCAGCAGCAGCGATCAAGGAGCTGGCGCACCGGTACGCCGAGGCCGACCGCGCCCAGATCTGTTGGACGCTCGGCATCACCGAGCACCACACCGGCGTGGATAACGTGCTGTCGCTGGTCAACCTGGCGCTGCTTACTGGGCACGTCGGCCGCTACGGCAGCGGGCTGAACCCGTTGCGCGGGCAGAACAACGTCCAGGGCGGCGGCGACATGGGCGCCATCCCCAACAAGCTGCCCGGCTTCAAGGACATCGAGGACGACGCCGAGCGCGGCCGGTTCGAGCAGGCCTGGGGCACCACCCTGTCCAAGGAGCGCGGCTGGCACCTGTCGCAGATGTTCGAGGCGATGGACCGCGGGGAGTTGCGGGCGGCGTACATCATGGGGGAGAACCCGGCCGAGTCCGAGGCCGACGTCGCGCATTGTCGCAAGCTGCTGGACGGCCTCGATCACCTCGTCGTGCAGGACATCGTGCTGACCAAGACCGCTGAGTACGCCGACGTGGTGCTCCCGGCTGCGGCGGACTGGTGCGAGGCCGACGGCACGGTCACGAACAGCGAGCGCCGGGTGCAGCGCACCCGCAAGGCGATCGACCCGCCCG
>JACCTY010000108.1 GCA_013812145.1 Geodermatophilaceae bacterium | reverse complement strand
GGCGTACGCCGTGTCCGGATCGGTCCGGGAGGGTTCGAGGTGCCACACGCGGGCGAACTCCCACGGGTGCGGCGTGCCGTCGTACCACTGATGGGTGCCCGGTACGCCGTCGTACTCGAACTTGTTGCCCATCGGCTCCCACGTCGTGCCGCCGTCGTCGGAGCGCTGGATCAGCTGGCCGAACCAGCCGCTGGACTGGGAGGCGAAGAGTCGATCCGGCTCAGCCGGTGAACCCGCGACGTGGTAGATCTCCCAGCCGGGGAAGTGCGGGCCGCTGACCTCCCAGTCCCTGCGGCTGCCGTCTGACGTCAGCGTAAAGGCGCCCTTGCGGGTACCCACCAGAACTCGAACACCGGTCATCGGTACTCCTTCCCGGCCGCGCCGTTGCGGCCGCCCACGGGGGTCTCAGCGTAATGACTTCCGCCAGCGCCGAAACTCATCGCCCGGCCTGACGCGGTAGTCCTGGCTAGGGTGGGGTGATGGCGAGGATCGCGAGTTACCTGCTGGCTGCGTACGCCGGCGCTGTACTGCTGAGCAAGGGACTCGAGCGTGAGGGGCTGCTGGTCTGTGACTGCCCGCGCGACTGCTGGTGTCACCGTCCGGGGCTGAGCGTGTTCCGCTGGACGTTCCCGGTCGGCCACGGCGGAGCGGATTGACCCGTCTGACGCTGCTGCTCGCCGTACTGCTTCTGTTCGGCTGCCAGAGCGCCGACCCGCAGCCGAGCGGGTCGCCGGTCAGGTCGACGGTCACATCGCCGGTGTCGACCGCCCCGCCGAGTCCATCGCCGACGACACCGACGCCGGTCACGGCGGACGGGGACTGCTTCTACCTGGACACCGGCTTCGTCGAGCAGACGGTGGGTCAGCGGATCGCCCGCACGACGTACACCACCACCAGCCACGAATCGTTGCCCGGGTGCACGTTCTATCGATCCGACGGAGAGCCGGCCGCCGACGTCGCCATCACGACCTATGACTCGGCGGTCCAGGCGCAGATCGCTGCGGTCGACCTCGGCACCGCCGCGGCGAACCCGATCGACGACATCGCCGACGGTGGTGTGGTCACGGTCTCCGTCGAGCGGACCGTGCTGGCCGTCACCAGCGGGAGCACCTTGCTGGTGGTCACGATCAACCAGGCTTCCTCGCTGGAGGCTCGCGCCATCGCCGCCGAAGTAGCGCCGCTGCTCGGCTGAGCGACGTCACGCAGCCCGGCACCGTGGAAGGATCGAGCCAACCCCCACCGAGTCGGCCCCTAACGAGGAGAATGCTGTGCCGCTGCACGCGACCTTGCACACCAATCACGGCGACATCCGGGTCGAGCTCTTCCCGGACCACGCACCGAAGACGGTGGCCAACTTCGTCGAACTCGCCGAGGGCGCCCGGGAGTGGACCGACCCGCGCACCAAGGAAAGGACGAAGGCCCGGCTGTACGACGGGACGGTCTTCCACCGCATCATCCCCGGGTTCATGATCCAGGCCGGTGACCCGCTGGGGCAGGGCATCGGCGGTCCCGGCTACCAGTTCGACGACGAGATCCACCCGGAGCTCTCCTTTTCCCGGCCCTACATCCTGGCGATGGCCAACGCCGGCAAGCAGATGGGCCGTGGCACGAACGGCTCGCAGTTCTTCATCACGGTGGCCCCGACGACCTGGCTGCAGGGCAAGCACACCATCTTCGGCGAGGTCGCCGACGAGGCCAGCCGGGCCGTGGTGGAGAAGCTGGCGCAGGTGCGGACCGGCTCGGGTGACCGTCCGGTCGAGGACGTCACCCTCGACTCGGTGACGATCGACCGGGAATGACCCCATTCGGTCCTGGCCAGGGGCAGGCGCAGGTGTGCTACCGGCACACCGACCGTGCGACCGGCATCGCCTGCACTCGCTGCGGCCGCCCCATCTGCCCTGACTGCATGCGCTCGGCGTCGGTCGGTTTCCACTGCCCGGACTGCGTACGGGAAGGGCAGGCCTCGATCCGCCGGCCGCGCTCGTCGACCGCGCTGCGTCGCTTCGCGGCCCGATGGGGCCTGGCGACGAGCGGCCTGCTGGTCGTCAACGTCGCGGTGTACGTCGTCACGGTGGTCGCGGCGCTCCCGTACGGCGGGGGGCTGATGCAAAACAGCACGTCGCCGCTGTTCCAGCAGTTCTCGCTGATCCCGTTCCTTGTCGATGACGGCGAGTGGTGGCGGCTGCTCAGCTCGGCGTTCCTGCACTTCGGGCTGTTCCACCTGGCGATGAACATGCTGGCGCTGCTCGTCCTCGGCACCGACCTCGAGCACTATCTCGGGCCGGCCCGCTTCCTCGGGCTGTTCCTCGTCGCGGCCCTGTGCGGCGGCGCGGCGGTCGCCCTGTTCGCGAACCCGCTGAGCCAGACCGTGGGCGCCTCCGGTGGCGTGTTCGGCCTGCTGGGCGCCGCGGTGGTGGTGATCCGGCACCGGCACGGGGACCTGCGCCCGCTGATCTCCGTCCTCGTGTTGAACGCGATCATCAGCTTCCTGCCGGGCATCTCCCTGCTCGGGCACCTAGGCGGACTGATCGGTGGTGCGCTGGCCGCCCTGGTGCTCATCTTCGCTCGCCGCAGCACCGCGCTGCAGGTCACCGGGCTCGCGCTGGTCGTGATCGCAGCCGTCGTACCGGTGCTGGTGCAGGCTCCTGCCCTAGGCTGACTAGCCGTCCAGCACGCGGCCAACGGCAGAGTTGGCAGGTCGGATCCGGTGATCCCGCGCCTCGCCGCTCGTGCTATCAACACCAGCGTGCATGGTTGATCTCCGTCAGCCTGGCCCGGACGCCGCCGCGTCCTCGGACTGGTCGATCACGTACATCGTGTTCCCGGACTGGTCCTCGAACGTGGCCATGAATCCGCCTGGGATGGCCGCGGGCTCCATGCTGACCCGAAGCTCACTCGGACGGCCCGCGTGGAAATCGTGCACGCTGCCGACGACGAAGATCGGTCCAAATGCCGCGTCGGGGTCGGTTGCGTCGAGCATGAGCTGCACCTCCGTCCCGGGCAGGGCGAGGCTCACCGTGGACTCGCCCTCGCGCCACGCCTCCTGCCAGCCAAGCGCGTCGCGGTAGAGGGCCAGTGCCGCGCTCAGGTCACGTGTCGGCACGTAGAGGAACTCAAGCTTCATCCGCTTTCCTTCCGTAATTTGATTACCTGTGACCGTAACATCATTATGTAGGCATGCGCGAGTGGATCCCGGTCTCGACGTCGCCGAAGGGGCGACTCGCGCGGCGTGCACTCGAGGACTTCGGCAGCCGCCCGTTCCAGGACGTGACGGTTGGCGAGCTGGCCGCGGGGGCCGGCGTGACCACCGGCTCGCTCTACCACCACTTCGACAGCAAGCTGGGCCTCTACAGCTTCGTCCGCGCCGAGGCGGAGCGGCGCCTGCTCGACCGCATGGAGGGTGCGGCTTCCGCCCGCGCGGGCGATGGGGTCTCCGCCGCCTTGCTCGGCGCGCTGATCGTCGGCTTCGACTTCGCGGTTGGACATGGGTTCGTGCGATTGCTGGGCGAGGCTCATCCGACCCGCGACCTCGACCCGGTCGCTGACCTGCTCATGGAGATAAGCCATGGCGGACGACTGCCGATAGGGAGGGTTCTCGCGGCGGCGTGGCGGGCGGCCCTCATGGCCGTCGCCGCCGGCGAGTCGCCACCGCGCGCGCGTGCGGCGCTCGAGCTGCTCTCCCTCGACGAGCAAGCCCTGTCCCGTGGGACACAGCCGGCGACGCGCTAGCGCTCGAGGACCTGTCGGTAGACAGGATCGTTCGCAGAAGATCCGCAGGACACCCTAGCCGCGGGAGTCTCGGAGCCGGGTGAGCTGCTCGGCCACCTCCGACGGGTTCGCGCCCAACTCCCGCCGGCCGAGCACGACGAGGTCGTCGCCCACGTCGATCTCCAGGGTGTGCACCGCCGTACCGAGCCGTCGCCCGGCCCGCAGCCGGACGGCGACGCCGGCCCAGGGACCACCGATCCGGCGGGCGAGGGTTCGCACGGTCAGCCCGTCCGCGTCGGCGACCAGCCGCGGCCGGACGGCGGCATCGCTCAGCGCAAGCCCGAGCAGGAACAGCCCGGCCGCACCGACGAGAAGCCGCCCGGCCGCATCCAAGCCGACCGCGACCCCCAGCAGCGACATCCCGACAACGGCTGCTGCCGCGCTCTCCAGCCAGCGCGGCGCCCATTGCATGCAGCCGATGGTGCCACCTGCCGTCGATCCAAGAGCAGCGGCTGGGGGTCCTACGATCGGGTCACGACACCCGAGGAGGCACCATGCGTGATGCCGTGATCGTCGACGCCGTCCGCACTCCCGTGGGCAAGCGCAACGGCGGGTTGGCCGGCGTACACCCGGTCGATCTGTCCGCGCACGTGCTGGACGCGCTGATCGAGCGGACCGGGCTGGATCCAGCCCTCGTCGACGACGTGATCTGGGGCTGCGTCAGCCAGGTCGGCGAGCAGACCTGGAACATCGGCCGGCACGCGGCGCTGTCCGCCGGCTGGCCGGAATCTGTTCCCGGTACGACGATCGACCGGCAGTGCGGCAGCTCGCAGCAGGCCGTGCACTTCGCCGCTGCTGCGGTGATCTCGGGACAGTGCGACATCGTCGTGGCCGGCGGTGTGGAGTCCATGAGCCGGGTGCCGATGGGCTCGTCGGTGGGAACCGCCGGCCAACTGCCGGTCGGCGAGCGGTTCCGGCAGCGTTACGGCGACGTGTTGCCCAACCAGGGGACGGGCGCGGAGATGATCGCCGCCCGGTGGCGCCAGACCCGGCTGGAGCTCGACGCATACAGCCTGGCTTCGCACGACAAGGCAGCGACCGCCCAGGACGAGGGGCGCTTCGACGCCGAGATCGCGCCGGTGAAGTCCCCCGACGGTACCGTCGTCGCCGCCGACGAGGGGATTCGCCGCGGGGGCACGCTGGAGGCCCTGGCCGAGCTCAAGACGCCGTTCCAGGAGGACGGGGTCATCACGGCAGGCAACGCCTCGCAGATCTCCGACGGTGCCTCGGCGCTGATGGTGATGACCTCCGAGCGCGCCGCCGAACTCGGCCTGCGCCCGCTGGTGCGGATACACACCGCGGTCGTGACCGGCGACGACCCGGTCATCATGCTGACCGGCCCGATCCCGGCCACCGCCAAGGTGCTGGCCCGATCCGGGCTCGCGCTGGACCAAATCGGGGTGTTCGAGGTCAACGAGGCCTTCGCTCCGGTCCCGCTGGCCTGGCTCGCCGAGACCGACGCGGACGCCTCCCGGCTCAACCCGAACGGCGGGGCCATCGCGCTCGGCCACCCGCTCGGCGGATCCGGTGCCCGGCTGATGACCACGCTGATCCACCACATGGGTGCCGGCGGAATCCGCTACGGCCTGCAGACGATGTGTGAAGGCGGCGGGACCGCAAATGCAACCATCCTGGAGCGGGTGACCTGACCGGGGCAGCCGCAGTTATCCACATTGTGGATAACTGCGGGGGATAACTACACCGGTGTCGTTCTCAACGCCAGCGCATCGACATGATCAGGCCGGCCACCATCAGCCCGAACCCGACCAGGAAGTTCCACGCGCCGAGTGAGGCCATGAAACCGATGTCGGTGCCCACGATGTAGTACAGGACGATGTAGATCAGCCCGACGACCATCAGGGCGATCATGACGACGGCGTACCAGGTGGGGCTGGGAGACTTGGCCCGCGCGCGACTGGCGGCCGAAGGCAACACGTCGCTGGGCGGGATGTAGGCCGCCTTCCTACGGACCTTGGACTTCGGCACGACTCGTACTCCTCCACCGGTGCAGCTGATTGCCAGCTAGCGTAGTCGTCATGGCAGCGGTACGGCGTCGGCACGACGACGACGAGGCGACCGCGGCCACCCGGCGCCGAGCACCTGACAGCTGGCGGCTGCTCGTCCCGCTCGCCGCCCTGCTGGCCGGAGTCCTGTTCGCCACGTCGGCGGAAACCAGCGCGGGAACCGACCTCCGAGCCGGCCGCCGCATCGACCTGACCCAGCTGATCGCCGAGCAGGAGCGTGACGTCGCAGTCCAGGACGAACGGCTCCGCCGGTTACAGGCTGACGTCATGGACCTCGAGGAGCGGGTCGGCGCCGGCGACGCCGAGGTGGCCGCCGCCCAGGCCGCGGCCGACGCACTCGGGCCGGATGTCGGCCTGACCGCGGTGCACGGTCCCGGCCTCACGGTGTCCCTGGACGACGCCCCGACCTCCGTGGACGGCACCCTCCCCGTGGGGGCCAGCGCCAACGACGTCGTGGTGCACCAGTCCGACGTGCAGGCAGTGGTGAACGCCCTGTGGGCCGGCGGCGCCGAGGCGATGACCCTCATGGGGGACCGGATCATCGCGACCAGCGCCGTACGTTGCGTCGGGAACACCCTGTTGCTGCACGGGCGGACGTACTCCCCGCCGTTCCAGGTCACCGCCATCGGCGACCCAGAACGGATGCAGGACGCGTTGGACTCCTCGCGGTACGTCGAGTTGTTCCGCGCCGCGGTCGAGGCGTTCGGCCTAGGCTACGAGGTCGGCGACCTCGACGATGTGGCGGTCCCTGCGTACGACGGCCCGCTCGGGGTCGCCCTCGCCGTGGAAGCGGACTAGAGGCACATGCCGTGACCGATCCCGGGATCCGCCGGCCCCGCCACGCCCGGCCGGTACGCCGAGCCGGACTGGCCCGGACCGCGGTCCGGGGCCTCGGGCAGACGCTGATCACCCTCGGCGTCATCGTGCTGCTGTTCGTCGGGTACGAGATCTGGGTGACCGACCAGATCAACGAGGGCCGACAGAGCGAGCTGACCCAGGACCTCCGGCAGCGCTGGGACACCGGCGATGATCCGTTGGGTGCGCCGGACCGCCCCGATGGCAGCGCCGCGGAGCTGCCGCTGGGTGAGGGCTTCGCGTTCATCCGGATTCCGCGCTTCGGCCCGGACTACGTGCGGGTGATCCTCGAAGGCACCGACGAGGACAAGCTGACCGAGGGTCCCGGCCACTATCCGGACTCGGCATTGCCCGGTGAGGTGGGCAACTTCGCCATGGCCGGTCACCGCGTCGGCAAGGGATCGCCGTTCCTGAACCTCGACCAGCTCGGGCCAGGCGATGCGATCATCATCGAGACCCGCGACACCTGGTTCGTCTACCGGATGCTCAGGAACGAGGCGCGCGCAGATCCCGACGGGGTGGTGGGGCAGCAGATCGTCGATCCCGGTGCGGTCGAGGTAGTCGAGCCGGTCCCCGGGCAGCCGGAGGCGACGCCGACCCGCAGCCTGCTGACGCTCACCACGTGCCACCCCAAGTTCTCCGCCGCTCAGCGGCTGATCGTCCACGCCGAGCTGGACGGCGCACCGCTGCCCAAGAGCGACTACCCCGACGGCCCCCCGGCCCTGACGGGGGGCTAGGTGTACACCTGGATCTGGCGGCATCTTCCCGGTGGGCTGCCGGGCAAGCTGGCCGGCTCGCTGCTGCTCGTCCTGGCCGTCTCGGCGCTGCTGCTGTTCGTCGTTTTCCCCTGGCTCGAGCCGATGCTGCCCCTCAACGAGGTCACCGTCAGGTGAGAACTGTGACCCCGCCCGCCTCCGTCCAGTCCGCTCCTGTTGTGTGCTCCCGGATGGAGGCGGGCTCATGACGCTGCGCGTCCTCGTCGTCGACAACTACGACAGCTTCGTCTACAACCTCGTCCAGTACGCCGCGCAGCTGGGCGCCGAGTGCGTCGTTCGGCGCAACGACGAGGTGACGGTCGACGAGCTGGACGAGATCGCGCCGGACGGTGTCCTCCTGAGCCCCGGCCCCGGTGTGCCGCAGGCAGCCGGGGTGAGCGTTGCGATGGTTTCCGAGTGCGCTCGACGACGGCTGCCGCTGCTCGGCGTGTGCCTCGGCCACCAGGCCATTGCTGTCGCTTTCGGGGGCGAAGTCGGTTCCGCGCCCGAACTGCTGCACGGCAAGACCAGCCGGATCGACCACACGGGCGTCGGCGTACTGGCCGGCCTTGCGCAGCCGTTCACCGCGACCCGCTACCACTCGCTGGCCGTGGTCGAGAAGACCTTCCCGGCCGACCTCGAGGTCACGGCCCGCTCCCAGTCCGGCGTGATCATGGGCCTGCGACATCGAAGCCGGCCGGTGTCCGGGGTGCAGTTCCACCCCGAGTCGGTGCTGACGCAGGGCGGGCACCTGCTGCTGGCCAACTGGCTCGCCGTCTGCGGCGACCCTGACGCTCCGGCCCGCGCTACGCCGCTCGGCGCTCAGGTAGAGCAGCTGCGCCTTGCCGCCGCCGCCGCGGCGGCC
>JACCTY010000103.1 GCA_013812145.1 Geodermatophilaceae bacterium | reverse complement strand
GCTCAGGGCCACGAGCAACGGCGCCACCACCGCGGCCTGCCGCGCTGCGGCGAGATCCTGCTTGAGCCGGTCGATGCGGGGGCCGGCCTCGGCCACGGCCCGTTGCTCGCGGTCGGCGAGCATCCGCCGGTCCTGCAGACGGCGCCGGGTCGCGGTGTCCTCGGCCGCCCGACGTGCCTCGGCCAGTGCCAGCGCGCTGTCCCGAACGAGCACCTCAGCCGTCTGCGCAGCGGCTTCGACGCCGATCCGCTGTTCGGTCCGCCAGGTTTCATCGGCACGATGCAGGGGCGGCTCGGTCCCGTCGGCGAGGCCGAGTTCCTGGCACAGCCGGTTCAACCACGAGCGCATCGCCGACTCCGTGGCCTCGACCCGGATCGCGCAGTCGCGCCGTCGCTGCGCCAGCCAGTCCTGCACGTCGGCGAACCGCTGCGTCCCGAACAACCGCTCCAGCAGTGCCTCCCGCTCGAGCGACTCAGCTCGCAGGAAGCGGGCGAACTCACCCTGCGGCAACAGCACCACCTGGAAGAACTGGTCCGCGCTCATCCCGATCCAGTCGAGCAGCTGGTGTGACACCTCGTCGATCCGGGTGGAAAGCCCCACCCAGACGCCGTCGCGGCACTCCTCGAGCAGCGCTGTGGCCTGCTGCCGCGTCGTACCAACCCCGCGGCGCTTGGGCCGCTGCCACTCAAGGGATCGGCGGACCCGCAACCGTCGGCCGGCGAGGGTGAGCTCGAGCCGCACGGACGTGGCGACGCCTGGGTCGGCCTGGTCGCAGCGCAGCCGCCCGGCCTGTTGGCGGGAGCCGGGAACCCGGTTGAACAGGGCGTAGGCGACGGCGTCCAGGACCGATGTCTTACCAGCCCCGGTTTCCCCGTGCAGCAGGAAGAGGCCATCGGCGCCGAGCCGGTCCAGGTCGACTGTCTGGGTGCCGGCGAACGGTCCGAAGGCGGTCAGCTCCAGCCGGTGCAGCCTCACCCGGCGGCCTCGGTGACCCGGGTGGCGACGAACGCCGCGGTCAACAGGTCGCGCTCGAACCGGCTGGGCCGGGAGTTGCGGACCCACTCGACGAACGCCTCGGCGGTCGAGAGGTCGTCGGCGTCTCGGCTCCGCCGGGTCGGGTCCAGCCGCTCGACCGGCCGGCCCCCGATCGGCCGCCACTCGACGGCGACGGCGTACGGGAACCGAGCGTGCAGCCGGCGCATCGGGTCCAGCGGCCGGACCCGGTCGGTCAGCACGACCTGGAGGTAGTCGCCCTCACGATCGGCGTACTCCTGCTGGGTCAGCAGGTCCTCCAGCTGCCCGGTGAGCACGGCCAGCCGCCGTGGCACGGGAAGTTCGATCCGGCGGACCGCGGCCAGTCCGCCGGCGTCGAGATCGGCCAGCAGAACGGATTTGCGCTGGCGCACCTCGGAAAACGAGTAGGCCAGCGGGCTCCCGGCGTAGCGCAGCCACGGCCGCGTCGGGTCGGGCTGCTGGCAGCCGTGCAGGTGCCCGAGCGCGACGTAGTCCACCCCGTCGAACAGGGGTGTCGGTGCGGTCTGCACCCCCCCGGCGGACAGTGATCGCTCGCTGGCCGAGGTGTCGGCGTCGGACTCCTTGCCGGCCGCGGGGAGGACAAAGGCGTGGGAGAGCACCACCGACCTGGTGCCCCGCGGGCGGGCCGCGAGATCCCGGCGTACGCCGTCCATCGCCGCGCCCAGGACTCCCGCGTGGCCGCAGCCGGCGGGAGCCCGAAGCGGAAGCCGGGCGGTGTCCGGCTCGAGGTAGGGCAGCCCGTAGAACGCGACGTCGCCGTGCTCGTCGGGAATTATTGTGGGCGTGGCGCACGACTCCACATCGGTGTGCAGGTGCAATCCGCCCGCGGCCGCGAACCCGGCGAGAACTCCGAGCCGGGCCGCGGAGTCGTGGTTGCCGGAGGTCAGCACGATCTGGGCTCCGGCGGCCCGGATGCGGGCAAGCGCCCGGTCGTAGAGCCGGACCGTCTCGGCGTTGGGCAGTGCCCGGTCGAACACGTCCCCACTGACGACAACGACGTCGACACTGTGCTCGGCCACGAGATCAGCGAGATGGGACAGCACGCGCTCCTGGTCGGCAAGCAGGTCGCAACCATGGAAGGTGCGACCGAGATGCCAGTCGGAGGTGTGCAGGATCCGCATACGTCGGACGCTAGCCGCGCCCGCCGACAGTTCCCTTGGAACGCGCCGATGGCGCACTAGGGTTGCCGGTCATGGTTGATTCACCCGGACCGGGATTGCCGGTGACGCTGTCCATCCTGATGCCGGTTTTCAACGAGGAAGCGACGTTGGCGACGGCGGTCAAGCGGGTTCTCGACGTGGAGTATCCGTGCGACATCGAACTCGTCATCGTCAACGACGGCAGCACAGACGGCACGGTGGGTGTGCTGGACACCCTGGTCGACGCCCGGATCAACCGGGTCGAGCATCCGGTCAACCGGGGCAAGGGAGCGGCCATCCGCACCGCCGCGGCCGCGGCGTCCGGCAGCTACGTCATCATGTGCGACGCCGACCTGGAGTACGCACCGGAGGAGATCCCGGCCCTGCTGAAGCCGGTGCTCGACGGCGAGACCGACGTGGTCTACGGCAACCGCACCTTCGGCAGCCACTCGGCGTTCTCGTTCTGGTATGTGATGGGCAACAAGCTCGTGACGACCGCGGCCAACGTTCTCTTCAACTCCTATCTCGGCGACCTGGAAACCTGCTTCAAGCTGATGCCGCTGGCGCTGTACCGCGACCTCGACATCCGCTCACCCGGGTTCGGGATGGAAGCGGAGATCACCGGAAAACTGCTCAAGCGCGGCATCCGCCCGTTCGAGGTCCCGATCACCTACCGCGCCCGCAACCGCGAGGAGGGCAAGAAGATGACCTGGCGAGATGGTGTGGAGGCACTCTGGATCCTTGCTCGGCTGCGGATCGGGCGGTAGCTCAAGCCGTGACGACCAGGCACTGCCCCGGACGAACGGCGCCAGCGGTTCCGGCACATCCTCCGGCGGCTGCGACAGGTCGTAAAGCACGGCCGCGGCGTTGCCCTCGCCGGTCACCGTCCGGACCACCGTCCCTACCGTGTCCAGCCTCGATCGGTAGACGGCAACGGCGTCCGGTTCCGTCGACAGCGCGTGGGCGAAGATGACCCAGACCCGGTCATAGGAGCGCAGCTTGGCCAGTTGCGCCTGGTCGTCGCAGGCCGGCAGCCGCCGCATGGAGACCACCGCGTCCTGCTGCAGGCCGAGCGGTTCGCCGTAGTACTGGAATGTCGCCACCGCGGCGGTGTGCAGGACGACGCCGTCGCCCGGTCGCGCATCCGCGGCAACCTGCGCGTAGATCTCGCGGGTCTCGGTGACGGTCATCGGCCGCCCGAGGACTCCGACCCCAGCGAGGACCGGCGGCACCACGGTCACCGCCAGACCGGCCGCCAACAGCACCGACACGACCACGCTCGCCGGCCGCGGCAACCGCTTGGGCACGTCGAGTGCGGCGGTCATCACGATCAGCGCCAGCGGGACCAGGAAGAGGATGAACCGGAGCAGGACCGGGTAGGCCTGGACGGTCGCGGCCGCCAGAACCACGAGTGGAACGAGGAGGACGGCAAGGCCGACGGTACGCCGACGCGCCACCACTGCGACGACACCGAGCGCGAGCAGCAGCAGGCCGACAACGGTCAGCTGAACTTCCAACGGGTCGGTCATGAAACCCGTCGCCATGTCGGCCAGCCAGGAGGCGTAGGTCCGGGCTCGAAACGGCAGTGGCGCGTAGCCACTCAGCCAGGCCGAGCGGACCACGTCATTGCCGGCGGCCACCCGGATCGTCACGACGTACACAACGGCGAGCAGCGCGCCGAGGATCGCACCGGCGAGGGCGGTGTCGACTATCCGCCGGCCGTCTCTGGACAGCAGCGCCTTGACCGCGATGGCCAGGCCGCCGGCCGCCGCGGCGAACAACGCGGCGAAGGAGAAGAAGATGGCGATGCCGGCCGTCAGGCCCCAGACCACCGCCGTACGCCGGGACCGCGACGCCTCGGCCCACCGCGCGGTCAGCCACAGCACCAGCAGCACCGCGAACACATCCACGCCGTACGGCTTGGCCTCGTCGGAGTAGTAGACGAGTTTCGGCCACACCGCCACCAGGCCCACCGCCGCGGGAACCAACCACGCGCTGAGCAGGCGTCGGGCCAGCCGCCAGGTGAGGAACAACGCCGCGACGCCGGCAAGCAGTGCGGGCAGGCGCAGGGCGTACTCGTTGTTGCCGATGAGCAGGACCGACGTCTTCGCCGCCCACAGGTAACCCAGCGGCGCTGCCTGATCGTAGAGCAGCCGGCTCGACAGCTCGCCGTAGTCGAAGTCGGTGATGCTCAGCGACAGGTACGCCTCGTCCAGCCACAGCGAGCGCCGGCTGGCGTACTGCCGCAGCCGGAGTGCGATGCCGAACGCGATCAGCAACAGCGGCAGCCAGGTCAGGTACGCCCCGGCGAGCCGGCTGCGCAGCCCGTGGTCTGGCGCAGGATCCGTTTCAGCCACTGGCGGTCGGGAGACGACGTCGGTCATACCGGCTTCTCGGCGACGGCCAGGACGGACTGCCCGAACGGCGGCCGCAGCTGCCGCTCGGCTCGGCGCAGGACCGGGACTACCAGTTTGTCGTAGCCGGTGAGGAGCAGCCCTTCACGCGGCCGGCCACCCAGGAGCCGGACGAACACCAGCCATCCAAGCAGGCCGAGACTGTTGAGGTAGCCCACGTGCAGCGGGTGAAGCCCTGCCGCCGTGAGCTTGCCGGTCATGGAGGCGACGCGGTAGCGCCGGAAGTGGCCGATCTCGCGGTCGAACCCGCTCATAGCGAACTGGAATGCCGGAACGATCAGGACCACCCGACCGCCGGGGCGGAGCAACCCGGCGAAGCTGCGCAGCGCGGCGACGTCGTCCTGAATGTGCTCCACCACGTTCACGGCGACGACCGCGCTGTGCTGCGCGGTGTCGGTGATCGGCACGGCCAGCTCGCGCACCATGACGTCTCCGCGATCGGCGAAGCGCCGCGACAGCCCGGCCAGCCGGCCCGGATCGGCCTCGGAGACCGTCGTGACGCGACCCGACCGAGCCCAGAGTTCGGCGTAGTCGCCGAGCCCGGAACCGATCTCCAACGGATCGTCCCCGAGCCAGGGATCGGTCAGCGCAACTAACCAGCTGCGGTAGTTGACCGCCGATCGCAGGTCCTCCAGCACCTCCGACTGCAAGCCGGTGGACTGCGCCAGGCTCGCGGGTTCCGGCTTGCGGCGGCGGGACGTAACCATGCTCGGCTCAGGTTAGCCGAGGCGCGACCGTGTGCCGGCTGTCGGCGAGTCGCACAGTCCGGCCCTGCCGCTCGAGCAGCTCCAGGAGCGGTACGGCGACGCGGCGGCTGGTGCCGAGGGCCTGCCGGGCCTCGCTCAATGTGAACGGCTGCGGCAGCCCCGCTAGCAGCCCGGCGGCGCTCTCGTCGGCGCCGGGCAGCAGGAAGACCCCGTCGGCGACCTTGAGCAGCGCCCCCGCTCGCACGGCGGCGCCGAGTTGCTTGGCCCGCAGTCCCAGTTCGGCCAGCCGATTGGCATCCGGCGCTGCGTACGGGGCGACCGTCAGATCCTGTCGTACTGCGTCCACCGCTCGTTGGACATCGGCCGGCAGTGCGGGTCCGGTGTCCGCCGGCAGCACTCGTCCTTCGTGCAGCGCCAACGGAGGTCGGACGAGCGCGGCGACCAGCCGTACGTCGGGCAGCCGCAGCTCGCGGCGTAGCACCTCGACCGGTGCCCCCTGTTCCAGCGGGTGCGCCGCGGCGTACCGGGTGGTGGCGGCGACCAGGTGGGCGCCGAGATCGGCGCGCAGCGTGTCGTCGACGAGCCAGTCGCCGGCGACGGGTGCGCCCGGCGGTGTCGCACCCATTGCACGCAGGTCGCCAGCCTTGATGATGCCGCGCCGACGCACTTCCGCCAGTCCGTCGGGGGTACCGTCCATGTCGGACAGCACCGCCGCTCGGACGGCTCCCGCGCCGCGGCGGCGCAGCGCCGGCGGGCGTATGTCGAGGACGGTGGCACCGGCGGCGATCTTGCGGCGACCAGGGTCGCGAAGCACCGCGACGTCCCCGACCCGCAACGGCAGTGCGCGATTCAGGCTGAGACGTGCGGTGTCGGCGCCGAGCGGGCGCACCCGTGCGGTGACCGCGGCGGATCCGATGTGCAGCGCGAGTTCACCGGGAAGGTCGGCCGCCGAATCCCCGCGCAGCCGGACGTCGAGCAGGCTTGTGGTCAGCCATCGCTGCGGAGTCAACAGGGCGTCGCCACGCCGAACGTCGTCGAGGGCGACGCCGCGCAGGTTCGCCGCGACGCGGGCCGTCGCCGTTAGGTGCGGGACCGTCTCGCCGAGAGACTGCAGGCCGCGTACTACGACCCGCTGGCCGCTACCGGCCACCACCAACTCCTGACCCACGTGGAGTTGCCCCGCAGGCAGCGTTCCGGTGACGACCGTCCCGGCCCCTTTGATGGTGAACGCCCGATCCACCCAAAGTCGCACATCACTATCCACACTGGACGGTGCCAAGGCGGCGACAAGCAGGTGCAGCGCCAGTCGCAGGTCGTCCAGGCCTTTGCCGGTCCGCCCACTCACGCAGACGGCTGGTACGGAGCCGAGTGTCGTCGCGGCGATCTCGGCCTGCGCCTGCGCCTGCGCGGCCGCCGGGTCGGCCAGGTCGCTACGGGTGACGACGAGCAGGCCGTGCCGGACACCCAGCGCGTCGAGGGCGCCGAGATGCTCGGCGGACTGGGCTTTCCAGCCCTCGTCGGCCGCCACCACGAACATCACCGCAGGCACCGGACCCACCCCGGCGAGCATGTTCGCGACGAACCGCTCGTGACCGGGGACGTCGACGAAGGCAACCTTCTCCCCGGTAGGAAGCCCGGTCCAGGCGAACCCGAGGTCGATGGTCATACCGCGGCGGCGTTCCTCCGCCCACCGGTCGGGCTCCATCCCGGTCAACAGCCGGACCAGGGTGCTCTTTCCATGGTCGACGTGACCGGCGGTGGCGACGACGAACACGCCTCGCTCAGCTCCGGCCGGCCGCGTCCAACACGGCAGCCAGCACCACCGTGTCCTGGTCGGGCGGGAGCGCGCGGAGGTCGAGCAGACAGCGCTCGCGCTCGATCCGGCCCAGCACGGCCGGATGGCCGGTACGCAGTGTTTCGGCGTACGACGAGGGCAGACTCACCGCGGCGCTGGCCAGCCGCACACCTGGAGCACCGCCGCCGCCCACGGCCGCTTCACTGTCCACTGTGGACGCATCGATTCCCTTGCCACGCAAGGCATCCGCCAGCGCCGAGGCGCGGGCTCCCAGTCGACCGACGTCGGCGTAAAGTGCCCCGTCGGTCGGTGTCCGGGGCCCGACCAGGGTGGCCTCGAACGCGGCGAGCGTCAGCTTGTCCACGCGGAGGGCTCTGGCAAGGGGGTGCCGGCGCAGGGTCCGCACCAGGTCGGCCCGGCCAAGCAATAGTCCGGCCTGCGGCCCGCCGAGCAGCTTGTCGCCGCTTGCGGTGACGAGCGCCGCGCCGTCGCGAAGGGAAGTGGCCGCGTCGGGTTCGTCCGGGAGCAGGGGGTGCGGCCGCAGCAGCCCTGACCCGATGTCGGCCACCACGGGGACCGCCAGACCGGCCAGCTCTCGCTCCGGGACACTTGCCGTGAAGCCAGTGACGACGAAGTTCGACGGGTGCACCTTGAGCACAAATCCGGTGTCGGGTCCCACCGCCTCGGCGTAGTCCGCAAGCGTCACCCGGTTCGTCGTCCCGACTTCGCGCAGGCGTGCTCCGGTGGACATGATCAAATCGGGGAGCCGGAAGCCGTCGCCGATCTCAACCATCTCCCCGCGGGCGATGAGGATCTCCCGGCCGGCCGCCAGTGCGGTCGCTGCGAGGACGAGCGCCGCCGCGCCGTTGTTGACGATATGTACGTCGCCGGCGTCGGGCACCAGCCGGGCCAGCGCTGCGACGGCTCCACGACCACGCCGGCCGCGGGCTCCGGTCGCCAGGTCGAGCTCGACATCGGTGGTTCCGCTGGCGAGCTGAATTGCCTCGCGAGCAGCCTCGGACAGCGGCGCCCGGCCGAGGTTGGTGTGCAGCAGGACGCCGGTCGCGTTGAGCACCGGTCGGAGCGAGCACGCTTCGTCCGGTAACGCGGCCAGCGCCTCGTCCACCAGCGCCTCGGGCTCGATGGCGCCGTCGCGGACCCGCTGTTGCGCATCGACGACGGCGCTCTTCACCAGGTCGCGACCGAGCCGCTCGGTGACCGCAGCCAGCCGCGAATCGGCCAGTACGGCGTCGGTGCGGGGCACCTGCCGGCGTCGGTCGAGCACCCAAGCAACTGTAGATGAAGCGGCCCGGACCGCACTGAAAGAGACAGCGGGCTCCATAGCGCCCGCTGTGTCTGTCACTACCATCCAGCAGGCGTTTCCGCCGGCTCGTTCGGGTAGGTCAGCGGCCGCGGCCCCTCTTTGCCTGCAGCTCGTCGATCATCTTGGACGCCTGCGCCTTGGTCAGTCCCTCGGGCACATCAACGCCGGCCTCCTGCGCAAGAGTGCTCAGATAGGACTGTTGCGGGCCGGTCATCGGCTCGTCGCCGGTCGTCCAGTCGTCCGGGCTCTTCGCGGGGTTCGGCTGCGGCTCTGACACGCTCGCTCCTCATGAGTTGGTCCTGGCGGAGGCGGACGGGAATCGAACCCGCCTGACCGAGATACTCGGCCACGTCGGTTTTGAAGACCGCGAGGGCCACCAGGCACCCTGACGCCTCC
>JACCTY010000102.1 GCA_013812145.1 Geodermatophilaceae bacterium | reverse complement strand
GCGATCGGTGGCCTTTGAACGGGCCGAGGACCATCTGACCAGCGTGTCGATTGTCGACTGTGGGTTCATGCCTCTTCGCGGCGCACTCGCTGGGCCCGATTCGGTCCGGCGACTCGGTGCCGAGCCCCGGGTGCATCTGAGGTTCGACGCTGACCGCGAGATTGACACCGGGGCGCTCTACGCCGCCTTGCACCAGCCATGCGGGCGCAGCCGAGGAACGCGATGAGGTACGCATCGGAGTTCCGCCCGTACGCCGCGACCCGGTCGCCTTGGCCAGCCCCAGATCGAGCAGTACGCCGGCGGCACGGGTGACCGCGTCGTCCAGCTCGCGGTAGGTCCAGGTGCGGCCGGCGAAGACCAGCGCCGTTCGATCGGGATGGCGCCGGGCACTGCGGCGTACGACGTCGTCCACCGTGCTCGATCGCAGAGCTGTCATCGCGGCGCCGATCCCTCGTCGTTGATCGTCAGGACGTTCTGGTCCGCTGCCGACCAGCTGGTCCTGACGATCATGCCGCAGTTCTCATTCCCCCTCCGGATCCTCCGCAGGGGGGATGCCGGCGGGGATGCGCGGGGTCACGCTCGCGGTCTCGCCCAGGAGGTGCACGATGCGCGGACTGCTGCACCGGACCCACCGATTCCCCGACGAGTTGGATCGGGACCTGCCCTTCGACCCCCGTGAGCGTCCGCTGGGGTGGGCGTCCTGCACCGGCGGCTGCCGGTTGGTGGCCACGCTGCACGGCCTCTGGGAGAGCCCGTCGGGCGGCTCCCCGGTCCGGCATTGCTGGCGGTCGATCGAGGAGATCCGCTGCGTCGGGAGCACGATGACCGTCCGGTCGGCGCCGGCAGTCGACCCGCTCTGTGCACACGTCTTCAGCGAGGACAGCGCGTTGCCCGACCTCGTCCACGCCCTGGACACCAGCAGCCGGGTGGTCGACCTGGCGTTCCGGCTGCCGTCCGGAGCCACCCTGCAGGTCCGCGCCCGCACCTGCCGCTACGAGGGCAGCCTGGTCTGGACATCTCGACGGCGTCAGCCGACGGAGGCAGGCGCCGTGGGGGAGCCGCTCGGCACCGCCGCGCGCGAGGCGGACGCGCGCGAGACCGACGCGCTGCTGCAGTACGCCAAGCAGGAGTTCGGGACGACGGGCGAGGAACGCCGCAACGGCGCGCTTCCCCACCTCAGTGCCTGACTGCCGGTGTCCGAGGGGGGACTTGAACACCCGCCATGAGCGTATCGGCCAGTCCTGCCCTGTCCGCGAATATGGCCTCTGACCTGCCTGTTTGCGGACGTCCACGGAACGGCTGTCATGCCTGATGTGGCCTCGTGCTAACAAGTCCGTTAGCAGTCTGTTAGCAGCTACCGTCCACTGTGGACAGACGGGCGAGCGGCTCGACGCAATCCCTACACAGACCGCGACCGCTCCCCCGAAGGCGTCCCCGGTCGAGGGCACCGGATCGGCCGACGGTTCACGGCGCCTCCACCGACCGCGCGGGCCTGCATGACAGGACTGAACAAAGGTGTGACCCTCACCGCATGGCTGCATATCAACCGCGTACCGGCGAACCGGACGAACCCAAGTGCCAGCACATCCTCGCGACTACGCGCGACTTGCTTTCATATCGCCCCCTCCGAGCTGTCCCCTCATAGACGCCTGAGGCCAGCCGGAACCAACGCCACCGTCACCAAACCGTGACAACATGAGCCTGAGCAGCGCCGGGCGACTCGCTCACTGGCCGACGCGTCCAGCGTCAACCCAAAGATGTCAGCGGATCAGGACGGGCGGTTGATGTCCGGTACGCCGGTGTCGCCGGCCTCCTTGCGCTTGCGGGTCCACTCGCGCATCTTCTCGGGATAGCCGACCGCCTCGACGTCGTACACCGGAATACCCAGCTGTTTGCCGAACTTGCGGACCGTCTCGGCGTTGGGCACCCGGCGGCGGGTCCACTCGCCGTCGGCGGCTACGAGTACGACGGTCATCTCGGTGACGGCGGTCTTCGGCTCGATGAAGGCCTCGACCCCCTGCCGCGACTTGGCAAACTGCAGCAGATGGGCGCCGGGCCCTTCGCCCTGACCGCCTCGGCCCTTCTTGCGTCCGAACAGTCGCACTGATCCTCCTCATGTCCGCGCGGGAGGAAGGTTACGCCCGGCCAGGCGGTTCCGGTGAAGGCCCGCCGCGACTGCGTGCTACTGGCGCTGGTGACAAGATGACCGAAGCTATCGACATATCAGGAGATTTCGTGACCGACCCCAACGACGCCACCGACACCGCTGACCTCGTCATCCTCGGTGGCGGGTCGGGAGGGTACGCCGCAGCGCTGCGTGCCGCCGAGTTGAACCTGTCCGTCGTCATGATCGAGCGGGACAAGCTGGGCGGCACCTGCCTGCACCGCGGATGCATACCGACCAAGGCGCTCCTGCACGCCGCCGAAGTCGCCGACTCCGCCCGCGAGGGTGAGCAGTTCGGCGTCAAGACGAGCCTGCACGGCATCGACATGACCGGCGTGAACTCTTACAAGGACGGCGTCACCGCCCGCCTCTACAAGGGGCTGCAGGGCCTGGTGAAGAGCCGCAAGATCCGGTACGTCGAAGGCGACGGGAAGCTCGTCTCGCCGACAGCCGTCGAGGTGGACGGCCAGCGGTACGAGGGCCGGCACGTGCTGCTTGCGACCGGCTCCTACGCCCGGACGCTGCCCGGCCTGGAGATCGACGGGCAGCGGATCATCACCAGCGACCACGCGCTGCGAATGGAGCGGGTACCCGAGTCGGTGGTGATACTCGGCGGCGGGGTCATCGGCTGCGAGTTCGCCAGCGTCTGGAAGTCCTTCGGCGCCGACGTGACGATCGTCGAGGCGCTGCCGCACCTGGTGCCGCTGGAGGAGGAGTCCTCGTCGAAGCTGCTCGAGCGCGCCTTCCGCAAGCGCGGCATCAAGTACGAGGTCGGCGTCAAGTTCACCGGCGCCGAGCACAGCGAGCGCGGAGTAACGGTCAGCCTGGAGAGCGGCAAGACTATAGAAGCCGAACTGCTGCTGGTCGCGGTCGGGCGGGGGCCGACGTCGGCAAACCTCGGGTACGAGGAGGCCGGCGTCGCCATGGACCGCGGGTTCGTGCTCGCCGACGAGTACTGCCAGACGAACGTCCCGACCATCTCCGCCGTCGGCGACCTGATCCCCACCCCACAGCTGGCGCACGTCGGTTTCGCCGAGGGCATCCTGGTCGCCGAGCGGCTGGCCGGGTTGCCGGTCGTGCCCATCGACTACTTCGGCGTGCCGCGGATCACCTACTCCGAGCCGGAGGTGGCCTCGGTCGGGCTCACGACCGCTCAGGCGAGGGAAGCCGGCCACGATGTCGTCGAGCTGACGTACGACCTGGCCGGTAACGGCAAGAGCCAGATCCTCAAGACGGCCGGGTCGGTCAAGCTGATCGCGGCCAAGGACGGCCCGGTGCTCGGCGTCCACATGGTCGGGAGCCGAGTCGGCGAGCTGATCGCCGAGGCGCAGCTGATCTACAACTGGGAAGCACTGCCGAGCGAGGTCGCCCAGCTGATCCACCCGCACCCGACGATGTCCGAAGCGGTCGGCGAGGCCCACCTCGCGCTGGCCGGCAAGCCGCTGCACTCTCACGGCTAGCTCACCTCTCCCACGATAAGGAGCCGCACGCCCATGCCGGTCTCAGTCACGATGCCCGCCCTCGGGGAGAGCGTCACGGAGGGCACAGTCACCCGCTGGCTGAAGCAGGAGGGCGAGCAAGTCCAAGCCGACGAACCACTGCTGGAGGTGTCCACCGACAAGGTCGACACCGAGATCCCGTCGCCGGCTTCAGGAGTCTTGACCCGGATCGTGGTGAGCGAGGACGAGACGGTCGACGTAGGTACCGAACTGGCGGTGATCGGCGACGCCGACGACGGCGACACTGACGGCTCAGCTGCCGGCAGCGAAACCGACGGCAGCGAAGCCGACGGCGGCGGGGCCGACGGCGGCGATGGCGACTCCGAGAGCGGCGGGGGCGACCCGGATAGCGGCGGCGGCGCCGGTGATGCCGAGGAGCCCGACACTGCTTCGCAGGCCGACGACGGCATGGACGGTGACGCCGCAGACAAAGCGGTCGAGTCAGCGGCCAGTGCAGAGCAGGCGGACCAGCCGAGCGAGCCCGCACCGGCCTCTGCCGGGTCAGCCGAATCCGCATCGGGCTCGGCTGGCTCGCAGTCCGGCGGATCGGCGGCAGCTGGCGCCGGATCAGGGGGCTCCGGATCCGGGGGCTCCGGATCTGGGGGCTCCGGATCTGGCGGCTCCGGTACAGCGGTCACCATGCCCGCGCTGGGGGAGAGCGTCACCGAGGGCACCGTGACGCGGTGGCTGAAGAACGTCGGTGACGACGTGGCCGCCGACGAGCCGCTGCTCGAGGTGTCCACGGACAAGGTGGACACCGAGATCCCCTCGCCGGTGGCGGGGACGCTCCTGGAGATCAACGTCAACGAGGACGAGACAGTCGAGGTCGGCGCCCAGCTGGCGACCATCGGCACCCCCTCGTCAGCCGGCGGCGAGTCCGCTGGCGGGGAGCCTCCGCCCGCGGAGTCAGGAGCCGAGCAGTCTGGGGAACCGGACTCGGTGGACGAGCAGCCGCAAGCCGCGGAACCCGAAGCCAAGCAACCCCAAACCGAGGAGGCTCAGTCCGAGCAACCCCAGGCGGAGCACGTCCAAACCGACCGGCCCGCAGCCGAACAACGGCCCGCGGGTGACGCCGTACCGGCACCGAAGCCCGCCGGCCAGCCGGCCGGTGCGCCCGGCGACGCCAGCGGGTCGGCCGCCTACGTCACCCCGCTCGTGCGCAAGCTCGCCGCCGAGCACAACGTCGACCTGTCGACGGTGCACGGCACCGGCGTCGGGGGGCGGATCCGCAAGCAGGACGTCCTAGAGGCGGCCAAGCCGGCCGAGCAACCGGCGGCGCAGACATCCGAGCCGGTGACCACTGGTACGGCGCGGGCGACCGCCGCGGATCCGGCGGCGCTGGCGTTGCGGGGCAAGACCGAGAAGCTGTCGCGACTGCGTACCGTCATCGCCAAGCGAATGGTCGAGTCGCTGCAGATCAGCGCCCAGCTCACCACTGTCGTCGAGGTCGACATCACCGAGATCGCCCGGCTGCGCGGGCGGGTCAAGGGCGACTTCGAGGCGCGTGAGGGCGTCAAGCTGTCCTTCCTGCCGTTCTTCGCGCTCGCCGCCGTAGAAGCCCTCAAGGTGCACCCCAAGGTCAACTCCTCGGTCGACATGGACGCCGGGACGGTGACCTACCACGACAGCGAGAACCTCGGCGTGGCCGTCGACACCGAGCGTGGCCTGCTGGTGCCCGTCATCCACGACGCCGGTGACCTGAACCTCGGCGGGATCGCCCGCAAGATCGCCGACCTTGCCGACCGCACCCGGCGGAACAAGATCACGCCGGACGAGCTCAGCGGCGGAACGTTCACGCTGACCAACACCGGAAGCCGCGGCGCACTGTTCGACACGCCGATCATCAACCAGCCGCAGAGCGGGATTCTCGGGACCGGGACAGTCGTCAAGCGGCCGGTGGTGATCGACCATCCCGATCTCGGGGAGATCGTGACGGTCCGCTCGATGATCTACCTCGCGCTGTCCTACGACCACCGGATCGTCGACGGAGCGGACGCGGCCCGCTTCCTGGTCAGCATGAAGCAGCGACTGGAGGCCGGGGACTTCGAGTCGGCGCTGGGCCTGTGAAGGTTGCCCTCACTGGAGCGTCCGGGCTGATCGGATCGGCGTTGATGCCCGAACTGCAACGCCGCGGCCATCAGGTGGTTCGGCTCGTCCGCAGACCGACCAGGTCGGCTGAGGAGATCCGTTGGGATCCCGCCGAGGGTCGGCTGGAGCCGAGTTCGCTCGCCGATGTCGACGCCGTCGTACACCTGGCCAGCGTCAACGTGGGCGACCGGCGGTGGACGGACAAACAAAAGGCCGCGATTCTTTCCAGCCGCGTCGACGGTACGACGACGGTCAGTACGGCGATGGCTGCGGCCGATCCGCGTCCGCGCGTGCTGCTCTCCGCCTCAGCCGTCGGCCGGTACGGCGCTGGCGGACCCCGGCTCCTCACCGAGCAGGACCCTGCCGGTGACGGGTGGCTGGCCGAGGTGGTGGTCCGCTGGGAGGCGGCCACCACGGCGGCGGAGGACGCCGGCGTACGGGTCGCGCACTTCCGCAGCGGCCTGGTGTGCGCTCCGCGCGGCGGGATCATGGGCCGAGTACTGCCGTTGTTCAAGGTGGGCCTCGGCAGCCGCCTCGGCGGCGGACGGCAGTTCTGGCCGCTGATCTCGCTGGCCGACGAGGTGTCGGCGATCGCGTTCCTGCTGGACAACGACATTCGTGGTCCGGTCAATCTGACCGGACCGGAGCCGGTGACGAACGCGGAGTTCACCGAGACGCTCCGCCGGGTCCTGGGCCGCCCGCCGATCCCGCCCGTGCCCGGAATCGCGCTGCGGCTGGTGATGGGCAGCGAACGCGCCGAGGAGATGATCCTGATCGGGCAGCGGGCCGTTCCGAAAGTGCTGCTGGACCACGGCTTCACGTTCGAGCATCCGACCGCCGAGGCGATCTTGCGTTATGCGGCCAAGCGGTCAGCCTGATCCGGCCAACCGCACGGCGGAGTCGATCCGCCAGCCCGCAGGGGTCAGTTGCAGGGACACCTCGACACGCGCCGCCGCGCGCCCAGTCGCGGCGCTGATGAGTCGCTGGTCGTCGATGACGGCATAGGGCCCAAAGGAGTCTGTGACGACCAGCGTGACGCTGGTGGCGTTGCCGCGGGCGGATTCCACCGAGATCACGTCCGGGTCGAAGCCGTCCACACGCTGTCCCATCGCCGACAGCCGCTCGATTTCGGCCCGGTCAGCAAGCGCCTGCGAGCTGTTGGCCGTGTAGACCCCCGCCAAGCCCTCGACGTCTCCGGCAGCGAACGCGCTAGCCCGCCGGTCGTACAGCGAGTCGAGCAGCACAAGCCAGCCGGCCGCGGCCCCTGGAACGGCGAACTCGTCCACGCCGCCGGGTGTGCTCGCCGGCGTCGACCGGTCCTCGGACGGGGTGAGTACGGCGGACGGCGGCAGGCTGTTGTTGCCCCACTGCAGCCCGAGTACGGCTGCCGCGGCGACGGCGAGGAGCACCGCCGTACCGGCCAGCACGTCACGCCGTCGTCGGA
>JACCTY010000139.1 GCA_013812145.1 Geodermatophilaceae bacterium | reverse complement strand
AAGAGGGGTCGATCGCGAACCTGACCTCATCGATCATCGGCAACGTCTTCGGCTTCAAGCCGCTCAAGGCACTGCGACTCGAGGACATGCGCATCCCCACGCACTACGTCAAGACGTTCCCCGGGCCGCCGCACGGCATCGTGATGGAGCGCGAGTACCTCGGCAAGTACGGCCGCCCCCTCCTCGGGGCAACGGTCAAGCCGAAACTGGGCTTGTCCGCTCGCAACTACGGGCGGGTCGTGTACGAGGCGCTGCGCGGCGGACTGGACTTCACCAAGGACGACGAGAACATCAACAGCCAGCCCTTCATGCGCTGGCGCGACCGGTACCTGTTCTCGATGGAGGGGGTCAACAAGGCGGTCGCCGCGACCGGCGAGGTCAAGGGCCACTACCTGAACGTGACCGCGGCCTCGATGGAGCAGATGTACGAGCGGGCCGAGTTCGCCAAGGAGATCGGCAGCATCATCGTGATGCAGGACCTCACCGTCGGCTGGACTGCCATGCAGTCGATGTCGAACTGGGCGCGCAGGAACGGCGTACTGCTGCACCTGCACCGGGCCGGGCACGGCACGTACACCCGGCAAAAGACACACGGCGTCAGCTTCCGGGTCATCGCCAAGTGGGCCCGGCTGATCGGGGTGGACCACGTCCACGCCGGCACGGTTGTCGGCAAGCTCGAAGGTGACCCCGCTACGACGGCCGGCTTCTACGACACCCTGCGGCTGGACCACGTCGAGGAGAACCCGGCGCAGGGCATCTTCTTCACCCAGGACTGGGCGTCGATGCCAGGAGTGATGCCGGTCGCCTCCGGTGGGATCCACGCCGGGCAGATGCACGATCTGCTGAACTACCTGGGCGAGGACGTGATCCTGCAGTTCGGCGGCGGCACCATCGGGCACCCGATGGGCATTGGTGCCGGCGCGACCGCGAACCGGGTCGCGACGGAGGCGATGATCAAGGCCCGCAACGAGGGCCGCGACTTCGTCAAGGAAGGCCCGGAGATCCTGCGCCATGCCGCGAAGAACTGCGAGGCGCTTGCCGTCGCCATGGACACCTGGGGCGACGTCACGTTCGACTACGCCTCCACCGACGCACCCGACGTGACCCCCACCCCGACGAACGCCTGAGACGGAGCTGACCCGTGCGAATCACCCAGGGCACGTTCTCCTACCTGCCTGACCTGACCGACGAGGAGATCAAGGACCAGCTCCAGTACTGCATCGACAACGAGTGGTCCGTGGCGGTCGAGTTCACCGATGACCCGCACCCCCGGAACGTCTACTGGGAGATGTGGGGGCTGCCGATGTTCGACGTACCCGATGCCAGCGGCGTGATGCTCGAGGTGGCCGCCTGCCGGGAGGCCTACCCGGTGCACTATGTGCGGGTGTCCGCCTTTGACGCCCAGCTCACCCGGCAGACCACCGCACTGTCCTTCCTAGTGCAGCGACCGCCCGAGGAGCCCGGGTTCCAGCTGGAACGCCAGGAGGGGCCAGACCGGACGATCCGCTACACCCTGCGCGGCTACGCCGCCAACAGCCCCGAAGGCCAACGCTACGGGCGTGGCGAGGGCTGATGCCTTCAGCGGCCGGAGGTTTCGCCATGCCGCGACCGGCGGCCGGCGGATCTGCGGCTCCGTCCTCGGAGGAGGAAGTCGAGCAACCACTGGCCGAGGACGCCGTCCTCGACATCGACGAGATCCGCCGCGAATCCGATGTGGACGCGGTCCTCGACCGGCTCGACGTCGAGCTGGTGGGTCTGCTTCCGGTCAAGACCCGGATCCGGGAGATCGCCGCACTACTGCTGGTAGACCGGATGCGCAGTCAGTTCGGGCTGAGTTCTTCGCGGCCGGCGCTGCACATGTCTTTCACCGGCAGCCCGGGTACCGGCAAGACCACGGTCGCACTGCGGATGGCGGAGCTGCTGCACGGACTCGGCTATCTGCGCCGCGGGCACCTGGTCTCGGTGACCCGCGACGACCTGGTCGGCCAGTACATCGGGCACACCGCCCCCAAGACCAAGGAGGTGCTCAAGCGCGCGATGGGTGGCGTGCTGTTCATCGACGAGGCGTACTACTTGTACAAGGAGGACAACGAGCGAGACTACGGAGCGGAGAGCGTCGAGATCCTCCTGCAGGTCATGGAGAACCAGCGTGACGATCTCGTCGTCATCCTGGCCGGCTACAAGGACCGGATGGATGACTTCTTCCGGTCCAATCCCGGGATGAGTTCGCGGATCGCCCATCACATAGACTTCCCCGACTACACCGTCGACGAACTCGCCGCGATAGCCGGCTTGATCGCGGCCGAACACGAGTACGTCCTGCCGGGAGACACGACGGCTGTGCTCCGCGACTACTTGGAGAAGCGGATGCGGCAGCCCCGTTTCGCGAATGCGCGAAGCGTCCGCAACGCCATCGAACGAGCCCGCCTGCGCCAGGCGAACCGCCTGGTCAGCCAACCCGGGGCGTCGGTGACGAAGCAGCAGCTGCAGGAGCTGACGCCGGCGGACTTCTTGGCCAGCCGTGTGTTTACCGAGCATTCGGACCGGCAGTCCGACGACGACACGAGCGGGGTGTGCTAGACAGGCGAGCCGACTGAGGGGAGCTTGTCAGTGGCCGAGTTGAGTCTTGGCGTTCCGTGCCGGTCACTCAAGGAGAACGAGCGCCGGTTGCCGATCCACCCGTTGCACGTGCAGCGCATCGACGACGACCTCCGCGCCAGGATCTACCTCGAACGCGGGTACGGCGAGCCCTTCGGCGTACCGGACGATCGACTCGCTCCGCTCGTCGCCGGCCTGCTGCCCCGTGCGGAGCTGTTCGAGACCTGCGACGTCATTCTGCTCCCCAAGCCGCTCGCGCCAGACCTTCGCGACCTGCCGACCGGCAGGATCCTTTGGGGCTGGCCGCACTGCGTGCAGGACGAGGAGATCACCCAGCTCGGCATCGATCGGCGGCTGACGCTGATCGCGTTCGAAGCCATGAACCGCTGGGCCTCCGACGGCACCTTCTCGATCCACGTCTTCCACCGCAACAACGAGGTGGCCGGCTACGCCTCGGTGCTGCACGCCCTGGCGCTCGTCGGTACGACGGGCTCCTACGGCCGCCGGCTTCGGGCGGCCGTCATCGGCTTCGGAGCCACCGGCCGAGGTGCCGTCACCGCCCTGCAGGCGCACGGGGTGCACGACATCCACGTCCTCACCCAGCGGGAGGTCACCGGGGTGGCGTCCCCGATCGAGCCGATGGCGCTGGTGCAGTTCCAGCCAGACTCCGACGACTCCAGCGCCAGCACCGCGCTGACCGAGGACGGTCCGGTGCCGCTGGCCGGCTTCCTGGCCGAGCACGACATCGTTGTCAACTGCGTGTTGCAGGATCCGGAGGCGCCGCTGATGTTCGTCTGCGACGACGACCTGGCTGCCTTCCCACCCGGCAGCCTGATCATCGACGTCTCCTGCGACGAGGGGATGGGCTTCGGCTGGGCGAAGCCCACGACCTTCGCGCAGCCCACGTTTGTGGTCGGCGACGCCGTGCACTACTACGCGGTCGACCACAGCCCGTCGTACCTGTGGGACTCCGCGACCTGGGAGGTCAGCGAGGCGCTGCTGCCCTACCTGCGCACCGTGCTCACCGGTCCCGAGGCGTGGGAGTCCGACGAGACCGTCCGCCGGTCCATAGAGATCCGGGACGGCGTCATCCAGAACAAGCAGATCCTGTCCTTCCAGCGCCGCTCGCCGGACTACCCGCACGACCGCCTTGAGAAGTTGCGGCGCTAGACCACTGGTGCGCTGTCCACCCGCTCCCCGGCCGGTGACCGGTGGCGAAGGCTTCTGTCGGTGAGCCAGCCGAACAGCAGCCCGATGGTGGCCCACAACACGACCTGGTTGCCGAGTGATGCGAGTCGGAAGTCGTAGAGCACGGTCGCCGGGAAGTCAGCAGGGGTCTCGCTCACCGTCGGCATCACGAACATTGCGACGCTGATGGTGACCACGTACAGGCCGCTGGCCAGCAGGGCAGCGTTCCAGGCTCCGACGCGTGGGTAGAGCCGTCGACCCAGCGCTGTCGACGCCAGGGCGAGGATCACCGAGACGAGGACCAGCACGAGGTAGAGCCCTGTCCGTTGGCCCACAGTGCTGTCCTCACTGGAGGCCGGTGGATTCGCCGGATACTTGAGGAACGGCACCAGGAAGACCGCCAAAAAGGCTCCGGCGGCGAGCACCAAGGCTGTAGCTCGGGGACTCAGCGATGCGATCCGTCCATAGGCAACGGCGTACGCAATCGCGAAGAGGCCACCGATTGCCACCCCGAACAACAGGAGCGCGACGCCAAGGCCGATCGTGCTTTGCACCCCGCGGCTGACCAGCTCCACTCCGTGAGACTGACCGGCCGCAAGGGAGAGTCGCTCTTCGAACGCGATCGCACCCTCGATTCCCGGCTCACCAAAAGAATAGGAGAAAAGCCAGGACAGGAGGCCGGCTGCCAAGCCGACAACCATGCCGCGAATGAGCAGCGTTCTGACCACCATGTCGAGTCGCTCGCCGTCAGTGGCAGGGCACACCCAGAAGGTGCCGTCCGTCGTGCATGAACTCGTGCAGCAGCTGCCCGGAGAACACCGACGTCGCTCCCTGGTCCAGACCGACCAGATAGAGCAGGCTCAGCAGGATTGCTCCGGCGAAGACCGCCCACGGCAACACCTCGCGCAGCGGAATCCGCAGCGGGATCGGCGTGCTGGCCGGTACCGGGACTGCCTGTGCCATGGTGTGTCTCCCTCGCGATTCGGTGATCAGTGGGCCGGGTCTACCGCTACCGGGTCACGCCGCGCATGGTGGTGGTCGGTGTCGCGCGGGGTGGTGAGGATGGTGTGCGCGCGGTGTTCCAGCTCGCTTCCGTCGAGCGTGCCGGTGCCGGACAGCAACGACTCCAGCGCCTCCAGCCAGCGGTCGTAGTAACGCCATGGCTCGTCGCGACTGCGCTGGGAGTCCTCCCACTCCCGGATCGCGCCGATCAACGCCAGCTGGAACTCGCTCCAGTCGTAGAGCCCGTTCTGGTGCGCCGCGACCGCCACCGCAAAGGCGCGCAGCTCCCACGGCTGGGCGAAGGACAGCTGCTCTTGGCCGTCGCGCGGTAGCTCGGTGAGCAGCTGCTCCACCCGGCGGCGGGCGTCCCCGACCTCGGTGGTGTCTACCCTCATGCGCGTACCGGTGCGACACCGATCATCGCGTCGCGGGTGACCAGCTCTGCCAACTCGGCCGCACTCTTTCCCTCGGTGTTTGCCGGGCGCTGTGGCAGGACCATGTAACGCAGCTCCGCGCTGGAGTCCCAGACCCGGACCTCCATCGAGTCCGGTACGTCGTGGCCGAACTCCTCCCGCAACATCGTGCGGGGTTCGCGGACGATCCGTGACCGGTACGCCGGCTGCTTGTACCAGTTGGGCGGCAGGCCCAGCACCGGCCACGGGTAGCACGAGCACAGCGTGCAGACGATGACGTTGTGCACCGTGTCAGTGTTCTCCACTGCGACCATGTCCTCGCCCTGCAGACCGCCGATCCCCATCTCAGCGCAGGCCTCGGTGGCGTTGGCGAGCAGCCGCGCCTTGAACTCAGGGTCGGTCCACGCCTTGGCCACCACGGCCGCACCTAGCTGCGGGCCCACCTCGTTCTCATATATGTCGGCGAGGCGGTCGACCGCCTCGGTGGTCATGATGCCTTTCTCGATCATCAAAGCTTCCAGCGCCTTCATCCGGGCGGCGATCTCCGCCTCCGAGCGCGGAACCGTCACGGCAGGCGACGGCGTGATCTCTGACCTTGTCATCGGGCTGCTCCTTCAGCGGGGACTTGCGCTGGGACGAGGTAGGGCTCCCAGACGTCGAAGTACACGACGCCGTTGGGCTCGGCGTTGTCCGCTCCCCACAGTTCGTCGTTGGTGAACTTGACCGTGTAGACGTGTTTCGGGTCGTCACCGCGACCGTTGCCCGCGCTGTCCGGGTAGATGAACGTGCCGTGGGTCTGCTCGACCACACCGGTCTTGCCTCGGGTGTAGCGTGCCTTGCGGGTGTGCTCGCGCGGGCTGTCCAAGGTGACTGTGACCCGATCGCCGACCTGGAACGCCGGCGCGGCGTCGGATTCGCGGCGGGCCGGCGCACCACCCTTCACCGCGGCGTCGACAAAGGCCAGCAGGTCGGGATCGGTGCGCTCGGGTAGCGGTTCGTCCGGATGCTCCAGGTAGTACTTCGTCTTCTCCTCGAGCTCGGTCGGGTCGATCACGCCTGCCTTGACCGCGTAGTGCTCCGCGGTGTGGACCCAGTGCTCGTAGTACGGCGAGAGGAGGTAGTGCGCCGGGTGCATCTGCTCGATGCCGGAGCGGAACATGTCGACGTTGAACAGCCCCGCCCGGAAGTTCGTAGCGAACAGGGCGAAGGCGGCCTTCTCCCATTCCGCATGCCAGACCGGCTCGTTCTCCTCCACGACGACCGGGCCGAGGCCGTCGGTACCGCCCAGATCGTGTACGCCGTTCATCCTCGGCTCCCCACAGTTTCCTCCACCCGGCTGGCTTGACTCGGCGCCACCGGGAAGCCGCCGATCGCCTGCTCCAGGGTGTGCGCGACCCGCAGGCACGTGGCGTCGTCGAAGTGCTTGCCGATGATCATGAGACCGGCCGGGAGCCCGTTGACCAGCGCAGTCGGCACCGACGTGGCCGGGTGTCCGGTGACATCGAATGGTGCGGTGTTTCCGATCATCTCCAGTGCCCGGGCGAGGTAGTCCGCGCGCGAGGCATCTGCGGACGGGATCTCCGTCGCCGTCAGTGGCAGCGTCGGCATGACCAGCACGTCGTACGTCGCCAGGGCCGCGTCGTAACCGGCCCGCAGCTCCGGGGCCAGGTTCCGCGCCATTGCATAGTGCCGGCCGTACTCGGTGTCGATCGCGTGCCGACCCGAGAGGAGGACGAGTTTTACGGTCTCTGAGAACTGCGCGCCCCGCTCGCGCCATTGCTTGCCGTAAAAGGCGATCAGCTCCGGATCGTAGAGGCCCTGCCAGTTCATCCCGTAAGCGTTGGCGTCGACCATCTGCGCGGTGGCGCCCTCGGTGGCGATCACGTTCCAGATGTGCATCGCGTCGCCGTGCCAGGGCACCGACACGTCCTCGGCCACCAGGCCCGCGTCACGAAGAACGTCGACGGCGGCCCGTACGGCGTCATCGACTCCGGGGTCGGACAGCTCGGGGATCCCGAAGCCCTCGGTGACTATCCCGATCCGCAGGCCGCCGGCGCCCTGCTGCAGGGCTTCGAGGTAGTCCTCGGTGATCAGGTCGGCTGGCTGGCGGGGGTCCAGGCCGTCTCTGCCGGCGATCACGCCAAGGACCAGCGCGGCGTCACTGACGGTCCGGGTGATCGGTCCGAGGTGGTCGATCGTCTGCTCGATCGGGAACCCGCCGGTATAGGGCACCAGGCCGTGGGTCGGTTTGTGCCCGACGGTGCCGCTGTAGGCACTCGGGATGCGGACCGAGCCGCCCTGGTCTCCGCCGGTGGCGATGTCCACCTCACCGGCGGCGACCAGTGCAGCGCTGCCGCTGGACGACCCACCGGCGGACCGGGACGTGTCCCACGGGTTGCGCACCGGACCGGACGCGGAGGTGTGGCTGCCACCGGAGAAGCAGAGGTCTTCACAGACCGCCTTGCCGGTGATCGTCGCGCCGGCCGCGAGCAGCCTGCTGACGATCGTCGCATCTCGAGTCGGCACGAAGCCTTCGACTGTGCGCGAGCCATTCATCATCGGCACGCCGGCGATCATGGTGTTGTCCTTGATCGCGACTGTTTTCCCGACCAGCGGGCCGGCCTGGCTCTCCCTGATCTCGGTGCGCACGTACCAGGCGCCTAGCGGGTTTTCCCCTTCCGCCGGCCAGCTCCACGCCCGGTCGGAGCGGGGTTTCGGCGCCGTCTTGGCGTAGAGCTGCTCCACCGCATCCCACGAGGTGAGAAGCCCACTCACGAAGGGTGCGAACTCCTCGACGTCCGCTGTGCTCAGGCCGAGTCCGTACCCTTCAGCGAGGCTGGTCAGCTGGTCCGAGGTGGGCGGGTCAACAGCCATGGCAGCTCCTTCTCGGGCTGAACAGGGACCTCAACTCAAGCTACGAGCAAGTGCTTGCAGGGTCAAGGCCGCTGGTGCCCCCTGGGACCACGGATCAGTTGACGCGCCAGACCTGGCACAGACGAACGACGATGAGGCCCGCTCCGTCCGGGAGCACACTGCCGGAGCGGACTGGACGGAGCAGGTCGGGGTACTCAATCGGAGGTGCCGGTCATCTCCGGGTCGTCGTGGACCTGCTCGACCGGAGCCTCGCCGGAGCGCGCATCCTCCGGCGGACGCTCGGTGCCGCCGTGCTGGGACCCGGCCGCGGCCACGTCGACCGCCTCCTCGACGGTCTCGCCGGTGCGTTCCTCCGCCGCCGGGGTGTCCTCAGGGACCACCCCCCCGCCTGACTCGGTCGTCATCGCAGACCTTCCCTTCTACCCGTAGTGAATCACCGGCAGCCTGTGCCCGCGGCAACCGCCAGTCAACCCCTCGGGCTCAGGCGCCGGCTGCGGGTCCTTCGGGTGAACCGCTGGATTCGGTCGAGGCGCGGGAGAAGAACGAGACGCGACCGTTCACCTCGAGCACGGCGAGTTCGATGTCGGCGAACCGCTCGATCCCCTCTCCGCGGGCTGCCGTCGCGAGGTCGTCGAGCGACATCCGCTCGGCGCGCATCGTGTCGAGCAACGGCTCGCCCGCTCGTACGACGACGACGGGCACACCGTGGACTACCGGCCGGACCCGCGGCCACCGGCAGTTGGCGTAGGAGAATCCCACTGTCAGCAGGGCGAAGACGCTGATCGCCAGCACTCCCCCGGTGACCGAGAAGTCCTGCTGGGTGACGGCCGACTGCACAAGATCGCCCATCGTGACGTACAGGAGCAGCTCGAACGTACTCAGCTCGCCGAGCGTCGAACGACCGACGACACGGGTGATGACCCACAGGAAGAAGAACATGAACAGCGCGCGGTAGACGATTTCCATCAGGGCACCAGCCAGGTCGTGTAACTGACCGACAGCAGCGGCCGGTCGTCGACCAGGAGTACGACGTCGGCGCGCTCGCTGAGCTGACTGGCCGGCTGGATGTAGGCATCGAAGTCGGTGCTGAAGATCGGACCGGCCGGCGCGGTGAACGTGAGGTAGACCAGGTCGCCGTCCCCGGTTTCCATGTCCGGGTTGGGATGAAAGCCCTGCGTCTCGAAGATGTCGAAGTAGCGGGCCGTCACACCGATGGTGATGTCCTCGTCGAAGCCGCCCGGACGCTCGACCGTGACCCGCCAAGGAACGTCCAGCCCTGCTCGCGCGATCAACGCGTACACCACGGTGATCGTGTAGCCATCCTTCGATGCGCTCACGCTGCTCGTGCGCACACCTGTCAGGCCACCTGCGGCCAACAGGACCACGACGACCAGCAGAGCCAGCACCAAACGGCGCGCCAGCCGACCGGGGTGACGCCCCTCGACCGCGGT
>JACCTY010000131.1 GCA_013812145.1 Geodermatophilaceae bacterium | reverse complement strand
TTCGTCGGCGCCGACCGAGGTTTGAAGCGGCTGGCCGTCACCACCATCGGTGCCGACGATCTGGAGCACCCCCCGATCGTGCACGTCAGCGACGACCTGTCCGACGTGCGCGCGGCGATGGAGCGCGAGGATGCGCGGTGGGCGGTGGTCCTCGCCGAGAACGAGGAACTGCACGGCTGGATCTCCCGCGATGCCGCCAACGGCGCCGGCGACGTCATCAGTCGGGGGAACCGGATGGAGGCTTGGGTCCCGGCCGACGCATCGCTCAAGACGGCGTTCTCGACGATGCTGCAGCTCGAGGCCGGCTGGGTCGCCGTGCTCGACGGCTCGCGGTTCCTCGGCGTGCTCACTCCAGAGTCGCTGCACGCGGCGCTGCGCCGTTCGGTCGACGGAGTGGAGCCGGAGACTGCAGGAGCGGTCTGATCGGTACGACGGAGCAGCTGGCCGCTGTGGCCGGACGCCTTCCCGGCTGACGAGGTGCGCTCGGTCGAGACCGCGTACTTCCGCGACCCAGCCCGGCTTCGAGCGCCCTTACGGCTGGTCGCCGCAAGCCGACATCGGCATCATTGGATGCGCATCTGGCCAGCCAGGGACCAGATCCGCATCCGATGTCGCCAGAATCGCACGGAGAGCCGCCGGTATCGCGCTGGGCTAGGCCGGGCGGGCGGGTGCGTCGTCCTCGGGCCGGTCCGGGGTACGGCAGGAGTGCTCCAACCACAGCCCGGCCGCGGCGAGCGCCATCGCGCAGAGCAGGCCGATGACTCCGGTACGTGCGTCCGCGCCCGCGACTGTCAGGAAATTGATGTTCGGAATCACGTGCAGGAGCAGGCCGGCCCAGAAGCCCGCCGCCGCCGCCCCCACCAACGACGACGCCTTGGCCAGGGCCACAGCGCGAGCGGCGACCAGCGGCTGAACCGGGGTCGTGCCCGGCCGGCGGGCGATGCGTGATCGCAGTTGCGAGCCCAGCACGACCTCGACCACGGCCAGGACCGCGAGCGACAACGGAACGAACGCCGGAAACGGCGGCAGGTCGCCGTAGAGCTGCCTGATGACCAGCCAGGACACAAGCGCGACGGTGAGGGCCAACCCGAGGAGATCTCGAACTCTGGTGAATCTCATTGTCGGACCACCACGTCATCGCGGCGGCGGATGCCGCCACTGTCCACAGTGGACAACCAGTCCGCCACGGGCCGGCCCGACAACTCCGCCGCCGGATCGACATCGAGCCAGGGCAGCAGGACGAACGCGCGCTCATGGGCGAACGGGTGCGGCAGCCGCAACTCCGGATCCACGCTGACAAGCCCGTCGATGTGGACGATGTCGACATCCAGGGTGCGCGGTCCCCAGTGGACGTCCCGTTTCCGGCTCGCGGCGGCCTCGACGCGGTGGGCACGGGCCAACCACTCCATGGGCGTCAGGTCCCCCACGACGACGAGGACGGCGTTCAGGTACGGCTCCTGGGGTACGTCGCCCCAAGGTGGCGTCTCGTAGACCGGAGACACCGCGACCAGCACGTCGGCGAACTCAGCGACCGCCGTATGCAGATGCGCTGCCCGGTCGCCCACGTTGGAGCCGATCGACAGCACCACCCGCGTCACTGACGCGTCCGGCGGATCGTCACGGCGACGTCGGTGAACGACAGCGGTATGGGCGCGGACGGCTTGTGCACCGTAACCGCGACCGCAGCCACCCGGGTGTCGGACAGACAGACCGTGGCGAGCCGATCGGCCAGCGATTCGAGGAGATTCACCGGGTCGCCCGCCACGACCGACGCCAACCGCTCGGCGAGTACGCCGTAGTGCACCGTGTCGGCGACGTCGTCCGAACGGGCAGCCGCGGACAGGTCCAGTTCGAGGCGCACGTCGACGACGAAATCCTGTCCGTCGCGGCGTTCCTCCGGGTAGACGCCGTGAAAGCCGCGCACCCGCAGGCCGGTCAACGAGATCGCGTCACTCACGGCTTGATCCGGCCGAACGCCAGGCGGCAGCGACCCGCACGGCGTCCAGGCTCGCCCGGACGTCATGCACCCGGACCCCCCACACCCCCGCTCCCGCGGCGAGCGCCGACAGCGCTGCCGTTGCATCGTCCCGATCTTCAGCCGGCCGATCAACACCGTCCTGCCCTGCCAGCAGCAGGCCGAGGAAGGATTTGCGGGAAGCGCCCAGGAGGAGCGGGAAGCCGAGATCCTGCAGCCGATCGAGGCAGCGCAGCAGCTGCCAGTTGTGCACGGGCTTCTTCGCGAAGCCGAGCCCCGGATCGAGGATCAGCTGCCCGGCGTCGACACCGGCCGCCAGAGCCGCGTCGACCCGCTCGGACAGCTCATGCCCGACTTCCGCCACGACGTCGTCGTAGCACGCCAGCAGGTGCATGTCCCGGCTCTGCCCGCGCCCGTGCATCAACACCCACGGCACGGCAGCGGCCCGGACGACAGCCGGCATGTCCGGGTCTGCCTGCCCACCGCTCACGTCGTTGACGAGCACCGCCCCGGCGGCCAGCGCCCGCTCGGCGACGACGGCTCGGGTGGTGTCGATGCTCACCGGTACGCCGGCAGCGCACAGCTCAGTGACAACGGGGAGGACGCGGCGCAGTTCCTCCGCTGCCTCGACCCGGTGGGCCCCCGGCCGAGTGGACTCGCCGCCGACGTCCACCAGATCGGCACCCTCGGCGTGCATGTCCGCCCCGTGCCGCACCGCCGCCTCCAGGTCGGCGTACCGGCCCCCGTCGGAGAACGAGTCGGGGGTGACGTTCAGGACGCCCATGACCAGGGTGCGCTCGAGTGCGGGTAGGCCGCGGAGAACGTCAGCCATCGCTCAGCGGCCGAGGATCAGGCTCATCGCCTCGGCGCGGGTCGTCGCATTCTTCCGCAGACTGCCGCGCACGGCGGAGGTGACCGTACGCGAGCCGGGCTTGCGGACGCCTCGCATGGAGATGCACAGGTGCTCCGCGTCGATCACCACGATCGCCCCACGGGGTTCGAGCCGGCGCACCAGGGCATCGGCGATCTGGCTGGTCAGTCGCTCCTGCACCTGTGGCCGACGCGCATACAGGTCGACGAGCCGGGCCAGTTTGGACAGGCCGGTGATCTTTCCGGCGGTGTTGGGGATGTAGCCGACGTGCGCCGCCCCGTGGAACGGGACCAAATGGTGCTCACAGGTCGAGAACAGCGCGATGTCCTTCACGATGACCAGCTCCTCGTGGTCCTCGTCGAAGACGGTCTGCAGAACGTTCTCCGGGTCGACGTACAGGCCGGCGAACATCTCGTTGTACGCGCGGGCCACCCGTGAGGGGGTGTCCCGGAGGCCCGGCCGGTCCGGGTCCTCACCGACGGCGAACAGCAGTTCGCGTACCGCCGCCTCGGCCCGCGGGATGTCCACCCCGCCGCCCACGGTTATGGGGACTTCTGCAACGACGGCGCCGGCTGTTGCTCGGGGACGGGCTGCCGATGCCCGTTGCTGGCCGCGCCGGTGTCCTCCGCTCGTTGGGACGGCGTCCGGACCGGAGGCTTTTCCGACGGAGTGCGCTTGCCGAATCCGTTGAACGGGGCCAGCGGCGGCCGCTTGTCCACGCGGCCGGCGATCCGCCGCATGTCCTCTTTGTTGAGGGTCTCCTTCTCCATCAGCTCCAGGACCATCTCGTCGAGGACGTCGCGGTACTCGACCAGGATCTCCCAGGCCTCGTCGTGCGCGGCCTCGATCAACGCGCGAATCTCCCCGTCGATGTCGGCGGCGACGGCGTCGGAGTAGGTCAGCTGATGGCCCATGTCGCGGCCGAGGAACGGCTGCGCGTCGGACGAGCCGTACTTGACCGCGCCGAGCTTGGCGCTCATGCCGTACTCGGTCACCATCGAGCGGGCCAGCGCGGTCGCCTTTTCGATGTCGTCGCCGGCGCCGGTGGTCGGCTCGTGGAAGACCAACTCCTCCGCCGCTCGGCCGCCGAGTGCATACGCGAGGGTGTCGATCATCTCCGACCGGGTCTGGGTGTAGCGGTCCTCGGTCGGCAGCACCAGCGTGTGCCCGAGCGAGCGTCCCCTCGGCAGGATCGTCACCTTGTGCACCGGCGCGAGCTTGGGCAGCGCGTAACCAACGAGGGCGTGGCCACCCTCGTGATAGGCGGTGACCTTCTTCTCGTCCTCGCTCATCGCCCGGGTCTTGCGCTCCGGTCCGGCGATGACCCGGTCGATCGCCTCTTCCAGCGCGGCATCGTCGATCATCGTGCGGTTGAACCGAGCGGTGAGCAGGGCCGCCTCGTTGATCACGTTGGCGAGGTCGGCGCCGGTGAAGCCCGGCGTACGACGGGCCACGGTGTCCAGATCCAGGCCGGGCGCGAACGGCTTTCCCTTGGCGTGCACCCGCAGGATCGCCTTGCGGCCTTCGAGGTCGGGCCGGTCCACGGCGATCTGCCGGTCGAAGCGCCCGGGACGCAGCAGCGCCGGGTCGAGGATGTCCGGCCGGTTCGTGGCGGCGATCAGGATGACGCCGCTCTTGACGTCGAAGCCGTCCATCTCCACCAGCATCTGATTCAGCGTCTGCTCGCGCTCGTCATGGCCGCCGCCCATGCCGGCGCCACGGTGGCGACCGACTGCATCGATCTCGTCGACGAAGATGATCGCCGGTGCATTGGCCTTCGCCTGCTCAAAGAGATCCCTGACCCTCGAGGCGCCGACTCCTACGAACATCTCGACGAAGTCCGAGCCGGAGATCGAGTAGAACGGGACACCGGCCTCACCGGCCACGGCGCGGGCGAGCAGCGTCTTGCCGGTCCCCGGCGGGCCGAACAGGAGCACGCCCTTGGGGATCTTCGCCCCGATCGCCTGAAATTTGGCCGGGCTCTGCAGGAAGTCTTTGATCTCGTACAGTTCCTCGATCGCCTCGTCGACGCCGGCGACGTCGGCGAAGGTCGTCTTGGGGGTGTCCTTGGTGACGAGCTTGGCCTTGCTCTTCCCGAAGTTCATGACGCCGCGGCCACCGCCCTGCATCGAACTCATCAGCCAGAACAGCAGGAGCAGCAAGATGATGAACGGGACGACGCTGATCAGGATGGACACCAGGATGTTGTCCTGGCTGACCTCGGTGTCGAAGGCCCCGGCGGAGCCGCCCTCGGTCTCCCGGATCAGTCCGAATATCTCGCTGGCGGCCTCCGCCGGGTAAGCGGCGGTGACCTTCGTGTTGCCGTCGACAGCGTTCTGCAGGGTGACGTCGAGGGTCTGTTCCTTGTCGTTGATGACGATCGACTCGACGTTGCCGTCCTCGATCTGCTGGAGGACAACGGAGGTCTTGACCTCCTCGAATCCGCCGTTGCCCTGGAACAGGGAGGGCAGCAGCAGCGCCAGCAGTACGGCGGTCACCACCCAGAACCACGGGGAGCGGAAGATGCGCTTTCGATCCATCGACGGTGCGGGAGCCTGCTGCCCCCGGTCCTCCTACCTGGCTGGTGCGCGCGGGTGGCACGCGCGAGGGACCTGCGGACTACCCCGAAGTGAGGTCTCCCGGCACCAGAACGGTACACCGGGAGGCCGCGCGATAGCTGTCTTACACAACGGCCACGCGGACTCACACGTTCCGGTCAGCCGCTGTAGACCGCCGGCTTGAGCAGGCCGATGTAGGGCAGGTCGCGATAGCGCTCGGCGTAGTCCAGGCCGTACCCCACAACGAACTCGGGCGGGATGTCGAAGCCGACGTACTTCACCGGCACCTGCACCTTGATCGCGTCGGGCTTGCGGAGCAGCGCGCAGACCTCGAGGGACAATGGCCGGCGGCTGCGCAGGTTCTTCAGCAGCCAAGACAGCGTCAGACCGGAGTCGATGATGTCCTCGACGACGAGGACGTGTTTGTCGGAGATGTCGCGGTCCAGGTCCTTGAGGATTCGCACGATCCCCGACGATGAGGTCGAGGAGCCGTACGATGAGACCGCCATGAAGTCCAACTCGGTCGGCCGGGACAGCGCCCGGGCGAGGTCCGACATGAACATGACCGCGCCCTTGAGCACCCCGACCAGCAGGATTTCGCGATCGGCGTAGTCGGCTGAGACCTGGGCGGCCAGTTCGATGGTCTTGGCGGCGATCTGGCGCTCGTCGATCAGTACTTTTTCGATCTCGCCGTCGTACACAGGTGCAGCCTGCCAGATGACCTACGGACCTCCCATCCGCCCGGGAGGGTGACCGCCCGCTGCCCGTGCCAGTCGACGAGCAGGGCGTCGACCGCGGCCAGGTGTGCGGCGGTCAGCCCGCCGACGCCGCTCAGCCAACTGCGGAGCAGCCGGCGCCGCAGGGCCGGAGCGAGCCCCTCGAACACGCCCACCGCAGGTGCCGTCTCGGCCAGCCGGTCGGCCGCCAGCTCGGCGGCGATCGCGTCGAGGGCGTCGCAGTCCGCCCGAAGCAGGTCGGCCGTGCGGGCGAGGGCTTCGGCCACTCCACCGGCAAGCACGTCCTCCATCAGCGGCAGGACCTCGTGACGGACCCGGACCCGGGTGTACGCCGGATCACTGTTGTGCGGGTCGTCCCAGACCGGCAGGCCCTCGGCCGCGCAGGCCGCCCGCGTGGTCGCCCGGCGGACGGACAGGAGCGGACGCAACCAGGGATACCGGGCCGGTGACATCCCGGCCAGCGAACGGGGGCCGGAACCCCGGCCCAGCCCGAGCAGCACGGTTTCGGCTTGGTCGTCCAAGGTGTGTCCGAGCGCGACCCAGCCGCCCCGGCCGGACTGCGCTGACTCCAGCGCGGTGTACCGGGCCCGCCGTGCGGCTGCCTCCGGTCCCCCTGGCCCGTCGACGGCGACGGTGGCGACGCTGACCGGGTCCAGTCCCAGACCCCGGAGCTGCGCGGTCAGGGTGCTGGCGCGCTCAGCCGAGCCGGGCTGCAGACCGTGGTCGATGGTGATCGCCCCCGCGGCGATGCCCGCTCGGGGCGCCTCGAAGGCCACGGCGGCGGCGAGCGCCATGCTGTCCGCGCCACCGCTGCATGCCACGGTCACCGGTTTGCCGGGCTCGGCCGGGGCGAGCGCGGCGCGGACCGCCACCCGGACCTCGGCGACGGCCGGATCGAGCGCCCTCACGGGTCAGGCGTTGATGGCGTGCGGGCGGCCGTGCACCCGGCGTACCCAGTCCTCGGGCGCGGCCAGCTCGTCCTTGCGCGGCAGGGTGTCCGGCGCGGCCCAGACCGCGTTGAACCCGTCCATCCCGACCTCGGCCACGACACCGGAGACGAAGCGGCGGCCGTCGGCGTACTGCTTCATCTTCTGGTCCAGACCGAGCAGGCGGCGCAGCAGCCGGTCCAGCGGGCTGGTGCCTTCGCGGCGCTTGCTGAATCGGCGCCGGATCGTCGCCACCGACGGGACGACCGCGGGCCCGACCTCGTCCATGACGTATTCCGCATGCCCCTCGACAAGGCTCATCATCGCCGTGAGCCGGTCGAGCACGGCCCGTTGCTCGGGGTTCTGCACGAGGGCCAGGATTCCCTCGCCGGCGGCATCACCGGCCTCCGCCCCGCTGCCGCGCACGGAGGAGACGACACCCTTGAGCAGGGTCTGCAGCCGGTCCCGGAGGACATCGGGGTCCAGGTCCGTGGCCTCGACGAATTCGCCGATCTGAGCGCGCATGTACTCGGCCAGCCACGGTACGGCGGTGAACTGCAGGCGGTGCGTGACCTCGTGCAGGCACACCCACAGCCGGAAATCCGACGGGTTGACGTCCATCCGCCGCTCGGCCTCGACGATGTTCGGCGCCACCAGCAGCAACTGGCCACCGCTCGGGCCGAACACGTCGTACTGGCCGAGAACCCGGGCGGCCACAAACGCGAGAACCGCACCGGCCTGTACGCCGGTCGCCCGCGAACCGAGCGCCAACGCAAGCGGGCCAGGTGCCTTGTCCTGCCGCTCCTGCAGCCGCTCCACGAGGGGTGACAACACGGCGGACATCCCGGCGCAGTTGACGTCGATCCAGTCCAGTCGGTCAACGACTCGTACCGGCTTCGGCGGGGCATCGGAGTGCATCCGGGTCAGCGCACGGACGGGCTCCTCTGCCCGTTCGGCGGCCACGCGCAACTCGGCAACCGCCGCGGCAGCCTCGTCAAGGGAAGTCTCCGGACCGGGCCGGACCAGCCGCCGGCCGGTCACGGCGGCCAGCTCCCAGTCCACCATCGAACTCATGGCGCCACCGTACGCCGGAGACCCGGGCGTGGCCGCCGGGCGAGCGCCGCTGATGACGCGGCGCCGGGTATCACGACGGACGTTCTCCGCCTAGTGACAGCCGCAGGCGGCGAGGGCGCTCGCCAGCTCGTCCAAGGCCGCCTCCGCCGGAAACCGCCCCCCCAGCGGGACCTGATCGGCCACGAACGCGAACACCAGCAGCCGGCCGTCGGCTGTCTCGACGATGCCGGCCAGGGCGCTGACGCCGTTCAGCGTGCCGGTCTTGGCGCGGACCACGCCGCCGGCCGGGCTTGCCCCGAACCGCTCGAACAGCGTGCCGTCGTACGCCGCGACCGGAAGTCCGGCCAGCAGCGCCCGGCCCGGTGATTGCGGATCGCCGGCGGCGGTCCGCAGGATCTCGCTGATCAGTCCGGGGCTCAGCCGGTTGGCGGTCGACAGCCCGCTGCCATCGACCAGGACCGCGCCGGACAGCTCGAAACCGGCCCGCTCGAGCGTGGAACGGACGGCGGCGGCGGCCCCGTCGAAGGTGGCCGGCCGACCGACGGCCAACGCGACCTGGCGGGCCAACGCCTCGGCCAGCACGTTGTCGCTCAGGCTCAGCATCTGCTCGACGAGCCGTTCGACCGCCGCCGAGGAGACCTCACCGAGCAGCCGTTCCCCGGGCCGCGCCGTACCCGCGCTGACGGCCGCATCCGGTACGCCGAGGGCCGCGGCCAGCGCCCTCCCCGCGTCGAGATCCGGCACGCCGCTGCGCGGCCCGTCGTCCAGCGGCCCGAACCGGCCGGCGTCGACCATCGTGGCGGTGATCGGGGCGGCGTACCGGCTCGGCGCGTCCGCCTCACCCCAACCCGGTCCGGTCGCCGGGCCGGCGAACAGGGACGAGTCGACGATGACGGCGGTGACCGGCACACCGACCGCCGCGGTCACCTGTGCGGCCAGGTCGGCCAGGGTGGCCGCGCCTGGGTACACGTTCCCGCCAGGCGCGCTGCTGAGCGTCGGATCGCCACCACCCACGAGGACGACTTCACCGGGGTTCGGCCCGCTGACTACCGTCGTGGTGAGGCGCCGGCCAGGCTCGACAGCGATCTCGACTGCCATCGCGGTGGCGAGCTTGGCCATTGAGGCCGGTACGACGGCGCGACCGGCGGACTGCTCGAACAGCACGCCACCGGTGGCCACATCCACTACCTGGCCATTGACCCGGCCGCCCAGCCGGGGATCGGACAGCTCTGGGGCAAGTACGCCGGCCAGCACCTGCGGATCCGGCACCGGCTCGCCGCCGATGTCAGCCGGCAGGATCGGGGCGGGCTCCAGCAGTTCGGGCAGCTGGGGGGTGAGCGCCGCCGAGGTCGTCGACGCCTGGTCGCCCCTGTCTGCATCGCCATCGACGAGCCCCACGACCGCGAACGTCAGCCCGGCCGCGATGGCGGCAACCAGGCTGCCCACGGCGAACCGACGACGCCGGTGCACCATGGCGGTCACCGGCCGCCGATCGACGCCAGGGCTCACCGGCCGCCGGCCGCCGGCATAGGCGAAGCGTCGCCCGCGAGCACATCACTGGAGCGCAGCTGAGGAAGCCGAGCGGGGTACTGGTGCACCCCGGCAATGTACGCAGTCCCTCGATGACAGCCTCGCGGCGACCAGCAGCCGCGGACGTAGGCTTGGCCGCTCAGGCGGCGCGGCTGGCAGGCAGGAGCACCGGTGGAGTTCGACGTCCTCATCGAGATCCCCAAGGGGCAGCGGAACAAGTACGAGCTGGACCACCGCACCGGCCGGATGCGGCTGGACCGGATGCTGTTCACCTCGACCCGCTATCCGGCCGACTACGGCTTCATCGAGGGCACCCTGGGCCAAGACGGCGATCCCCTGGACGCCCTCGTGCTGCTGGACGAACCGACCTTTCCCGGCTGCCTGATCTCCTGCCGCGCGATCGGAATGTTTCGGATGAGCGACGAGAAGGGCAAGGACGACAAGGTGCTGTGCGTCCCTGCCACCGATCCACGAATGGAACACCTGCGCGACATCCATCACCTGGCCGAATTCGACCGGCTGGAAATTCAGCACTTCTTCGCGGTATACAAAGACCTCGAACCGGGTAAGTCGGTCGAAGGTGCGTCCTGGGTCGGCCGAACGGAGGCCGAGAACGAGGTAGTCGCATCGATTCGACGGTTACAGAGCGAACAGGTTCATGGACGCACGGTCACCCATACTGGTGATGTGCCTACTCTGCCGGTTACGCTGACCCCGTAGTGCAATCTAATTACGCCGATCGGGGGCGTGCAAAGGCGATGTCGGAGCCGCAGATGCGGGGCAATGGACGGGACAGGTCGGCGCCTCCGCCGACGCCTCCGCCCGGCGCAATCGGTCATGACTGGTTTCACCGGCTCTCGCGCGATCCGACCTGCATCTTCGGGTTCGACGGGGTGGTGCGCTGGGTGTCCGGGAGCTGGCAGGACGAACTCGGTCTGCCGGCAAGCGCATTGCTCGGGCGGCATTTCGCGGATCTGGTCCATCCGGAGGACGTCGACGTGTCCTCGGCGGCATTGCAGCTTGCCCTGCGCGGGGAGGACGGGACGAATCACCTCGAGAATCGGTGTCGAGCCGCGGACGGTGAATACCGCTGGTTGCACTGGAGCTGGGCTGCCGACCCGGAGGTGCAGCTGCTCTACGCCGTGGCGAGGGACGTGACCGACCGCAAGCTGGCCGACATGCGCCTGGCCAACTCCGAGGCGCGCTACCGGTTGATGGCCGAGCACTCCTCCGATGCCATCACCGTGTCCAGCCGCGAGGGGATCTTCGACTACGTATCACCGGCGGGAAAGAGCGTATTCGGCTGGCGGCCGGAGGAGATGGTCGGGCGGGAGGTCTACCAGTTCATCCACCCCGACGACGTCGAGGGTTTGCGCACCAGCTTCAAGCACATCCTGTTCGATCCCAATGTCAGCACTATCTCCGCCCGCTTCCGCCGCGCCGACGGGTCCTACCGCTGGCTGGAGAGCACCGCCCGGCAGATCAGTAACCGGCACACCGGAGAGCTGCTCGCCGTCATCGGGAATACCCGTGACGTCACCGAACGTCGCACCGCGCAGGACGCGCTGGAGGTTCAGGCGCAGACCGATCCGTTGACCGGTACGGCGAACCGCACGTTGCTGACGGACCGCATGCGCGGAGCATTGCTCCGGTTGGAGCGCACACCAGGAACGGTCGCCGTACTGCTGCTGGACCTCGACCGGTTCAAGGATGTCAACGACTCCCTCGGTCACCGGGCCGGCGACGAGGTGCTGGTCGCCGCAGCCGAACGGCTGGTGGCGGCCTGCCGCCCGACAGACAGCGTCGCCCGGTACGGCGGGGACGAGTTCGTCGTACTGGCCGAGGGTCTGTCCAGCGCCGAGGACGTGCACGAGCTTGCCGACCGCCTCGTCGCCGTACTCCGAGAGCCGTTCCAGGTCAGCGGGTCGATGCCCGGAGACGAGCAGCGCCTGCTGCTGACGGTGAGCGTGGGGGTCGCGGTGACCACCCGGTCCGAGCACCTCATCGACGACCTGATGCAGGAGGCCGACCTCGCGCTGTACCGGGCCAAGGACCGCGGGCGGGACCGGCACGAACTGTTCGACAGCGACTTGCAGGCGCGCGCCCAGCGCCGCCTCGACACCCGACGCAACCTGCGGCGGGCGCTGGTCGAGCAGGACATGTACCTGCTCTACCAGCCGATCGTGCGGATCGGAGACGGGCGCGTGCTCGGAGCGGAGGGACTGCTTCGGATCCGCGACGGGGGGGGCGGCGAACTCGTCCCGGCCGAATTCTTGACCGTGGCCGAGGACACCGGCCTGATCCACCAGCTCGATGCGTGGGTGCTGCAGCAGATCCTGCTCGACCAGAAGAGCTTCCGCGCCGCGGATCCGTCGGTGTTTGTGGGAATCAACCTCAGCTACCGCAACGTCGCCGACGGCCGTTTCGCGGAGGCGATCACCACCGGGCTGATCAACGCCGGCCTGCCTGGAACGTCGTTGCGCGTCGAACTCACCGAACGTGCGCTGCTCGATACGGCCGGCCCGTCGGTGGCAGGCGTGCAACGACTGCGCAACGCCGGTGTCCGGGTCGGCCTGGACGATTTCGGCACCGGACACTCCAGCCTGTCCACGCTGCAGCGGCTGCCACTGGACTTCCTCAAGGTCGATCGCAGCATCGTCCAGAACGCCGTGCCGGGAAGCCGGCAGGCGGCGATCATGCGGGCCATCATCGGACTCGCCCACGCGTTGGACCTGGAGGTCGTCGCGGAGGGGATCGAGTCCGCCGAACAGCTCACCGCGGTGCAGCAGACCGGGTGCGACACCGGACAGGGATGGCTGTTCAGCCACCCGCTCAAGGCTGCGGACTACCGCGGCTTACTGCTCAGCCAACGCGGCCGTCCGCTGGCCCGGGCCACCGGATATCACAAGCGCTTGGAGCCGCCTGTCGGAATCGAACCGACGACCTATTCATTACGAGTGAATCGCTCTACCGACTGAGCTAAGGCGGCGCTGTTCGCGGCTGCGCGAGTCTAGCCGAGCCACCCGAGCCGCAGATCGGTCCGCTCCGGTGGTGTGCTCACGATCGGCGGCGCGCTCTAGGGCAGGCCGCCTCCGACGGGTCCGTCGGCCGCGGTGCTGGCGGCGTACTCGGCACGGGAACCGCAGACGCTGGCCTTGCTGCACGCGCAGCGCCGGCCGCCGTCGTCGAGCCTGACAGTCACGGTGTCCGACGGAGCATTCCGCCCCACGACCCGCCCGGAACCCTCCGGGGTGTCGACGTGGTCGCCGATCGCGGGCGCGGTCTCCAGAAAGTCGGTGTAGAGGGGATGTTCGTACTTCAGGCAGCACATCAAGCGCCCGCACGCACCCGAGATGCGCATCGGGTTGAGCGGCAGGTCCTGGTCCCTGGCCATCCTGATGGATACCGGCTCGAAGTCCTTGAGGAACGTTGCACAGCACAAATCCCGCCCACAGGAGCCGATGCCACCCTGCACCTTCGCCTCGTCCCTGGCCGACAGCTGCCGCAGTTCGACCCGGGTCTTCAGGGTGGCGCCGAGGTCACGAACCAGCGCGCGGAAGTCCACCCGGTGCGCAGCGCTGAAGTAGACCGTCGAGCGGCCCGGCGCACCGGCGGAGTCGAGGACGGCATCGACGGCGACGACCTTCATCGGCAGTCCGTGCTCGCGGACGAGCCGCTTGGCGGCCACCCGGGTGCGGGCCTTGTGCCGCCTCAGTACGTCGTCGCGGGCGATGTCCTGCTCGGTGGCAACCCCCGCAAGCGACGGGAAGCCGGCCACGTCCACGTCGACCCACTGGGTGGACCAGACGCATTCGGCCACCTCGGTGCCGTCGTCGGTCGGGACCAGTACCCGGTCGCCCACCCGCGGTGCGTAGTCGCCAGGATCGAGGTAGTACAGCCGCCCGTGCCGGGTGAAACTCACCGCGCACAGCATGCCCATTGGTACAGGATAGGACCGAGGTGCCTGAACGTACTCACGGTAACCGAAGCGCGACCGTCATCGCCTCGATCGCCACCCGGGGCTTGACGTTGAGTTCCAGGGCGGTCCGGACCGCCAGCACCGCTTCCAGCCGGCGCAGGATTGCCTCGGCCGTGAGCCCACGCGCCAGCCGTCGGACGTCGGTCTCCCGGTCGCTGTGCCACAACCGGGACTGCGACCCGGTCTGGACGGTCAGCGCGTCACGGTAGAAGCCAGCGAGGTCGACCAGGGCCCGATCCAGCGCGTCACGTTGCGTGCGGGTGGCCCGAGACTTCTGCCGCCGTTCCAGTTCCTTGAGCTGCGCCGCCGAGCCACGGGTCGCCGCGGCCGTTCCCTTGCCGGTACCGCCGGCTCCCAGGGCAGTCCGCAGCGCCTGCGCCTCCGGCTCGTCGCGTTCCCGGGAACGGCTCGCGGCCTCCTCCTCGGCACCTCCGACCAGTTCGTCAGCTGCGGCGAAGCAGTCTGCCAGCGACCGCACAGACAGCGGGATGTCGAGCACCGCGCTGCGGCGGATCCGCGCCTGCTCGTCGCGGGCCAGCCACCGGGCGCGGCCGACGTGCCCCTGCGCGGCGCCGGCCGCCCACGCCGCCTGCGCGGGATCGACGCCGTCCCGGCGAACGAGGACGTCGGCAACGGCGACGTCGTCGGGGACCCGGAGCGGGACCACCCGGCAGCGCGACCGGAGCGTGACCGACACATCGTCGGGATGCGTCGACGGGGCGCAGAGCAGGAACACCGTCCGCTCCGGCGGCTCCTCCACCGCCTTGAGCAGCGCGTTTGCCGCGCCTTCGGTGAGCCGGTCGGCGTCCTCGACGATGACGACCTGCCAGCGCCCGGCCGAGGGCCGCCGAGCTGCCGTCCGGACAAGTTCGCGCATGTCGCGCACCGGGATGGACAGGCCGTCCGGTACGACGATGTGCACGTCGGCATGCGTGCCCGCGCGCACGGTGTGGCACTGCCTGCACTGGCCGCAGCCGCCGTCCGTGCACTGCAGCGCCGCAGCGAACGCGCGGGCGGCTACTGATCGTCCCGAACCCGGCGGACCGGTGAACAACCAGGAGTGCGTCATCGCTGCGGCGTCACTCGCGGGCCGCTCGTCGACGACCACACTGCGGCCGGCCGCTGCCGTGTCCACGCTGCGGCCGGCGGCGGCCGCGGCGGCACGCAGCGTGGCCACCGTCTCCGGCTGGCCGACCACCTCGTCCCACACGTGGCCCTGCGCCGGACCGCCCCCGTCGGAGCGGGCGCTGCGCTCGCTCACTTTTCCGCCGCGTCATGATCGATTCGGGGAAGTGGTCGCTGCAACGGCCGTCCAGACGACCATTCCCCCGAGTTGATCTTCGTCAGCCGGTCGACTGTCGGGGCCAGGCGGTCACGGACCGCACAGGCGAGCTCGTCGGGGTCGCGCGAGGCGTCGAGGACGAGGTAGCGCGCCGGGTCGGCCGCGGCAAGCTGGCAGAACCCGGCTCGCACGCGCCCGTGGAAGGCGACGGACTCCTGCTCGATCCGGTCGGGGCTGCGCTGTCCGGCTGCCCGTGCCAGCCCTACCGCGGGATCGATGTCCAGGACGACGGTGAGGTGCGGGCGTAGGCCGCCGGTGGCCCAGTCCGAGACCCGCCGGACCTCCGTCATCGCCAGCGCCCGCCCGGCGCCCTGATAGGCAAGGGAGCTGTCGACGTACCGGTCGCTGATGACAACCCCTCCGGCGGACAGCACGGGACGGAGCACGGTCTCCACGTGATGCGCCCGGTCCGCGGCGTACAGGAGCGCCTCGGCGCGCGGGGTCAACGACGATCCCGGGTCGAGAAGGATCGCCCGGATCCGCTCACCGGCTGGCGTCCCGCCCGGTTCGCGGGTCAGGCAGGCGGCAATGCCGTTGTCCTGCAACCAGCTGTCGAGCCGGGCCACCTGGGTGGATTTCCCGGCTCCCTCGCCACCCTCGAAGGCGACGAACAGCCCGCTCACGGATCGTCCGGGAGCCGCCGGGCGACGCCGACCAGGGAATCGAGCCGGCCGAAGTTGGCCACGCTGAGCGGGTTGCGCAGGATCCGCGTGACGACGAGGCCGGCCCGGGCAAAGACGAGTTGGTGGCTGCGGGGGGTGAAGTGCCAGATGTGCTCGGTCGGTTTCAGCGTCCACCACCGGGTGCGCAGCAGCCGAGCGGGCAGTGAGGAAATGTATGGCGTGGAGAATACGAGCACGCCGTCGTCCTCGAGCAGAGTGCGGGCGGCCCGCAGGAATGCCACCGGGTCCGGCACGTGCTCCAAGGTGTCCCACGCGGCGATGACGTCGAACCGCCGGTCGAGCCGCGCTCCGCCGAGTTGACCCTGGTGGACCGGCAGGTTCAGGACGTCACGCGCGTGCCGGGACGCCGAACGGGACAGCTCGACCCCAGTGACGTCGTACCCACGCTCTCGGGCGGCGGCGAGGAACCGACCGTATCCACACCCGACCTCCAGGAGACGAGCCCCTACCTCGGCGCGGCCCAACGATGAACGGAGGAGTCCCAACCGGCCGCTGGTCCAGATCCGCTGCAACACCGTGCCGGGAGACCGTTCGGCGGCGTACACCCTCCCCTCGAAATAGCCGACGTCGTCGTAGACCTCCTGGAGGGCGTGCGCCCGCAGCCGGGGACTGACGAACGACAGCCGGCAGCGGGGGCAGCGGACGACGGCGAAGGGCGGGACGTCGTAGACAGGTTCGCCCGGTCCCTGGCAGATGCAGCAGCTGACCGGCTCGACGTCAGCGGCGGTCCAGTCCCGGGTGTGGGCGCCGCTGGATTCCATGGGAGCTGAATCTACCCAGCGGCGGTGGCAGAACCGGCGGTACCGCGTGGTCCGGCTGCGCCGCTGTGTCCGGCGGACGCGGTCCAGGGCTCGGCCGCGTGGCGGGCCACCCGCTCGGACCGGGTCGTGAGCATCGCCGCCACCTGATCGTTGACGGCCGTCGCGATCGCGTCGGCGTGCAGATCTCCGGGGAGGACGAGGTAACGGTCGGGGTCGGCCTCGGCGAGTTCCAGAAACATGTGCCGGACGGCCGCGTCCTCATCGGGACCTACGGCGGCGTCCAGTACGACGGTCAGGTCGGGGGCGAGGCTGTTCGTCACCCACTGCGAGGTACGCCGGATCCGGCTGGGGTCCAGGCCCCGGCCGGCCCCCTGGTAGGCGACCGAGGAGTCGACGTACCGCTGGCACACCACGATCTGGCGCTGCTGAAGCGCCGGGCGCACCACCCTGGCCACGTGCTCGGCGCGGTCCGCGAGGTAGAGCAGGCACTCGGTGGCCGGGGCCAGCGGCGTGGCCCGACGGTCGGTCAGAATGGCCGCGATCTGCCGGCCGGCCGCGGTGTCGCCCGGCTCGCGGGTGCTGATCACCGGGTAGCCCTGGCGCCGCAGCCGTTCGGCCAGCAGTGTCGCCTGAGCGGTGATCTGGTCCGAGCGAGACCCCTCGAAGGCGATGAACAGCCCGGTGTCGACTTGCTCGTCCCCCAGCAGGTCCGGTCGGGAAACCGTATGCCACAACACGTCGACGAGTCGCTTGCCGCGCCCGCCGACCTGGCGGTAGGCGTACAGCCCGACCGCCGTGGCCATCACGCCGGCCCCCAGCAGCACCGTGCTCGGACCGGAGAAGGCCAGTTCGCTGTCTCGCAGGCGCAGGCTGCGCTGGCCCAGCCAGCCTGCCAGCAGCGGCCCGACTGCCACGGACAGCAGCAGCGCCACCCGGACCGAGGACATGATGAAGGCGAAGACGCGGCCCCGGAGCCGGTCCTCCACCTCGTAGCCGATCATCGTGTAGCCGTTGATCCAGGCGATGCCCCCGAAGACTCCGACCAGCAACGCCAGGACGATGACGAGCACGAAGTCACCCATCAGCGACATGGTCAGCACCGAGGCGCCGGACAGGCCGATGGTAAGACCGAACAGCCGTCGCCGGCTGATTCCGGGGAGGATGCGAGGGCCGACGACCATGCCCAGTGCCAGGCCGGTGAACACGGTCCCGAACAGGATGCTGTAACCGGCGTTTCCGGCGTCCAGCGTGGCGACGTAGAGCTGGGCGACGCCGACGACTACCCCCCCGGCCAGGAACGCGCCGAGAATCCCGACGTACAGGCCGCGCAGGACCGGGTTGCCCCGGATGAAGGAGATCCCTTCCCGGATCGAGGAGAACACGTTCTTGGTGTCGCCGCTGCCCGCCAGGAAGACGGGAATGTCGCGGCGTACGACGTAGACGGTCAACGCCGCGGTGAAGAACGTGAGGGCGTTGAAGACCAGGGCGATCAGGATGGGCACCCGCGCGTTGGTGAACAGCGGATCCTGGAAGAACCGGTTCAACGTCGACAACAACGCGAAGATCACCGCGGCGACCGGAACCGCGCCGTACACCGAGATCAGCGACATCTGGTTGGCGACCACCAACTTCTCCCGCGGCACGATGTTCACCCAGATGGCCTGTTTGGCCGGCATCGTGAACAGGCCGACGGCCTCGATCAGGAACTGCGCCGCGTAGAGCCAGGCCAGGTCGTAGGCGATGGCGATCGACAGAAAGAGCAGCCCGGCGAGGATGTCCCCGATGATGATCGTCCGCCGCCGGTCCAGCTTGTCCGCGAGCGCGCCGGCGATCGGACCCAGGAGCACGTCGGGCAGCAGCCGGGTCAGGATGACCCCGGAGATGGCCAACCCCTGCGCGGCGACCGAGCGGTCGGCCGTCAACTGTTGGGCGAGCGCGGTGTTCGCGAGCAGGCCGAGCCAGTCCCCGAGACTCGAGACGGTGATGGCGGCCCACATCCGGCGGAGCACCGGGATGCGCAACAGCGCGAAGACTGCGTTCTCATGGCGCCTGCCCACCGATCGCGTCGCGTCGATGACTGGGCTCCCAACTCGTTCCCCCACGACTGGCGAGTTCACTCTACTGCCAGCGCCTGGATCGCCAGCGCTCCTCTGCGGGGGGTGCGTCGCCTACGGTCGGATGCATGTGGGACCCGACGCAGTACGGCCGGTACGCCGAAGAGCGGGCTCGACCGTTCCACGACCTGCTGGCCCGCGTAGGTGCGCAGGCGCCCTCGTACGTAGTGGATGTCGGCTGCGGGTCGGGGGAGTTGACGGCACTGCTGGCGCAGCGGTGGCCTGGGGCGATGGTGGAGGGTGTGGACAGCTCCGCGGAGATGCTGGCGCAGGCACCGTCGGCTTCGCCGAGTCTGACCTTCACCCGGGCCGACGTGCGGCACTGGCGACCGGAGCATCCTGCCGACGTGGTGCTCAGCTCAGCGGCGATGCAGTGGGTGGACGAGCACGAGCAGGTGCTGCGTGACCTGGTGAGCTGCCTGGCCCCGAGGGGCTGGCTCGCCCTGCAGGTTCCCGGCAACTTCGAGGCGCCCTCGCACGTCCTGCTGCGCGAGGCGGTAACGCGATGGCTGCCGTCGTCTCCGATCCGGCCCGACCCCGTACTCGACCCGGCCGGCTATATGGAGCTGCTGGCCGGCGCCGGCTGCCGGGTCGACTCGTGGGAGACGACGTACCTGCAGGTGCTGACCGGACCGGATCCGGTGCTGGAGTGGGTCAAGGGCACGGCGCTGCGGCCGGTGCTGGCGGCGCTGCCCGCCGAGCAGCATGCCGCCTTTCTGACCGAGTACGGCGCCGCGTTGCGTGCGGCGTACCCGCCGGGTCGCTTCGGCACGTTCTTCCCGTTTCGGAGGGTGTTCGCGGTGGCTCAGGCATGACAACCACCCCGATCTCATGACCATCGTTGGGGTTCACCACGTCCAGTTGGCCTGTCCGGCCGGTTCCGAGCCGCTGCTGCGGGCGTTCTACGTCGGCGTACTGGGAATGACCGAGGTGGCCAAGCCCCCGGTTCTGGCCGCCCGAGGTGGAGCGTGGTTCCGGTCCGACGCTGTCGAGTTGCATCTCGGCGTCGAGGCGGAATTCCGGCCGGCCCACAAGGCGCATCCCGGTTTGCTCACCGATGACCTGACCGGCCTTGTCAGCCGCCTGTGCGCGGCCGGCGTCGAGGCGCGCTGGGACGAGGACTTCCCCGGATACCGCCGCTGCTACGTCGACGACCCCGTCGGCAACCGGATCGAGCTGCTCCAGCCGGTCTGACCCAGCCCGCCTACGTAGTCGAAACGACTACCGGGCTGCAACGGCAGGCGCACTGCCCCACGCCCCGGCTACTTGGGGGTGGACTTGCGCGCGGCCTTCTTCGGGGCCGCCTTCTTGGGGGCGCTCTTCCTTGCCGTCTTGGCCGGCCGCTTCGCTGTGCTGCGCTTCGGGGCCGGGCCGCGTGCCCGCCGGTCGGCGAGCAACTCGGCGGCCCGCTCGATCGTGATCGCCTCGACGGTGTCACCCTTGCGCAGGCTCGCGTTGATCTCGCCGTCGGTGACATAGGGCCCGAACCGGCCCTCGCGGACCACGATCGGCTTGCCGGACGCCGCGTCGTCACCGAGTTCCCGCAGTGGCGCTGCGGCCGTCATGCGCCCGCGCGCCTTTGGTTGGGCCAGCAGCGCCAGAGCCTGCTCCAAATTCACGCCGAACAGCTGCTCCTCGCTTTCCAATGACCGTGACTCCGACCCGCGCTTGACATACGGCCCATACCGCCCGTTCAACGCTTGGACCTCCTGCCCGTCCGGGTCGACCCCGAGTGCCCGCGGCAGGGTGAGCAACTTCAACGCCTCGTCAAGCGTGATCGTGTCCAGTGACATGGACGCGAACAGGCTGGATGTGCGCGGCTCGCCCTTCTCCCCGTCCGGCACCACCGTGGTCACATACGGTCCGTAGCGGCCGGCCTTGGCAAGAATCTGGCGCCCCGACCCTGGCTCGACCCCGAGCTCCCGATCGCCGGACGGTGCACTGAGCAGTTCCTGCACCCGCTCCGGGGTGAGCTCGTCCGGGGCCAGGTCCGCTGGGATAGAGGCCCGCTCGCCGTCGTCGCCGCCACGCTGCAGGTAGGGGCCATAGCGGCCGACCCGCACCACGACGTCGTCGTACAGCGAGATCGAGTTGATTCCACGGGCGTCGATGTCGCCGAGTTGCTGGTTGACCACGTTCTTCAGGCCGCCCGCGGATGCCATGCCACCCTTGTGCCCGTCCGCCCCGCCGAAGTAGAAGCGGGTCAGCCAGCCGACGCGGCTGCCCTCGCCGTTGGCGATGGCATCCAGGTCACCTTCCACCGAGGCGGTGAAGCCGTAGTCGACGAGCCGCGCGAAGTGCTGTTCCAGCAGCGCGACCACGGCAAAGGCGACGAACGACGGCACCAGCGCGGCGCCTTTCTTCCAGACGTATCCCCGGTCCTGGATGGTCTGCATGATCGAGGCGTACGTCGACGGTCGGCCGACGCCCAACTCCTCCAACGCCTTGACCAGGCTGGGCTCGGTGTAGCGGGCCGGCGGCGACGTGGTGTGGCCGCCCGGCTCGAGCGACTCGGCGACGAGCTGCTGTCCACGCTGCAACCGGGGCAGCCGGCGCTCGGCGTCATCGGCCTCGATGCCGTCGGCGGCAGCGTCATCGTCCCGGCTCTCCACGTAGGCCCGCAGAAAACCGGGGAACGTGATGGTCGTGCCGGAGGCGGCGAACTCCGCGACCTCGCCGGTGGCTGAGTCCCCGCGCAGCCGGATCGACACGCTCTGACCGACCGCGTCGGCCATCTGGCTGGCTATGGTCCGCTTCCAGATCAGCTCATACAGGCGGAACTCCTCGCTGGACAGCTCCCGGGCGACCTCCCCCGGCGTCCTGAACGAATCTCCGGCCGGGCGGATGGCTTCGTGCGCCTCCTGAGCGTTCTTCACCTTGCGGACGTAGCGGCGGGCCTCGGCCGGGACGTAGGCGTCGCCGTACAGCTCCCGTGCCTGCGTGCGAGCGGCGGTGAGCGCGGTCTCGGACAGGTTCGTCGAGTCGGTCCGCATGTAGGTGATGTAGCCGTTCTCGTACAGCCGCTGGGCCACCCGCATCACCTGCTGGCTGGACAGCCGCAGCTTGCGACCACCCTCCTGCTGCAGCGTCGAGGTCATGAACGGTGGGTAGGGCCGCCGCCGGTACGGTTTCTCCTCCGTGCGGGACACCACGAAATCCGCGCCATGCAGCCGGGCCGCCAAGCCACGGGCACCGGCCTCGTCCAAGTGGACCACCGTGCTGCTCGCCCGGCCGGTGTCCGGGTCGAAGTCGCGACCGGTCGCCACCCGACTGTCGTCGAGTGCGATCAGGGACGCGGTGAGCCTGGTCGGCTCGGACGGGTCCGCGCCCGGTACTGGCGTAGTGGCCGAACCGGTCGCGAAGACGCCTTCGATACCCCAGTAGTCCGCGGCCCGAAAGCGCATTCGGGCGCGCTCGCGCTCCACCACAATCCGGGTCGCCACGGACTGCACCCGGCCCGCCGACAGCTTCGGCATGACCTTCTTCCACAGCACCGGTGATACCTCGTAGCCGTAGAGCCGGTCCAGGATGCGCCGGGTCTCCTGCGCGTCGACCAGCGAGGAGTCAAGCTCCCGCGGGTTGGCCACGGCGGCGGCGATGGCCGCCGCTGTGATCTCGTGGAAGACCATCCGGTGGACCGGAATCTTCGGCTTGAGGGTCTCGATGAGGTGCCAGGCGATGGCCTCGCCCTCGCGGTCCTCGTCCGTGGCGAGGTAGAGCTCGCTGGCGTCCTTGAGCAGCGACTTGAGCTTGGTGACCTGTTGCCGTCGCTCCGGGCTGACGACGTACAGCGGCTCGAAGCCGTTGTCGACGTCCACGCCCAGCCGGGCCCAGGCGGTGCCCTTGTACGCGGCCGGAACGTCCGCGGCGTTGCGCGGCAGGTCCCGGATGTGGCCGATGCTGGACTCCACGACATAGCCGGGGCCGAGGTACCTGGCGATCGTCTTCGCCTTGGCCGGCGACTCGACAATGACCAGCCGCCGACCGTCCGCGGGCGCGCTGGATCGGCCCGACGTCGCTCGAGGACCGGCGGTTTGCTTCTTTCGCGTGGCGGAATCAACTGCTGACTTGGGTGGCACGAATCTCCTGAAGGGTCACAGCGGCATCGCAGTGTGCGCGACAGCCCCAGCACTCTGTCAAACGCCGAGGGCCGCCGAAGTGTTACCAGGAGCCTCCAGAAAGCCACGACCAGGTCCCACCCGCGACGCGGATCAGTCATCGCAGCCGACCACCGAGCGGTACCGACCCTGCACGATCAACGCCATGTTATGAAGCGCCTGGGAGTCGGGATCGAAGTAGTGGTAGTGGTCGCTGTCCTCGATCTCGGGCATGTCGGCATCGATGCACGTTCCGCCGTACCACCACTCCCAACTGGGATCGACGCCGTGTACCCAGGTGTCGGCGATCCAGTCATCCCCGGCCTCGCCGACAAAGACCCGCTCGTCAGGCAGGTCGAAGTCACCGGCGGTGCCTCGTGTGCCCGGGCTGCCCACGAGAACCACCGCATCGGCCCCGAGCTCACCCGGCTCCTCGCCGGCCTCGGCAGTAGTGACGGTGCCGTAACTGTGCGCGATGATCGTCGTTCGCGGCGAGTTGCCCGGCCGAGCGGTCAGGCCCCCGACGGTGGCGGCCAGCAGGGGCGCGCCTGCCACCGCGTTCCATTGACTCGCCGCTTCCACGTAGTTGGGGGTGTCGTAGCCGATCCAGGCCAGGACCGCAACGTCCTCGGACTCATCGAGTGGCTCCGTCGCCGCCCACACCTCTGCCGCCCGCGCCACCTGCGCCGACATGTCGCCGGTCACATCGACGCCGGTCCCGGGAACGATCACGGCGACGCTGTCGGCGGTGTCCAGGTCGCCGACCGAGATGGCCGCCAGACCCGCCTGCAGGTCGAACAGGTACAGCTGCGCTGGGCGGCCCTGGGCCTCAGCCTGCGCCAGCGCCTCGTGTACGGCGAGTGCGAAGTACAGGTCCTCGTTCATCGGGGTGAACAACGGACCTGGCTGCTGACCGGCCGCCTGCGCGGACAGCTCCCGCAACGCCTCGTCGAGCAGCACCCGGTTGGCCAGATCGCGGGCCCAGGCCGGGACACCGTCGAGATCACCGATGAGTTCGGGCTGCTCTCTGGCCAGCCGAAGTTGGCTGTCAAGGGAGAGGGCGGCCCACCAGGCGGCCACCACCACGGGATCGGCGCCGGCGGGAACAGTGGGAAGCCGGCCGGCCGACTCGACTGTCACGGACAGCGCGGCCATCAGATCGACGAAGGTTGAACCCGCGGCGAAGCCAGGGATCTCCAGCCCGGTGAAGACGCCCACGTCGGAGGCGACCAGCGCGTCGCCGCGGGCCGCGAGCCGGAACGCCTCGTCGAGCTGCGCCTGCACCGCTCTCGCGGCCGCCTCGCGCTCGGCCGCTGCAGCGACCTGCTCGGCGTCCATCCGAGCGGTCGGTCCAGGCGGTTGGCCCACCACACCGTCGGTCCCCACGGTGATGCCGGCATCGGCCGCTGCCCGCAGCGCCGTGGCCGCGGCCTCCTGCGCCTGCGCATACCAGGTAACCGCCTCCGTCAGCCCGGCCGCCAATGCCTCCAGCGCCGGGTTGAGCCGGCCAGCGACGGCGAGCCAGGTATGCAGCGTCGACAGCGCCGCCTCGCTGGCCGGACCGTCCCACGCCTCGGGGGTGGCCAGCGCCGCACCGATCGCGTCGCCGCGCAACACCCAGGCGCGGGTGGACTCGGCGACGTGGGCGAGGTCCGCGCTGCCGCGACGAAGGGCCGGGATGTCCCAAGCGGCCAGTTCCTGGGGTCTCATGAGCCCGGCTCCGTCCGGATAGCCACCCTGGAATCACCCTGACCTGTGCATTCGAGAGCGGACTGGACGGAGGCCGGAGGAGTCACCTGCAGGAGACTCATCGCGGCACCGGCAGGGTGCCGCGCGCGGCGACCATGCCGCTGTGCAGCGCCGCCTCCATGTCGCGATAGGTCTGCGCTCCACCGGCCACCCGCTGCGCGATCTGCCGGCACTGCGCTGACACCGAACCGGCCAGCTGCTCGATCGGAACGGCGGTCAAGTGGGTGCTCACGGCCGACCCGGGAACGGCGCGGGACATCATGCTGATCGCCGCCCGTCCCTCAGTGCCCGCCAGGCTGACGGCCGCCGCGACCGCGGACAGCGACTCGGCCGCAGCGTCGAGCACAGCGATCTGGAAGGTCAACGTCGACATGGCGGCTCCGCACGATCGGCCTCAGGTACCGGGTGTACCCGTCCGACAGCGAGGCTACGAAGTCGCGACGACAGGACGCGGCGGTCATCCACAGAACAGAGCGCCGTCCACAGAGTGCGGAGCGGTCTTGCGCCACGCGTCGTTTGTGTGCGCCTGGTCGGGTTCGAGCGTGGCGCCGCCTAGGTCGGCCAACCGCCGTCGTCGCCGTCCTCCGGTGGGCGGCCGACCAGCTCCCGGAGTCGAGCCAGCCGACGAGCACCCACGATCCGGTACGCCGGACCGCCGGCCCGGGCGGCGAAGAAGGCTCCAGGCACGCCGGCCGCGGCCAGGGCGGCCCCGGCGGCCTCCCACAGGTGCTCGTCAGTGGCGCCCAGCCGGAGCTGGTAGCCGGCGTGGTCGGCGTACCCGGCGGCCACCGCCCAAAGCCGAAGCCGCGCCGGACTCAGCCGGAAGCCGTCGGGTACGCGGATCCGGGCTCCTGCTGTCCAACGCCTGGCCACGTCGAGCAGCCGTGGGTGGAAGGCGCTGCGCACGCTGCGGCGGCCGTCGACCGGCGTACCGAGCTCGCCTCCGAGTCCGCGGTTGCCCAACGCGACTCGCAACGCCTCCGCTCGCCAGCCGCAGTCGACGACCACGCTGATCCGAACCGCCTCGGCTCGGCGGACCAGCGCCCCGCCGCCGAGCAGCAGCCCTTCCACGTCGGCGATCGCCGGCGCGTCGTCCTCGACGCTGAACAGCGCCAGCTGACCGGACACGACCGCAGGGTAGTTGCTGAACCGTGCCTGGTGGCCGCCGCCCGCGCACGGACCCTGCGGTCTCTGCACGTTCAGGCGACGGAGTTGGTGCTGACCTCGCCTGCTTCCTCACCGACCACGACCGACCGGCGCTTGGAGACCACTACCGCGGCGCCGATGACCGCCACCGCCACGAGCGCGATGCCGATCCGCAGCCCGTCGTTGGCGTCATCACCGAGCGAAAGCGCCACGACGGCCGGCGCGATCAACAGCGCGACGAGGTTCATGACCTTCAGCAACGGGTTGATGGCGGGGCCCGCAGTGTCCTTGAACGGGTCACCCACCGTGTCGCCGATGACCGTGGCCGCGTGCGCCGGGCTGCCCTTGCCGCCGTACGCGCCGTCCTCGACCATCTTCTTCGCGTTGTCCCAGGCGCCGCCGGAGTTGGCCAGGAACACGGCCATCAGGGTTCCGGTAGCGATCGCACCGACGAGGTACGCCGCCAGCGGCCCGAAGCCGAGGCCGAAGCCGACGGCGACCGGCGCGAGCACGGCCAACAGTCCGGGCGTGGCCAGTTCGCGCAGGCTGTCCTTGGTGCAGATGTCCACGACCCGGCTGTAGTCCGGACGCTCGCTGTAATCCATGATGCCCGGGTGCAGCCGGAACTGCTCACGCACCTCGAAGACGACCCTGCCGGCCGCACGGGAGACCGCGCTGATGGCAAGCCCGCTGAAGAAGAACACCACGGCAGCGCCGATCACGGCACCGACGATGTTCTGGGCGTTGATCAGCTGCAGGGATCGCAAGATGGTTCCGTCCACGTCCTCGCCTTCTCCGAGCGCCTCCGTCACGGCGTCTGTCAGCGAGGTGAAGTAGGACCCGAACAGGGCAGTCGCGGCGAGCACCGCGGTGGCGATGGCGATGCCCTTGGTGATCGCCTTGGTGGTGTTACCGACCGCGTCGAGGTCGGTGAGAATGCGTGAGCCGGCGGCATCGATGTCACCCGACATCTCCGCGATGCCCTGGGCGTTGTCGCTGACCGGGCCGAAGGTGTCCATGGACACGATCACACCGGCCGTGGTCAGCAGCCCGGTGCCGGCCAGTGCGACGGCGTACAGGGCGACCGATCCGCCGACGAGGAACGCACCGTACACGGCCCCGCCGATCAGCAGCGCCGAGTAGACGGCCGACTCTAGGCCGACCGAGATACCGGAGAGGATGACGGTCGCGGCTCCGGTGAGCGAGGACTTGCCGATGTCCTGAACCGGTTTGCGGCTGGTCTCGGTGAAGTAGCCGGTGAGCAGTTGGATCATGGCGGCCAGGACGATGCCGATGAAGACGGACGCGAATGCGATCAGCGCCGGGTTGCCGTCGGAGTCGGTTGCCACGTCGTCGAAGTCCGCGAAGCTGCTGGGCAGCAGGGTGAAAGCGGCCACCGCGACCAGGACGAGGGAGGACGCGGCGGAGATGAAGAAGGTGCGGTTGATCGCGACCAACCCGTTCTTGTCGGACTCCCTGAGGTTGGACACGAGGATGCCGACGACGGAGGCCAGTACGCCGATCGCGGCGACGACCAGGGGGAACACCATGCCGTCGGCGCCGTAGAAGACCTGGCCGAGAATCAGGGCGGCGACCAGCGTGACGGCGTAGGACTCGAACAGGTCGGCGGCCATGCCGGCGCAGTCACCGACGTTGTCGCCCACGTTGTCGGCGATGGTCGCGGCGTTACGCGGGTCGTCCTCGGGGATGGACTGCTCGACCTTGCCCACGAGGTCCGCACCGACGTCGGCCGCCTTGGTGAAGATGCCGCCACCGACACGCATGAACATCGCCAACAGCGCACCGCCGAATCCGAAGCCTTCGAGGACGATCGGGGCGGTGTCATTGAAGATGAGCAACGCGAGCGAGGCCCCGAGCAGTCCGAGGCCGATCGTGATCATCCCGCAGACGCCACCGGTTCGAAACGCGATGCGGAAGGCGACTTTCGCGCCGCCCTCGAAACGGGCAGCGGCGGCGACGCGGACGTTGCCCTGCGTGGCCAGCGTCATCCCGATGAAGCCGACGAGCGCGGAGAACGTCGCGCCGACGAGGAAGAACACCGCCCGTCCGGCGCGCGTCTCGAAGCCCCCGTCGGTGACAGGCAGCAGGAAGAGAAGCACGAAGACGATCACCGCGAAGATCGCCAGGGTCTTGAACTGGCGTTGCAGGTAGGCCCGAGCCCCTTCCTGCACCGCCTTGGCGATCTCCTGCATCCCGGTCGTGCCCTGATCGGCGGCCGTGACCTCCTTGACGAGGTAGGCGGCGAAGGCGAGTGCTCCTAGGGCGATCAGCAAAATTATGACGACGAGCGCGTAGTCACCACCGGTAATGCTGGCGGGCATCAGTCCTCCTGTAGACGGGCGCCTGGGGCGACCAGGTGTTGCCGGCGCGCCGCAGCGTCGGACGTGTCCGAACAGCGAACGGCGAGGACAGCACGGAAGAGCGCACGATCGGCGCTCGCTGGGGCGGAAGTCTAGGGGGTAGCGGACACCGCCGTCGCGTCGGGTGTGCGCGTCACCGTGGGGCGTGCCCACAGGATCGGGATCACCGCAGTCCTCCGACGCGGCGCAGCGGAAGTCATGCGAGTGCGGGGCGGGCTGCCCATCCTGCGTGCAGACACCCAATTGCGGCAACGGGAACGACCCGCTGCACAAGGCCGGCGCGGCCGACGTGCTCAAAGTTTGTTCTCACGCTGCGGGTTGACTCGGGACCTCGACTCCCGAACGGTGTGACGTCGCCGCAACGGCCTGACCGGCAAGAAGATCGAATACCACAGCGTCCCGTACAAGTCCATCACGCACTTCGCCGTAGAGACGGCCGGAAACTTCGACCTCGACGCGGAACTAAAGATCTGGCTGTCAGGCAGCTCGGGCCCGATCCAGAAGCAGTTCAGCAAGGGCGTCGACATCTACGAGGTGCAAGCCCTCATGACGCACTTCATCACCGGCTGAGCCGCTGAGCCACAGACTCGACCGGTCCGGCGCGGGCGGATGCCTCGGCCGTCGCCAGACCAACGACACCGAGCTCGACAGACACCGCGACGCTCACCTCGGCGATCACTCCGCTCAGCGAACAGGAGGTCAGCTGCGCGCCCATCGACGTGGCGATGTCCGCGGCCGCCGCGCACGCTGACTCAGTGCCCTCCCAGGCCTTGCCGGCCGCGGCCAGGGCGCTGAGATCCGCTGCAGCGATCGCTTTGTGCCGCGTCACCATCGCAGATCCCACGAGCACGGCGGCCGTGGCTGCCAGCACGAGGACCGAGCACAATCCGAGCAGCCACACCCCAGCACTGCCGCGATCTCCCCGCCGCCTGATCATGGCGACCCGCCGGTGGGAACGGTCACCGGGCCGGTGGGCTCGGGCAGCGCGACGGCCTCCCCACGAACCGTGACCGCGGGCAGCAGTCCGCCCCCGATCGGGACCTCGGCAGTCACAGTCACGACGATCCGCTCCGTGCCGCTGTCCAGGCTGACCTGTGCCCCGTCGGGTGCCGCCTCGACCGCCAGCTCCATAGCGATCTGCGACGACTCCCCGCGAGCCGCCGCTCGGGCGGCCTCGCGGGCGGCGTCCACACACCGCATCTGCGCCGTCACCGCCGACACGGCCCCGACGCCGACGGTAAGCAGCACCACCAGGACGGGGAGGACGACTGCCGCCTCGGCGGTCACGCTGCCGCGCTCGCGCCGCCCGCGCTTCAGCGGCAGCGTGCGGTCCGCCCGCCAGAGCAGCGGCGACCTCACCATCGTCAGGACAGCGTCGCCAGCGCCGAGTTGACCAGGTCCGTGAGTCCGGTCAGCACCGAGTCGCCGGTCACCACCTGGTACAGCACCGCAGCGAACGCGCATGCCGCCACCGTGCCTACGGCGTACTCCGCGGTCGTCATCCCGTCGTCACCCTGGACGCGACGCCGCCGGGACTGCACCGAGTGCCAACGTCCTGTCATCCACCCATGCACAACTGTCTCCATTCCGCCATGAGCACCGGCCGCTCAGCCGGTCTCGACCACCGTGCCGCGCGGATGCGACGGACTTGGAGCGCGGCGGAGATCTGTGGACAGCCAAGCTGGCTGTGGAAAACCGGGTCAGCCAAGTACGTCGCTGGCAATGCCGAGGATCGTCGGGACCACGCCGAGGCAGACAAAAGCCGGCAGGAAACACAGCCCGAGCGGAGCCATCACGAACACGCCGACCCGCCGCGCCGCCACCTCCACCTTCTCCTGCCGCTGCCCGCGGCACTGCTCGGCCACGCCAGCCAGGGCGATCGCCAGGGCGCTGCCGCTGGCCCCCGCGCGGGACATTGCCCGGGCTACCGGAGCCAGCACCGGGTCGCCAGCCAGCTCCGACCAGGCCCCGCGGGCGTCGGCGCCCAGGTCATGCAGTGCGCAGACCAACGCCAGGTCGTCGCGCAACGGACCCGAAAGGACACCGGCAACCTGACTCAGCGCCAAGTTCACGGGCAGCCCTGCCCGCAGACATACGCAGAGCAGGTCCAACGCCGCCGGAAGGTCCTCGGCGCGTCGCTCTCGCCGGCGACGCTCCCCCGCCGAGTCGGCCCGGGCCAGCAACCGGAGTCCACCCGCCGTGGCGGTCAACCCCGCGAACAACCCGACCGGTCCGCCCCATGCGAGTGCGACGGAGAGCCCGGCTGCGGTACAGACAAGCCATCGGCCGGCTCGCTGAGCCACCGGCCAGTCACCGGTCGCCACGGCCGTGGACCCATCCCGAACCGCCGCCAGCCGGCGCCGCTCAGGACCTGTGGGCAGCGGCCACGAGGCGACCGCCGTGGCGGCAAGCAGCAGGCCGAGCAGCCTCACTCTTCTGCGCTGCGGACGAGCCGTGCCGTCCACAGCACACCGGCGACGTCCAGACCCACGCCGGCAACAAGGGCGAGTTGACCAGGCCCGGTCCTGATGAGGACATGTAGCGGGTCGGCGCCGAGGGCAGCGCCCATCGCAAGGCCCAACCCGGGGAGCAGGGCAAGTAGCCCAGCCGTCGACCGTGGACCACTCAGTAGACCCGCCAGCAACCGACGAACCTGTCGGCGAGCCCGAAGGTCGGCGTCGACCGCATCCAGTACGCCGGCCAGCGAGCACCCGCTGGACACGCTGAGCTGCCAGGCGGCGGCGAGCCGCCGAAGCTCACCTGCGCCGACGTCCGCCGCCCGCAGGACCGACGCGGTGTCACCACCCAACGCCGCGATCCGGGCCGCTTCGGCGAGCGGTCCCCGCAGCACTCCGGCGGTGTGCTCGGCCACGGTGGCCAGCGCGATCGGAGGCGGCCGGCCGGCCCGAAGTTCGGCCGCAAGGGCCGCCACGCAATCGACACTCGCCTCCTCGGCGACTCGCCGCCTGCGCCGGGCCCGCGCCGTCCACGCCAGGTGGATCCCCAATCCCGCGACGGTCGACAGCGCCACGGCCGCCAACACCGGTATGGCGCCGAGAAGGGCGACCAGGGTTCCCGCCGTACCGGCCGTGACACATCGTCGCCGCCCCGCCCGGATGACCAGCTCGCGCAGGCGACGCAGAATGCGCCGCTCGTCCTGAGCGGGACCGAGGACAAGGCGAGTGCGGGCCTGGCTTCCCGTCGGCAGACACAAAACAGCCGCCGCGCAGAGCGCGGCGACGAGAGCAGTCACCAGGCGCCCGCCAGCCGCTCAGCGAGCATCGCCCGCAGCCTCGGTCCCGCCTCGCACTCGGTGCGGTCCGATCTCCAGGCCGGCAGAACAGCCACGCCGTCGACCTCGCGCCGCAGCAGGCCGATCTCGTGCACCCGTCGTACGCCGGCCCGGTCCCGGCGCAGGTGGACCACGGCGTCAACCGCCGCCACGAGCTGCCCCTGAATCGCGGAGCGGGACAGGCCGGCGAGCGCGCCAAGCGCCTCCAGCCGGGTCGGTACCTCGGCGGCGCTGTTCGCATGCACGGTCCCGGCGCCGCCCTCGTGCCCGGTGTTCATCGCCGCCAACAGGTCGGCCACCTCTGCGCCCCGCGTCTCGCCCACGATGAGCCGGTCCGGCCGCATCCGCAAGGCCTGCCGGACCAGGTCCTGGAGGCTCACTTGCCCGGTCCCTTCGACATTCGGCGGGCGAGCCACCAGCCGCACCACGTGCGGGTGCCGCGGACGCAGCTCGGAGGCGTCCTCGACCAGGACGATGCGCTCGGTCGGGTCGACGAGGCTGAGCAGCGTGGACAGCAGCGTCGTCTTCCCGGATCCGGTCCCACCGCTGACGAGGAACGCGAGCCGGCCGCGGACGATGTCGGTCAGCAGGAGCCGCGACTGCTCGGTCACGGTGCCAGCGGACACGAGGTCGTCCAAGCTGAACGCACGCGGCCGCAGCACCCGCAGCGACAGTCGGGTGGCCCCGACCGACACCGGCGGCAGGATGGCGTGCAGCCGGGTGCCGTCCGGCAGCGAGGCGTCGACCCAGGGCGCCGCATCGTCCAGCCGGCGCCCCGCCGCGGCCGCGAGGCGGGTTGCCAGCCGTCGTACGGCGGCGTCGTCGGCGAAGCGCACCGCTACCCGTTCCAGGCCGCCGCCACGGTCGATCCACACCTCGTCCGGCCCGTTGACGAGGACGTCGGTGATATCCGGATCCCGCAACAACGGCTCTACCGCACCGGCGCCGCCCATCTCGTCCTCGGCCTCGCGGACCAGCCGAAGCAGGTGCGCGTCGCCGATCAGGCCGCCGCTTTCCTCCCGGACCAGCCCGGCCACGGCCGATCGAGTAGGCAGCACACCAGAACTGGCCAGCCGCCTCCGCACCCGGTCGACGATCGGCGCGGCCGCGGCCGCAGGATCAGTCATGAGACCGCCTCCGTCCGGGAGCACACAACCGGAGCGGACTGGACGGAGGCGGGCGGGGTCACCGT